>JBBWZE010000115.1:0-10658 GCA_039648845.1 Actinomycetota bacterium | reverse complement strand
CGAGCTTGCCGTCCTTGTTGGTGTCGAACCGCGCGAGCATCTGGGCGCGGCGCTGCTCGTGGTCGGCCTTGCCCTCCGCTCCGTCCTCGTGCGCGAGGGCGACGCCGGCGGCGCCGAGCCCTCGATCGAGCAAGAGCTGCGTGAAGAGACCGCCGAACGAGTGTCCGATGATGATCGGAGACCGGTCGAGCCCGCGGATGATCTTGTCGTAGTGATCGACGACGTCGGTGATGTCGATTCCACGTAGCGGCGACGGATCGCGTCGTAGCTCCTCCGGCTCCTTGTCGAGGCCGGGCCATGCCGGCGCGAGCACGCGATGGCCTCGGTCGGTGTAGTGGCTGACCCAGTGCTCCCAGCTGAGCGGCGTCATCCACATCCCGTGGATCAGGACAATCGTCTCAGCCTGCGGCTGATCTGAAGCGGTCGAGCTCATACGGCCTCCCGGTTTCACTCGCGAACCCAGAACTTGCAGTGCCCTCTCCCGAGTTATCGCACAGTCCGTAAGCCCTGAGCCAGTTTCCGGTGGCGGCCGAGTGCTCGGATAGGCTCGTACGTGTGAAGGTCGAGATCTTCTACTGCCCCGTCTGAAACGGCTATGACCGTCGGGCTGCGAGTCTCGCGGCCGAGTTGAACCGGGGCACCATTCACGACGCCGAGGCCGTGCCGGGAGAAACGAGCCAGTTCGACGTCGTCGCCGACGGAAAGCTGATCTTCTCGAAGCAGCAGGAAGGCCGCTTCCCGGAGCACGACGAGATCACTCGGGCGCTGTCGTGACGAACGGCGGCGCGAGCCGAGGGTAGGCAGAGGTGAGCAACGTCACGTATGCCTGCGTCTCCAGCTGGTAGCGCAGACAGAAAGTCTCGAGCTCCTGCAGACCCGCAGTCGTCCGGCCGAGCGCCAGAGCGACGAACCAGGCCGCGACCGAGGCGAGCGAGAGCACGACGTTGAGAACGCTCGTGAGGACTAGCGCGGGCAGTGCGAGCGGCAGGCGAAACAGCGTCACGAGCCGGGGCTGCGGCGGACGCTCGAGCAGCTCGATCCGAAACGGATGCTCGAGCGTGTGCAACGGATCCGGATACCGGGCCGAGAGCAGCCCGAACCAGGCGGTCACCTGGCCCTGGTAGCGCAGGAACGCAGCGAGAAAGCGGTGGAGGAAGGACGGGAGCCGGCCCTCGATCAAAAGAGCGAGCCACGCGACCGCGACCAGCGGCACGACGAGCAGTGTCCAGACCGCGAGCACGAGGTAATGCGGGAGGACGAGCGGGGCTCGAAACACCACGGCCGGCCGACGGCGCTGCAGCGACTCAGCGGCTTCGATCCGGACGCGACCGTCAGTCACCCTCGATACCGTAAAGACGATGAGGCAGGCAGCCCTGATCGCGCTTGCGCTCGTTTCCGTTCTTTCCGGCTGCGGCGAGTCGAGCGGCACGGCGCTGACGAAAGAGGAATATGCATCGCAGGCCGATGCGATCTGCGGCAAGTTCAACAAGCAGACGAAAGCCCTTGGAACTCCCAAGGACCTGTCCGGCCTGGCCAAGCTCACCGACCAGACGCTGCCGATTCTCGATCACGTCATCGATGACCTCGGCAAGCTCCATCCGCCCGCGAGCGAGAAGGCGCTCTCCGATCAATGGCTGGCGCAGGTGAGGAATCTCAGGGGTGACCTTCAGGAGATTCGCGACACCGCGAAGTCGGGCGATCTGCAAGCTGTCCAGGCGGTCCTCCCCAAGGCGCGAGAGCACAACTCACAGAGCAACCAACTGGCGACCCAGCTGGGCATGTCCATCTGTAATAAGGATTAGTGGCCGCGGAACTCAGGCGGCCGCTTCTCGAGGAACGCGGCGACGCCCTCCTTGAAGTCTTCGGTCTGCGTTGCGGCCGTCTGGAGCTCCGCCTCCCGTTCGAGCTGCTGCTCCAGGGTCGCGTGGAGGGCGTGGTCGATCAGGCGCTTGGTCATCCCGATGCCGAGCGTCGGTAGCGCGGCGAGCTGCGCTGCGACCTCGGCCGTGCGAGCGGCGAGCACCTCGCCCTCGACGACCTCGGAGACGAGGCCCCAGGCGAGCGCTTCCGCCGCCGTGAGCTTGCGGCCTGAGGCGAGCCATTCGAACGCCCGCGCCGGCCCCAGGATGCGGGTCACGAAGTAGGAGCCGCCCGAATCCGGGACGAGCCCGATGTTGATGAAGGCGGGCACGAAGCTGGCCGAGTCTGCGGCGAGCCGCAGGTCGCACGCACAGGCGAACGACATTCCTGCACCTGCGGCGACACCGTTCACGGCAGCGATCACGGGCTTCTCGAGCGCGCGCAGAGCGAGCACGTTCGGGTGATAGGTCGAGCGCAGGCGCGAACCGATGTCACCCGGCGCCTCCCGGAATTCGGTCAGGTCCTGCCCGACGCAGAATCCGCGTCCGGCGCCGGTGATGACGACAGCGCGGACGTCAGGGCCGCGAGCCTCTTTGAGCGCAGCCGCAAGACCCTGGTGCAGCGCGGCGTCGAACGCGTTGAGGACGTCCGGGCGGTTGAGGGTGATCGTCAGGACGCCGCCCTCGCGACTCGTCTCGACCTCGGCCATCGCCAGGACTTTTGCAGATCGACCAAGCGATGGGCGGCGTTGCTAGCTTGGCCGAATGGAGCTCACGTTCATCTCGTCGCCGCCCGGAGACGTCTCCGAGGAGGAATCGCTCGACGCCTACTCGCTGGCCGTGACGACTGTCGCCGAGCGACTTTCACCCTCGGTCGGCAATCTTCGCGTCTCGCGGCGCGTTCGCGGCGGCCGGATCCTCGACGGAGGCGGCAGCGGCGTCGTGATCACGCCTGACGGCTTCACGCTCACGTCCGCGCACGTCGTTGCGCGCACCGAGGGCAAAGGGCGCGCGTCCTTCGTCGACGGGCGCGAGCTCGAGTTCGAGGTCGTGGGCTCCGATCCCCTCTCCGACCTCGCGGTGCTACGGGTGGACGGACGGGACCTCGTTCCGGCGGAGCTCGGCGACGCGGAACGTCTACGCGTGGGCCAGCTCGTCGTGGCGATCGGCAATCCGCACGGCTTCACGGGCTCGGTGACCGCGGGCGTCGTCTCGGCGCTCGGCCGCTCGCTGCCGACGCGCTCCGGGGCGAACGTGCGCGTGGTCGACAACGTCATCCAGACGGACGCGGCGCTGAATCCCGGCAATTCGGGCGGCGCGCTCGCCGATGGGCACGGACGCGTCGTCGGGATCAACACCGCCGTCGCCGGCGTGGGGCTCGGCCTCGCGGTGCCGATCAACACCGCCACGCGGCGCATCGTCGGGGCGCTGATGGCAGAGGGACGCTTCCGACGCGCGTACCTCGGTATCGCCGGCGGCCCCAGGCCGCTACCACCGCGGCTCGCGCGCGAGCTCGGCCGCAAGAGCGGCGTCGAGATCGCGCAGGTGGTCGAAGGCGGGCCGGCCGACCGGGCCGGCATGCGCGTCGAAGACCTGATCGTCGAGCTCGAGGGCACGCCGATCGAAGGGATGGACGACCTCCAGCGTGTCGTCGTCGGCGAGGTGATCGGCCGGGCCGTTCGTGCGAAGGTCGTGCGTGGAGGACGCGAGCGCGAGCTCGAGCTGGTACCGGCCGAGCTCGAGGGCTAGCGGCGGGGCCTAACGGCCGCGAAACTCGGGCTTGCGCTTCTCGACGAACGCCGACAGACCCTCATCTGCGTCCTCGGAGGCGCGAGCGAGGTAGAACGAGCGTCGCTCGAATTCGATTCCGGCGCTGAGCGGCGTCTCGAACGACTGGTCGACAGCCTCCTTCGCGAGCCGGACCGAGAGCGGGCTCTTGGCGGCGATCTCCGCGGCGACGCGCTTCGCCGCCTCGAGCCACGCCTCCTGCGCGACGACGCGGGCGACGAGCCCGAAGTCGCGCGCTTCTTCCGCGGTGAGCATGCGGCCGCTCAGGATCATGTCCATCGCCACCGCCTTGCCGACTGCGCGTGTGAGACGCTGCGTCCCGCCCGCGCCGGGCATGACGCCGAGATTGAGCTCGGGCTGGCCGAACTTGGCCGTCTCGGACGCGACGATGAGGTCGCAGGCCAGCGCAAGCTCGCAGCCACCGCCGAGGCAGAAGCCGGAGACGGCAGCGACGAGCGGGGTGCGCAGGCTGCGGATCTCATCCCAGCGATCGATGCGACGGCTCTGGTAGAGCGACACCGGCGTTCCGGCCTCGAGCTCGGCGATGTCGGCGCCCGCTGCAAAGGCGCGATCGTTCCCGCCGAGGACGATGCAGCGGACGTCCTCGTCGCCGTCTAGCTCGCGGAGCACCGTTGCGAGCTCTTCCATCAGCACGCCCGACAAGGCGTTCAGCTGCTGCGGGCGGTTGAGCAGCACGACGGCGATTGCGGCGGCGCGCTCTACGAGGACGAGCGCTTCAGAAATGCTTTCACCGCCTCCTGGGCTTCGTCGCCGAGCATCGAGAGCGCGAGCCAGTCCCGCGCGTGGTTCACGGTCCCGTGCCACGAGAGGTCCCGCCAGAAGTTGAGCTGCTGCTTCGCGTAGCGCGTCGTCTGCGGCAGCTTCGTCGCCAGCTTCTCCACGTACTCGTCGACAGCCGCATCGAGCTCGGCCGCGGGAACGGCGCGGTTGATCAGCCCCCACTCTGCCGCCTTGGTCGCGGGAATCTCCTCGCAGAGCATGATGATCTCGCGTGCACGGCGATCGCCGACGAAGATCGGGAGCCACTGGGTCGCGCCTCCCGCAGGCACCGAGCCGTGCTCGAGGCCGACGTGCCGTATGAACGCGTCGTCCACCATCACGGCGAGGTCGCACGACATCTGGAGCTCGTTGCCGCCCCCGACCGCGATCCCGTTGATCCGCGCCAGTGTCGGCTTGCCGATCTCGCGCAACCTGTCGTGCGCGTCCTTGAAGGCGCCGAACCACTTCCAGTATTCCTTCGGATTGCCGAGGTAGTCCGCAGACCACGACTTGAGATCGGCTCCGACGCAGAACGCGCGGCCCGCGCCGGTCAGGACGACGACGCGGATCTCGTCGTCCCACGACGCGTCCTCGCAGGCGCGCGCGAGCTCGCGCAGCATCCGGAAGTCGAAGGCGTTGAGCACCTCGGGGCGGTTGAGTGTGATCGTCGCGCGCGGCGGCGTCTTCTCGTAGCCGATCGACTCGAAGCCGAGCACGTCCGGCGACGAAGGTCTCGGGTGCGTCGGTTCAGGCAACGTCGGCGAACATCACGGTGAACTTCCCGCCCATTTCCATCGCGTCTTTGCCGGTGGCCATGAACTCCTCACTGCGCGCGGCGGCCTTGAATCCATCCATGTCCGGCCACTCCCACTCGGCGTAATAACGGTATGGCGGCTCGCCCATGGGCGCGCCGAAGATGCGCCCGTGACGGAACGTCCCACCCGGCACCTTGCGGCAGAGCTCCACGTGCTGCTCGTACCGGGCTGCGTCCGGCTCCTCTTCGTACAGCACGATCGCGCGAACCATTCGCCTCCTCTTCGTCGCAGAGGCGTGAGCGTATAGCTTCATCCTCGAAAGGAGGATCACATGGGCAAGAAGGTCGTACACGTGGAGTTTCCGGCGCAGAACACCGACCGGGCCGAGAAGTTCTGGGAGGCAGTGGGCGGCTGGTCGATCGAATCTGCCGGCATGCCGGGCCTCGACTACCGCATGTTCCAGGAGGGCGATCAGGGTGGAGCTGTGTACTCGATGGACCCCGGCGTCCAGGGTCCGGTCGTCTACTACGGGAGTGATGACATCGACGCCGACATCGCCAAGGTGCGCGAGTCGGGCGGAGAGGCCGGCGAGAAGCAGCCGATCCCGCAGGTTGGTTGGTTCGCAAGGTGCAAGGACACGGAAGGCAATCCCTTCAGCCTGTTCCAGAGCGACGAATCGGTTCAGATGCCGGAAGGCGCAGGACCGCCTTCGTGACAGGTCTGGCCGTCGGGCTCGCGGTGGCCGCGGGCCTCGCTGGCGCCGTCCAGGCGGCGGTGATGGGCGAGTTGGGCGGGCGCGCGGGAATCTTCCCCGCGCTCGCCTTTTCGGGGGTCGTGGCGGTGGTGCTCGGCCTCGCTCTCCTCCTCGTTGCGAGGCAGAGCCTCCGCGGGCTCGGCGACGTGGCCCGGCAACCGGTGTGGCTGTGGAGCGGCGGTGCGCTCTCGGTGTTGATCATCCTCGCAATCACGGTCGCGTCGCCGCGGATCGGGCTCCCGGCCACGATCGGGATCATCATTGCGTTCAACCTCGGCGTGGCCGCGCTCATCGACCGCTTCGGCTGGTTCGGCTTCGATCAAATCGCGATCACGTGGACGCGTGCGTTGGGACTTGTCCTACTAGGTGCGGGCGCCGCGCTTTCTCTCTTCGAGCGTGGCTGACGAGCTCGTCATCGGCACGGTCGTGCGAGTCGACGAGCATCCCGGCGCGCGGGCCCCGTCCCTCTTGCTGACGCTCGACCTAGGCACGTACGGGACGCAGGAAGTCGTGTTACCGACCGGTGCCTACGAGGCGCATGACCTCCAGGGTGCGCAGATCGCATGCCGTCGTGAAGATGACGGAGCGACAGTGGTCGGCGCGCACTCGCACGGAAGAGGCTTCGTGCCCCTCCGCCCGTGGAACGACGTGGAGCCAGGAACACTCCTCAGCTGAGCTATTCCGAGCGCGGAGCGTGGCCCCGCTGCCGTTGCCTTTCCCGCCATGCCGACTACATCCACGGCGAGGTGTCAGACACCCTGACGGAAGTGTGACGAACGTTCCACAGGCACGGCCCAATCGTCGCAACCAAGCCGCCTTGCGGGCGGACTGGCATCGACGGCGTGGTGTCAGACACCGTGCCGCCGGTCAGTCACGCGCGCGGCTGACGCTCAGAGACCGACGATGTCGTCGGGCCGGACCGGGACCCGCGTGAGCTCCCGCCCGGTTGCTGCGCGGAGCGCAGCGACCACGGCCGCGGTCGAAACGACCGTCGGCGGCTCGCCGACGCCCTTGACGCCGTAGGGCGCATCCGGCTCGGCTTCCTCGATCAACTCGGAGACGACAGGCGGCATGTCGAGCGTCGTCGGGATCAGGTAGTCCGTGAAGCTCGCGTTCGTGATCAAACCGTCTCGCGTCTGGATCTCCTCCATCAGCGCGAGGCCGAGGCCCTGTGCCGTCCCGCCTTCGATCTGCCCCCGCACGGCCTGGGGGTTGACCGCCTTGCCGACGTCCTGGGCCGTGCCAATCCACACGACTCTCGTCAGTCCCAGCTCGACGTCGACCTCGGCGACGACGCGCATCGCTGCGCACGCGTAGGCAACGTGCGCGCGCTCGCCCGTGATCTGGCCGGTGTCGGGGTCGAGTGGCGTCGTGCGCGGATGGCGGTAGATCCGTTCGACGTCGACCTCTCCGCCGCCGCGCCTCTTCTCGCGCTCCTCCAACGCTGCCCTGCACGCGTCACGCACGGCACCGGATGCCATCCACGTCATCCGCGAGGCCGATGCCGAGCCGGCGGAGTCGACGGTCGCGGTCGTATGGGGTGCAAGCACGACATCGCGTATGCCGAGCTCGGTGCGCGCGACCTGGACGATGACGTTCGCAACGCCCTGGCCCACCTCGGCGGCCGCGCAGTGGACCGTGGCGCTGCCGTCGGCGTGGAGCTGCACTCTCGCCGCGGTGTAGTCGTCGAAGCCCTCCGAGTAGCCGATGTTCTTGAAGCCGACCGCGAAGCCGACGCCGCGTTTGACTCCCTCTCCGCGCGTCGTGTTCCCCGAGCCGCCGGGAAGGCGCATCGGATCGCGCGGAAGCTCCTCGGCCTCGGGAACGTCGAGCGCGGCCGCGCGGCGAATGACGTCGGCTACCGGAAGCGTCCCGGTGATCTTCTGCCCCGTCGGCAACGAGCCGCCCGGCCCGAGCGCGTTCAGCAGGCGCAGCTCGATCGGGTCGATGTCGAGCGCGTCGGCGAGCTTGTCCATCTGCGCCTCGTGAGCGAAGCAGACCTGAACCGCACCGAATCCACGCATGGCGCCGCACGGTGGGTTGTTCGTATAGACGCACGTACTCTCGATCAGCGCGTTGTCGACAGCGTACGGCCCGACGGCGAACGATGCAGCGTTGGACGTGACCGCTGTCGAACTCGACGCGTACGCACCGCCGTCGAGCAGGATCCGCACGCGGACGTTGATCAGCCTGCCGTCGAGCGTCGCGCGGTGCTCGGCCCAGATCTTCGCGGGATGGCGGTGGATGTGGCCGACGAACGACTCCTCGCGGTTGTAGACGATCTTCACCGGACGGTTCGTGTGCAGAGCGAGCAACGCGCCATGGATCTGCATCGACAGGTCCTCGCGCCCGCCGAATGCGCCGCCTACACCCGCGAGGTGGATACGCACCCGTTCGGGCTTCAGGTTCAGGCACGGCGCGACCTGCTCGCGGTCGACGTGCAGCCACTGTGTTGCGACATAGATGTCCACGCCGCCCTCCCCGTCCGGAACAGCGAGTCCCGACTCCGGCCCGAGGAACGCCTGGTCCTGGATCCCGACCTCGTAGACACCGGACACGGTCACGTCGCCCTCGGCCTCGGAATCCCCGTGCCTGATGAGGAGCGAGCGCACGATGTTCGGGCGTGGATCTTCCCGGTAGCCGCGGCCCATCGTGGGCCGGTCGGGATGGAGCGGCTCCTGCTCCGCCGCCGTTTCCGGGTCGACGACCGGTTCGAGCGGCTCGTACTCGATGCGAACCCGCTCGGCCGCGCGGCGTGCCTGCTCGGGATGCTCCGCGGCCACGAGCGCCACCGGCTCCCCGAAGTAGCGCACGCGCTCATAGGCGAGCACTGGCTGGTCCTGGAACTCGAGCCCGTAGCGCTTCTCACCGGGAACGTCCTCGTGTGTCAGCACCGCGTGGACCCCGGGCATGCCGACCGCCCCCGAGATGTCGATCGCCACGATGCGCGCGTGCGCGTGCGGACTGCGCACCGTATGACCCCAGAGCATGCCGGCCGCATTCAGGTCGCTGGAATACGCGAACTCACCTGTGACCTTGGGAATGCCGTCGACGCGCGGAATGCTCTCGCCGACACGCCCGAGCTCGAGCTTTGGGGCAGTGGTCTCGCTCACAACGCTGCTGCCGCCATGCGCACCGCATCGAAAATCTTCGCGTATCCCGTGCAGCGGCAGAGATTTCCCGACAGCGCCTCGCGGATGTCGTCGTCACTCGGATAGACGTTGCGGACGAGCAGATCGGCGGCGGCCACCACGAGCCCGGGCGTACAGAACCCGCACTGCACCGCGCCCGTAGCGACGAAGGCCTCCTGCACCTTGTGCAAGCGACCATCCTCGGCCAGCCCTTCGACCGTGACGACCTCGTGACCCACGGCCTGGGCTGCGAGCACGAGACACGCACACACGAGCTTGCCGTCAAGGAGCACCGAGCACGAGCCGCACTCACCCTGCTCGCACGCGTTCTTCGACCCAGGAAAGCCGAGACGCTCGCGCAGGGCGTACAGAAGGCTTTCACCTTCCCAGACGTCCGCTTCGCACTCCTCGCCGTTGACGCGTAGCTCGATCCTCATACGAGGCACCGGTCGAGGGCACGGCGCGTGAGGATGCGCAGCGCGTGGCGCCTGTACGAGGCCGTGCCGCGAACGTCGTCGATCGGGTTCGCGGCCTCGGCAACGCGCTGAGCAAACGAGTCCGCGTCGCCGAGATCCGCGCGGACGAGCGTCGGCACCGGCCCTGCCGAACCGAACGCCGCCCGCAGCTCACTGTCGACGCGCACGGCGAGCGAGACGACTGCGATCACCATCGCGTTGCGTGGGCCGACCTTCATGAATGTCTGCCGACTCTCCGTGGCATCGACCGACACACCCAGGATGAGCTCGTCTTCGGCAAGCACATTCCGCTTGGGCCCAAGGAGGAACTCAGATAGAGGGACGGTGCGTTCGCCGTGAACGCTTGCGATCTGCACCTCGGCGTCACACACGAGCAGCGGCGGCAGCGCGTCGCCTGCCGGCGACGCCGTCCCGAGATTGCCGCCGATCGTCCCCCGGTTCCGGATCTGCGGTCCGCCGACGGTTCTCGATGCCTCGGCGAGCGCCGGCAGAGCCTCGGCGAGCGGCTGCTCCATGGCTTCTGCATAGGTCAGGCCGGATCCGAGCCTGACCGTCCCGTCATGACGCGACCAGCCGCGCAGTTCTGCCACCTCGTTGAGATTGAGGAGAGCCACCGGCCTGGCGCGGTCGAAATTCAGCTCGACCATCAGGTCCGTGCCGCCCTGGATCGGCACGGCATCCGGCTGCTCCGCCTTCAGGCGCAACGCCTCGTCGAGGTTTCGGGGCGTCAGCACGTCCACGGGGGCCAAGCGTACTTCGCCGTCATGGGAGAATCGCCTCGCCGTGTCCAGCGACCTCTCCCGACGCCTTGCCGTGGCCCGAGGTGACGAGCCCGCCGACGTCGTCGTGCGCGGGGGCCGCGTCCTATCCGTGTTCACGCGTGAGTGGCTCGACACGGACATCGCGATCGCGGACGGCTGGATCGCCGGACTCGGCGAGTACGAAGGAGGCGAGGTCGTCGATGCGTCGGGGCGCTACGTCGTCCCCGGCTTCCTCGACGCACACATGCATCTGGAATCGACGAAGCTGCTGCCGGACGAATTCGCACGGCTCGTGCTTCCCCTGGGCACGACCGCCGTCGTCCTCGACCCGCACGAGCTCGCGAACGTCCTCGG
>JBBWZE010000082.1:0-4960 GCA_039648845.1 Actinomycetota bacterium | reverse complement strand
CGTAGAGCGCGCCGTTCAGGCTGCGCGCGGACACGCGTACCGTTCCGTTGTCGGACGACGCGGGCACGGTCGGGCCGAGCAGCGCCTGCGTCAGCGCTTTGATCTCCCGGTTCGTATGGGCGATCTCTACGCCGATCGGACCTGACCAGTGGTTGGGGAAGTAACCGATCGCGTTGGCGCCGCCGGCGATCGAGAGCCACGTCTCGGCCCGTACCGTCGCCGGAGTCGGGTCGAGCTCGGCGTGCTTGTTGCACACCTGCTCCATCCGGGCGACCTCGATCCACTGGAACGTCGGCTTCCCGCCTGACGCGGTGCCGAGCTCGCGCTGCGCGTCCATGACGTCACCGAACGCAGGACGGCACCACACCTGCAGCGGGTAGAGATCGAAGCCGACGACGTCCGGGATCGACATCAGCGTCGGGTACATGCCTTTCCCCTCCGGGAGGGGATTCGCGAGGCTGTAGAAGTGATTCGTCAGCGTAAGGAAGCTGATGCGTCCGGTCTGCGGCGGGGCGATGTACTTCTCGAGGTCTCGGCGCGTCACCGTGCTCTGCAGGAAGGCATCCCACTCGTCCGGGTAGTACCAGCCGATCGACCCGCGGCCGTCGGCGGCCCCCGGGTTGTCTGCGTTGACGATCGAATACGCGCGGCCGTCGAGGCGCGCCGCGAGCGTGCTCTCGTCGTCCGTGCTGCAGCCCTCGCCCATGAAGAGGTTGATCCCGTCGTTGATGTTGGTGTTGAAACCGTCGGAGCACGCGGCCCAGACGGCGGTCGGGAAGAAGGCGCGGTTGTCGACGACGATCTGGCTGCCGTTCGTCGAAGCCACGCTCCGGTTCGGCATGCCCGCCGTCGTGATCGTCACCGTCGTGGTCTGCGCGCGGTTCCACTCGTCGATCGCGTGCAGATAGACCTGGTACGTGGTGCCGAACTCGAGGCCGGTCAGGACGCTCTCGTGCTCGACGAGGCTGTCGGCACTCGGTTCCCCCCAGATCGTGGGCGCGTCGAGGCCGTAGGCGGCCTGCGCCTGGGCGGGGACATTCGTCTTCCACGTGATTCGTGCGCTGGACGAGTCGAGGGAGACCACCTGGGCGTCAGAGATCGCGAGCGGCTCGAGCGGCGGCGGCGGCGTCTCCGCATACGAGCGGTCCTGTTGGGGCACCGCAACGATGGCAGAGGGTGCGGGCCTAGCGGGCTTGGCGGCCACGACGCGGACCTGCGCATCGGGCGTCTGCTTCGTCGGTACGTGTGTGAACGGCCGCACGCGTGGCGACACGTCGGCGACGGGCGCGGCGGCGACGGGGCGATTCAGCCCGGGCACGCGCACGAGCTTCGGGGTGGGAAAGTCCGCGGGCTGTGGGCCCGAAGCGAATGCAGCTGCCGGCACAGGGTGGGCTCGCTGGACCACCAGGGCGATCCAGATCCCGCCGAGTGCAATCAGCGCGAGGGTGAGTATTCGCAGCCGCAAGTCTCCACTGGATGGCATTACCAGGAGGATTTCGGCCTGGATAGCCCCCGTCTTTAATTAGTCGCATAGGCGGCACAGAGCATCCCGAAATAGGTTGATCTCTCATAAGACAAAAAATGACATGGCCAGGAGTCGCCAAGGGCTCCGTGGAGCATCGCCAGCTGCCACCAACTGTCGGCCTTGGCAGCCTCCACGAAGGCCGGGTCGAGGTCAAGAAGGCCGCTCAGGCGGTTCTCGCGTACGAGACGGACGATCTGCTCGTCGTACGCCGCCGCCGCCGGATCGAAGCCGTATGGCCCCTCCGAGTCGTGGGCATGGCCGTGGTCGGCGCTCGCGATCAGGGCGATCCGCTTCGGCGATTCTTCGGCCGCGCGGGCGAGCGCCCTGCCCGCGCGCACATGCTCCTCGATCGGACGGTCGCGCGCCGGGCTGACTACCACCGCCGGCACCTGCGGCTCGGAGCGGCCGCCCATGAACCACAACGGGATCAGCACGCCCCAGTCCATCGGCGCCGTCGCCGCGCCCGGATCATTGGCTCCGAAGCTCACGCCGACGACCGGAAGGCCCTCGTCGTGGTGCGCGACGATCGCCTGCGTCGCGAGCTCGACGTCCACCGGACAGGATAGCTCGACCTCCGGTGCGTCGAATTCGGCGAGCGAGCCGGACAGCGTGCTCGCGAGTACAACGGCGAAGTGCCCTTCGACGTGGACGTTGTGCGGCGAGAGCACGAACGTCGCCTCGGGTGCGGCTGCGTCGAAACGCCGCCCGAGCTCGGCGAGCGCCTCGTGTGTTTTCTCTGCGCCTGGGACCGGCGCTTCGGGCAGCGTGCCATGCGGCGCGATCGCGCCGAAGACGAGGCTCACCCGAACGAGTTGATGCGCTCGACCAGGAGCTCGAGGAAGCCGTCCGAGTCGACCTCGACGCCGACGCGTGCATTCGGCTGGCGGTCCGTTCGCTGCCAGCGGTCGACCACCGTGCGCCCGCGGCAGAGCTCGGACTCGGTGTCGATCTCGACGTTGCGCTCGAGCGTGCGCACGAGATCGGGATCGATCACGTGCGCGACAGCGAGTGCGTCGTGGATCGGCGAGCCGTCGAAGTTGTAGACGCTGCGGTGGAACGTATCGTAGAAGCGCAGCAATTCCGTCACCATCTCCCCCACTCGCCCGGCGAGCCGGCCAATGTGCGCTTGCGTAAAGAGCGCCTTGTGCGTGACGTCGAGGCCGACCATCGTCACGTCGATGCCGCTTGCGAAGACGCGCGCCGCGGCCTCCGGATCGCACCAGATGTTGAACTCGGCGGCCGGAGTCACGTTTCCCTCGGCGATCGCGCCCCCCATCAGGACGATTCGGTCGGGACGCGCGTCGGGATGCAACGCAAGCAAAAGCGCGACGTTGGTCAGCGGCCCAACCGGGATCAGCGTCACCGGCCGCTCCGAGCTGCGAATCTTCTCCGCGAGGAAGTCGACGGCGTGCTGTGCAACCGGCTTGCTCCGCGGCGGCGGGAGATCGGGCCCGTCCAGGCCGGTCTCGCCGTGGACGTACGCCGCAACGAATTGCTCGCGCACGAGGGGCCGGTCCGCACCGGCTGCGACGGGGACGTCGCCCCGACCTGCGAATTCGAGGACGCGGATCGCATTCGCCGTCGTCTTGTCGAGCGTCTGGTTCCCGGCGACGGACGTGACCCCGAGCAGCTCGAGCTCTGGTGAGGCGAGGGCGAGCAGCAGTGCGATCGCGTCGTCGTGTCCGGGATCGCAGTCGATGAGGATCGGGGTCGGGCTCATAGGCCGGCCTGTGGCCGATGAGCGGTGGAAGGGGCGTAAGGGGAAACCCGGAGGTTTCCACGCTCCTTCTCCTCAGCGGTTGTGCCGGCGGTCGCATCGCCACCACCGCTGAGGCGACTTCTAAAGAAAGGGGCTCGTGGGGGGAACATGGTTTCCCCCACGGGAGCGAGCCAAAGGCGAGGGACGGTCACGCGCGGAGTATCGCGTCTACGTCGTCCGCGGTCGGCAACGAGGGCTGCGCTCCAAAGACCGTTACGGCGAGCGCGCCTGCCGCGCACGCGCGGCGTAGGGCTTCTTCGGGGTCGCGGTCTTCGAGCAGCGAGACGGCGAGGCAGGCGGTGAACGCATCGCCGGCGGCGGTCCCGTCCACGGCCACCACGAGCGGGGGCCGCGCGCGCGCGATCTCCTTGCCGTGGTCGAGCAGGACGGCACCCTCCTCGCCCATCGTCACGGCCAGCAGCGGCTGGTCTCCGACAAACTCGGCCTCGTAGCCGTTCGCAACCACGAGGTCGGCTTCGACCGTCAGGGGTCGCGCCGGCGCAGCGTTCACGCAGAGCCACTCCGCCTGAGCCCGGGCTTCCTGGACGGCCTCGTCCGGAATCTCGAGTTGGCAGAGCACGTTTCCGTCCACCGTGAAGCCGCCGACCTGAGCATTCGCCCCAGGGACGACGACGATCACGTTCTCACCGTCGGCGGCGACGAGGATGATCGCGACACCTGTCGGCGTGTCGACCTCGCGCACCTCGAGCAGGACTCCGGCCGCGCGGAGACCGGCGAGTGCCTCCTCGGCATACGGATCGGCGCCGACGCAGCCCACAATCCGGACCTTCGCCCCGAGGCGAGCCGCGGCGACCGCCTGATTGGCACCCTTGCCGCCCGGAACGCGCTCCAGCGACGCTCCGCTCAGCGTCTCCCCGGGGCGCGGCAGGCGTTCGACCCTGGTCACCAGGTCGAGGTTGATCGACCCGACGACTGTGAGGGTGGGTGTCAGGCGGCGAGTGCGCGCAGGTCGGCCTCCGCGCGCTCGAGGTTCTCGCGGAGGTCGAAGAGTCCGGCCCAGAGCGAGGAGCGGTCCGGCACCGAGTCGATGCGGGCCATGTCGGCGAGGCCTTGCAGAGCACGGACGAGGACGGCGAGCTCGAGGTACGCCTGCGCAACGCGCGTAGGGTTCGCACCGACGCCCGCACGCTTCAGGACGGGCTCCCATTCGAGCAGCTCCCCTGCGCCGGGTCCGCCGTACCAGGAGCGGCCTTCGGCACGGTCGGATTCGAGCTCGAGGAGATAGCGGTCGAGTGGATGGTCGAGCCCCGCCAGTGCTGTCTCCGCGCGATCGGCCGCATGCCTCAGCGCCGCGTCACGCGCGCCCGCTGTCGACGGGTAGGCGTCGCCGCGCGCCCAGCGCTCCAGCAGGCGGCAGAACGCCAGCGCCGCAGCTTCGCAGGCGCCGAGCTGGCCCACGAGCCTGCGCGCCGTGGCCCACTCTGCGGCGTGATCTTCCAGCACGTCTGCCCAACCGGGCTCTCTTGCGCGAATAGTCGACATCAGCGTCTAAACCTCTACCACGACCGGAAGGATCATCGGCCTACGATGGGTTCTGTCGTAGACGAGTTGTCCGAGCTCATCGTGTAGATGCTCCTGTAGAAGCTTGATCTCGATGATGTCGTTGCGCAAGAGGTCCTGCAGAACGCGGTCCGCCTCCTCGCGCAGCTCCTCGA
>JBBWZE010000066.1:0-6873 GCA_039648845.1 Actinomycetota bacterium | reverse complement strand
GGCGGAACCGGCTACGCCGCCGGCGCCGTGCCGCTCGACGGCGGTGTCGTCCTCTCGCTCGAGCGCCTCGACCGCGTGCGCTCGTTCGAGCCGCTCCTCTGGCGCATCGAGGTCGAGGCGGGGCTTCGCACTGCGGAGCTGCGGCGGATCGCACGCGAGGGCGGCCTGCTGTTCGCTCCCGATCCAGGTGCCGCCGAGCAGTCGCAGATCGGCGGCAACATCGCGACGAACGCGGGTGGACCGCACGCGTTCAAGTACGGCGTCACCGGCAAGTGGGTGACCGGGCTCGAGGTCGTCGTGCCGCCCGGTGACCTCGTGGAGCTCGGGGGCCCGTTACGAAAGGACGTCGCAAGCTACGACCTCAAACATCTGCTGATCGGATCGGAGGGCACGCTCGGCGTGATCACCGCCGCGTGGCTCCAACTCACACCTGCCCCGGAGGCCGCGTGGCCCGTGATCGGATTCTTCGCCGGGGTCCCCGGCGGTGTCGGGGCGATCGAGCGCGTTATCGGCTCCGGTCTTCCCGTCGCCGCCCTGGAGTACATCGACTCGGAAGCGATGCGGTACGCGAGCGCAAGCTTTCCAGGCGAGGTGCCCGACGGCGGGTTCGCCGTGCTCGCCGAGGCGGACGGCTCGACCGAGGAGGCGGCCCGGATCCGCCAGGACGTGCTCGACGTGTTCGGCGAGGACGCGCTTGCGCTCTACGCCCCCGAGGCGCCGCAGGAGATCGCCGCGCTCTGGCGCTGGCGCGATGGTCTGGCGCTCGTCGTGGATGCCCAGCGCGGCGGTAAGGCGAGCGAGGACATTGCAGTGCCGCTCGACCGCCTCGGCGAAGCGATCGTCGAGTCGCTCGAGGTCGGACGAAGGCTCGGCGTGCCCGCGTGCTCGTGGGGCCACGCAGGCGACGGCAACCTCCACACCGTGTTCCTGCTCGCGGGCGACGACGAGGCAGAGCTCGCGCTCGCGCCGCAGCTTGCCGAGGGCCTCTTCGAGATCGCGCTGCAGCTCGGTGGCACGATCTCGGGCGAGCACGGCATCGGGTTCGTGAAGCGGAACTGGCTTGCAAAGCAGCTCGGTCCGCGCGCGTTCGAGCTGCACAGCGCGGTCAAGCGCGCGTTCGACCCGCAGAACTTGCTCAATCCGGGAAAGAAGGCTTGATCCGGAAGCTGCTCGTCGCAAACCGCGGCGAGATCGCCCTGCGAGTCTTCCGCGCGGCCCGTGAGCTCGGGATCGGCACAGTCGCGGTCGTTGCTCCCGACGACAGAGGCTCCCTCCACGCTCGGTCTGCCGACGAGACGGTGGAGATCGCGAGCTATCTCTTCTCCGAGGAGCACATCCGAGCGGCGAAGCAGAGCGGAGCGGACGCGATCCATCCGGGCTATGGCTTCCTCGCGGAGAACCCTGACTTCGCCGAGGCGGTGAACGCCGCTGAGCTCACTTGGGTGGGCCCGCCACCGGAGGCACTGCGCGCCGGCGGGGACAAGCTCGAGGCGAAGCGGATCGCAAGCGATGCAGGCGTTCCGGTCGTTCCGACCGGTGACCCGGAAGCGATCGGCTTTCCGCTCGTGGTCAAGGCCGCTGCCGGCGGGGGCGGGCGCGGGATGCGCGTCGTCCGCGAACCCTCAGAGCTGGACGACGCGCTCGCGGCGTCGCGGCGCGAGGCGAAGGCCGCGTTCGGGGACGAGCGCGTGTTCTGCGAGCATTACGTGGAGCGGCCGAGGCACGTCGAGGTGCAACTCCTCGCCGACGCGCACGGGAACATCGTGGCCCTGGGTGAGCGCGACTGCTCGATTCAACGCCGGCACCAGAAGGTTCTCGAGGAGTCGCCGTCGCCTGCAGTCGACGAAACGTTGCGCACGGCGATGAGCGACGCGGCCATCGTCTTCGCGCGCGCGATCGGCTACGAGAGCGCGGGCACGGTCGAGTTCATGGTCGACGGCCGCGACTACTGGTTCCTCGAGCTGAACGGGCGCATCCAGGTCGAACATCCCGTGACCGAGCTAGTCACCGGCGTCGACCTCGTGCGGGCGCAGCTGCACGTCGCCGCCGGAGATCCTCTCGACACGAGACCGGACCCGCGCGGCCACGCGGTCGAGGTGCGCCTGTACGCCGAGGATCCACGGACGTTCTTTCCCCAGACCGGCCGCGTCGAGAGGTTGCGGCTCCCGGAAGGGATCCGCGTCGACGCGGGGGTCGTCGAGGGCGACGAGATCGGCATCGCCTACGACCCGCTGATCGCAAAGCTGATCGCACACGGGACGACGCGAGATGAGGCGTTCGACCGTCTCCGCGACGCCTTGAAAGAGACGGACGTGGAGGGCGTCACGACCAACCTCCCTTTTCTACGCTGGCTCGTCACGCATCCTGTCGTCCGGGCGGGCGATACGACGACAGCATTCCTCACGGAGCACCCGCCGCTGTCTCCCGCGCCGGCGCGCGTGGCGGCCACGCCTTGGCGCACTCCGTTCCGCCTGAACCTTCCGCCATTGGCCTCGACGGCGCCACCAGACGTCGACGCCCTCGCAGCGGATCACCGGGGCCCGGCCGGCGGGCAAAGCAGCGTCACCGCCCCGATGCCCGGAACGGTGATCCGGCTCCTCGTCACCACGGGCGACTCGGTTCGAGCCCGCCAGCCGCTCGTCGTGCTGGAAGCGATGAAGATGGAGACGCCGCTGACGTCTCCGTACGATGCGGTCGTGCGTGCAGTGCATGTTGCGGAAGGCGACCGGGTTGCCGGTGGCACCGTCCTCGTCGAGCTCGAGGAGTAGTTACTCCATCGCCGGAGCCGGAACTTGGTCCGCGGCTCGCCCGGACAAGGCCAGGACGGTGGCGATGCCGAGTACCATCGCCACGAGCATTCCCCAGAACCAGCCGTTGCTGCCTGTGGGCTTGACGACCATGTTCAGCATCACGGTCAGCAACACGACGAGCTCACAGCGCGAGATCGTGAGAATCCGCCGGATGCGAGCCTGAACGGCGGGTGAGTCTGGTCCGTCCCGCTCGATGAGCTCGGCGATCCGGCCACCTTCCGGACCGAGAAACCCCGCGCCGAGGACGAACGAGAGCCCGAAGGCGATCAGGCCGAGAATGATCCAGTTCTGGCTCCACGACCAATCGAGGTTCACCATCATCGCGATCGCGGCGAGGAACAGGATCAACGTGGATGGCATGAACACCCGCATGCCGACGACCTCCGTGTCCTTCGAGAATTCCGCCTGCCGCCTACCGTCTCCCGTTCGGAGGATCCGGAAGGCATAGGCCTGGATCATCGCCGCTCCTCCGACCCAGATCGCAGCCGTGATGACGTGGACAGACTTGAAGAACGTGTACCAGGTCAAGTGAGCCTCCGGGCTAGAAGAGCTTCTGCAACTTCATTGCGGCGCCCATGTCGCCTTTGACCTTCAGCTTCCCGGTCATGTAGGCGCTGGTCGGATTCTGCTCGCCGCTGACGATCTTCTGGAACGTCTCTGCGGAGGTGGTGATGACGGCGTCCGCGTCCTCCCCGCCTTCGTTGACACTCACCTTGCCGTCCTCGACCTTGACGGTCCACTTCCCGGCGCCGTCGATGTCGAAGAGGTACGAGTTGGTCATGCCCTCGGTCTTCGACGCGTCGGCACGGCTCTCGAGGCTGTCGAAGAACTCCTTCACTCCCGTCACGGGAGCCACCCTACCTTCAGAGGTAGCGGTCGATCAGCGCGTGCGAGAGCTCCCATTGCTTCCGGGCGAGCTTGACGCGGTTCCGCTCGAGCCGCGAGCCGTTCACGCCCTGGTCGCGTAGGGTCTGGCGCTCCGAGGTGAGGCCGGCGATCTCCTCGAGCAGCGCCTCGACCGTCGGGCGCGAGTGCCCGCGCCGAAAACGCGAGGGACGTGAGGGCCGCCGCAGGGTTGCGCTCATCTCGAAGGTCATCATCGGCATGCGACGATCAAAGTTGAACCGGGTTAGCCGGATTTCGTAAGGACACGGTAAAACCCTGCTTCTGGGTCATGCGTCTGAGACCTCGGCAGGGAATCGAGCGCGGCCACGACGGGTGTGGCCTCGGGTTGACCGAGCGAGCAGCAGGACCAGCATGATCACGTTGATCCAGACGGTCCACCAGGCCGGCCCCATGAACAGCCCGGCAACCAGGTCGCCCGCCGCCACTCCGGTCAACAACAACCAGGCCAACCAAACGCCCTGCCAGAGCCCAAACGAAGCGAGAATAAGCGCGAGCCCACCGGTCACCAGCATGCGATCGGGTCCGTCGTCGACGAGTAAAGCCATGAGCACCGTCGCGACGACTGCAATGTAGGCGACAACAGAGTAAGGCGGTCGTCTT
Organism: Actinomycetota bacterium; assembly: GCA_039648845.1. GTDB lineage: Bacteria > Actinomycetota > Thermoleophilia > Gaiellales > Gaiellaceae > 3-1-20CM-4-69-9. Next base: position 2,557 of record JBBWZE010000066.1, on the reverse strand, counting down.
TCAAGACATAGCTTCATGGAGCTCGCTATCGGCCCCCCGGCCCGGACTCTGAAGAAGCCCGGCCGGATCGCGGCCCGGAACCGGATACGATCGCGCCCCGATGGATGAGCTTGCGATCGAGGTGAGAGCGCCAGGAGAGGGCGAGACCGACTCCCTTGCCATCCTCTTCCCCGCGGGAACGGAGGGGGCATTCTCGAACGGCGTCCGTGAGCTGGACGGGCAGCTCGAGGGCCGTCTGCAACGACTGGCGGACAGCGGCGAGTTGAGAGGTGACCTCGGGAAGGCCGTCGTCCTGCACACGGATGGCGAGCTGAAGGCGAGGCGCGTCGTCGCCGCAGGGGTCGGAAGGACGGACGACCTCGACGTCGACGCCTTGCGCACCGCCGCCTCGACTGTCGCGCACCGGCTCGAGGACGTCGGCGGCACGCTGGCCTGGCTGCTGGACGAGTCGCTCCCGCTCTCACTCGAAGAGCAGGCTCGCGCCATCGTCGAGGGCACGATGCTCGGGTCCTACAACCCCGCCCGCTGGAAGACGCAGGAGAAACCGGAAGCGCGGATCGAGAAAATCGTTCTCTACACAACGGCCGGGGACGCCCTTGCGGAAGGGGCGCGTCGAATCGCGAGTGTCGGCAAGTGGGTCAACGTCGCGAGAGATCTCGCGAACTCGCCGCCGAACGAGCTGACACCGGAGGCGTTGGCGGCACGCGCGGCTGAGCTTGCAGGGCCCAAGCTCGTCGTCGAAGCACTGGATGCCACGCAGATCGACGAGCTCGGCATGGGGGCGCTCTCGGCCGTGGGGCGCGCGAGCTCGAATGGGCCGCGGCTCATCGTCCTTCGTTACGAACCGCCGCAGGCAACACGCAAAGACCTCGTGCTCGGTCTCGTCGGCAAGGCCATCACCTTCGACGCGGGTGGCATCTCGCTGAAGCCCGCGCTGAAGATGCAGGACATGAAGGGCGACATGGCCGGCGGTGCGGCCGTGATCGCGGCGATGGGGGCAGTTGGCGAGCTGGAGGTGCCGGTGCGGATCGTCGCGGTCGTCGCCGCAGCTGAGAATCTGGTCAGCGGCGACTCGTTCCGTCCCGGCGACATTCTCCGGGCTGCGAACGGGAAGACGATCGAGATCACGAACACCGACGCGGAAGGGCGCCTCGTGCTCGCGGATGCGTTGTGGTACGCGCGGCGGGAGGGCGCAACCCACCTGCTCGACCTCGCAACTCTGACAGGTGCGATGGAGCTCGCACTCGGGGACCTCTACGCGGGCGCGTTCGCGAACGATGACGACTGGATGGCCGAGATCCTGGCCTCCGCGAAGGCGAGCGGCGATCACACCTGGCCCTTCCCCCTCCATCCGCGCTATCGCCGCTACGTGGACTCTTCCTTCGCCGATCTGAAGAACTCCTCCGACCTCCGGCAGGGCTCGCCGGTCCTGGCCGCCGAGTTCCTGCGCGAGTTCTCGGGCGACGGGCCGTGGGCCCACATCGACATGGCGGGGCCCGGGTTCCTGGAGCGCTCTCGCGGCGACTACCTCACGCAGCGCGGGGGGACCGGCTACGGCGTTCGACTGATCGTCGAGCTCGCGCAACGTCTCTCCCGTTGAACTTCGATCTCGACCAGGAGCACGAGCTCGTCCGGTCGACCGTGCGCGAGTTCGCGCAGCAGCGCGTCGCGCCGGCGGCGGAGGAGCTGGATCGCGAGAGCCGCTTCCCGTACGAGCTGGTCGGGGAGCTTGCCGAGCTCGGGCTCATGGGCATGACGATCCCGGAGGAATACGGCGGCGCCGGAGCAGACACCGTCTCGTACGCGATCGCGGTCGAGGAGCTCGCGCGGGTGGATTCGTCGGTCGCGATCACTCTTGCAGCCCATCATTCGCTTGGGACGCTGCCGATCTTCTACTTCGGCGACGAGGATCAGAAGCGGCGGTGGCTTCCCGAGCTTGCGTCGGGAAAGAAGCTCGCGGCGTTCGGTTTGACGGAGCCGGGCGCGGGCTCCGATGCGGGCGCGACGCGCACGCACGCGGAGCTGCGGGACGGTGAGTGGGTCGTGAACGGCTCGAAGATCTTCATCACGAACGCCGGCACCGACATCACGGCGTGCGTGACGATCACCGCCCGCACGGGCGAGGGCGAGATCTCCAACGTCATCGTGCCGAACGGAACGCCTGGGTACGAGATCTCGAAACCGATGAAGAAGCTCGGCTGGCGCGCGTCTGACACGCGGGAGCTCTCCTTCAAGGACGTCGCGGTCCCCGAGGAGAACCTCCTCGGCCCACGGGGCGAAGGCTTCCAGCAGTTCCTCGAGATCCTCGACGGCGGGCGGATCTCGGTCGCGGCGATGGGCGTCGGGCTCGCGCAGGGCGCCTACGACCTCGCCTTCGCTTACGCGCAGGAGCGACGGCAGTTCGGCCAGCCGATCGCGAAGTTCCAGGCGGTTCAGTTCAAGCTTGCGGACATGGCCACCGAGCTCGAGGCCGGCCGGAATCTCGTCTACAAGGCCGCGTGGCTCAAGGACCAGGGCCGCGACTTCGCGCTCGCGGCGGCCCAGGCGAAGCTCTACA
>JBBWZE010000058.1:0-3416 GCA_039648845.1 Actinomycetota bacterium | reverse complement strand
GTCGTGCTTCGGCCATAGCCTGCTCGCGCTCGACCGGGACGGCCGGCCGCTGACGCCGATCCTCTCCTGGCGGGATACGCGTTCTGCCGACGCGGCCGACCGGCTCCTGCGCCGCCTGGACAACCACGCTGTGCACGCCCGTACGGGCTGTCAGATCCACACCAGCTACTGGCCGGCGAAACTGGCGTGGCTCGCGGAGGAGCAGCCGGAGGTGTTCCGCTCCGCCCATCGCTTCGTCTCGTTCTGCGACTACCTCTACGAGCAACTGCTCGGACATGAGGTTCCCGCGAGCATCTCGATGGCTTCGCCGACCGGCCTGGTCGACCTCCGCACGCGAGCGTGGGACTCGGAGCTGCTCGAGACGCTGGGTGTCGACGCCGAACGCCTACCGGTGATCTCGGATGCGCCGGTGGACGGCTGGTACCCGGCGCTGCTCGACGGCGCCTGCTCCAACCTCGGGGCGGGTTGCGCGACCCGCGAGCGCGCGGCCTTGATGGTCGGCACGTCAGGTGCGATTCGAGTCGTCTACGAAACCGAGCGACCGGAGCCCAGCCCCGGGCTCTTCCTCCATTGGCTCGACGAGAGGCGCGTCGTCGAAGGCGGCTCGCTGTCGGACGGTGGGAATCTCTACGCCTGGATGGAGCAGACCTTCAACGACGCCGGCGCAAGTTCACTCGCGGACCGCGACCCGGACTCGCACGGGCTGACGTTCCTGTCGCTCCTCGGCGGCGAGCGCAGTCCGGGTTGGCATCAGCACGCGAAGGGGGCCGTCCACGGACTGACGTTCGAGACCACCCCGCTCGACCTGCGCCAGGCAGGCCTCGAGGGCGTCGCCTTCCGCTTCGCAGAGATCGCCGAGTTGATGCCCGGGATCGCTGAGATCGTTGTCACGGGCGGCGCGTTGCTCAGCGACTCCGACTGGGTGCAGATCATGGCCGACTCGCTCGGACGGCCGGTCACGACCTCGGGGGTCAAAGAGGCGTCCCTCCGTGGCGCGGCGGTCTTCGTGCTCGAGCGGCTGGGCGAGACGCCTGCTCCTGCGCCGCTCGGCTTAGTGGTCGAGCCTCGCGCCGGCAAGGTCGATGCCTTCCGCGCCGCCCGAGAACGGCAGCGGCAGCTTTACGCGGTGGTGACTTCGGAACCGACTAGCTGACGCGCGGCAAGCGCGATGTGCTCGGCGTCGATCCCGTAGGCATTCATGAGCTCCTCGGGCTTGCCGGAGCGCGGCATCTCCTTCACAGCCAGCTTCAGCACGCGCGGGTGCTCGTCCTTCTCGGCCAATGCGGCCACTACGGCGTCGCCGAGGCCGCCCTCGGGGAAGTGGTCTTCGACGGTGACGATCTTGCCAGTAGCCTCGGCGGCCGCCTGCAGCGCGTCGGCGTCGATCGGCTTGAGCGAGTACGCGTCGATGACGCGCGCGGTGATCCCGTCCTCCTCGAGCGCGTCAGCCGCTTTCAACGCCTCGTGCACCGTGATCCCCGTGCCGACGATCGTGACATCGTCGTCGTCCGTCGAGCGGATGACACGGCTGCCGCCCACCTCGAACTCCTCGTCGGGCCCGTAGATAACGGGTGTGTTCGGCCGGAGCGTGCGCAGGAACACGATGCCTTTCGTGTCGGCCATGGCCACGACGAGCTTGGCGGTCTGATTCGCGTCGCAGGGATGCAGCACCACGCTCGAATGAATTGCGCGCAGCGAGGCGATGTCCTCGAGCGCCATCTGCGAAGGGCCGTCCTCGCCGATCGACACGCCTGCATGCGAGCCCGCAAGGCGCAGGTCGACGCGGCTGATTGCGGCCATGCGGATGAAGTCGTACGCCCTCGAGAAGAACGCCGCAAAGGTGGACGCGTAGGCGTTCCAGCCGCGTGCGTGCAGCCCGACAGCGGCGGCGACGAGCTGTTGCTCCGCGATGTACATCTCGAAGAAGCGGTCGGGATGCGCCTGCTTGAAGATCTCGGCGAATGTCGAGTTGCTCACCTCGCCGTCGAGCGCGACGATGTCGCCGCGGGCGGATCCGAGGGCCGCGAGCGCCTCGCCGTACGCCTTGCGCGTGGCAACCTTCTGGCCGAGCTCGTAGCGCGGCAGCTCGAGCGGGCCGTCGCGGAAGCGGTGCGGTTCCGCAGACTCGGGCTTGGGGACCTCGACGTGGATGTTCCGGACACCACCGAGCTCTTCGATCGCCGCGTCGGGATCGTCGAGCGCCTTGCCGTGCCAGCCGTCCTTGTCCTCGACCGCCTTGACGCCCTTGCCTTTGATCGTGCGCGCCACGATGACCGTCGGGCGGCCGGCCGTCTCTGCGGCCTCCTTGTAGGCGCGGTCGATCTCCTCGACGTCGTGGCCGTCGATCTCGATCGCGTTCCAGCCGAACGCTCGCGCGCGCTCGACGTAGACGCCTGTGTTCCAGCCGATCATCGTCTCTCCTCGCTGCCCGAGCCGGTTCACGTCGATGATCGCGGTCAGGTGGTCGAGCTCATAGTGCGACGCGTGCTCGAAGGCCTCCCACATCGAGCCCTCGGCCATCTCGCTATCGCCGCAAAGCACCCAGACACGGGAGGGAAGGCGGTCGAGGTACTTGGCGGCGAGCCCCATGCCGACCCCGATCGGCAGGCCTTGCCCGAGCGAGCCCGTTGCCACGTCCACCCACGGGATCAGGGGAGTCGGATGTCCCTCGAGCATGCTGCCGAACTTGCGGTACGTGAGCAGCTCCTCGTCGGTGATCGCTCCGACGGCGCGCAGGATCGCGTAGTAGAGCGTGGAGGCATGCCCCTTGGAGAAGATCAGCCGATCGTTCCCCGGGCTCTTCGGGCTGTCGTAGTCGTAATGGAGGTGGTTCGCGACCAGGACGGCCATCAGGTCGGCTGCGGACATGCCCGAGGTGGGATGCCCTGACTTCGCGACGGCCGCCGGACGAATCGAATCGACGCGGAACTGCTGGCCGAGCTCCCGAAGTCCGTTGCTATCCATCGGGGCCATTCTAGGAGGCGAGGCGCGTGCTCTGTCGCCGGTGGGGTACGGTCCAGACGTGAAGGTGGCGGTCGCATTCGACCACCGTGGCGTCCATCTCCGTGACGCAGTCCTCGACGTGCTCGCCGGACACTTCGTGGTGGACCTGGGCACCGATACGGACGCGGAGCGAATCGATTACCCGGACAAGGCCCGGGCGATCGGCGAGGCGATCCTCCGCGGGGAGGCCGAGCGTGGAGTCTTCGTTTGCGGTTCCGGTGTGGGCGCATCGGTTGCCGCCTGCAAGCTGCCTGGGATCCGCGCGGCCGTCTGCCATGACGTCTATTCCGCCCACCAGGGCGTCGAGCACGACGACATGAACATCCTCTGCCTTGGCTCCGAAGTCGTCGGGCCATCCCTCGCGCGCGACCTCGTGACGACGTTTCTCGGGGCACGTTTCGACGGCGGCGAGC
>JBBWZE010000015.1:0-17584 GCA_039648845.1 Actinomycetota bacterium | reverse complement strand
CCTCAGCCTGGCGTGGCCGGGGCTCGGGGGGGATCACATGAGGTCCCGAATACTTCCCTGGGCAATCCTGCTCATCGCCGCGCTTGCTTACCCGCTCGCGGTGGCCGCCGACGGTGGTACGCGGTTTCCCCACCGCGCTGAATGCAGGCACACGGCGAAGAGCGAGGGTGGTCAGCTCGAGGCCGTCTTCGGCCGATTCGTCAGCACAACCGCCGCCGAGCCGGTTTTGCAGCATGCTCTCGAAGTCGGCTTCAAAGGCACGCGGATCGAGTCGGACGGTTGTGGGCTGTTGAAGGTGGCTCTGCCCGGAATCCCGACGCTCGGGGTCGGGCAAGATTTCGTCGCGGAGGCCCGCAGAGCCGGGTTCAACCCACACCTCGAGCTTGGGAACCCGTAGCGAGTCCTCTTTGAAGGTCGCAGTGCTCACGACGTCGTATCCGCGCAGTTCGAATGACGTCGTCGGACGATTCGTGGCAGACGCCGTGGAGCATGTTCGCGAGCGAGGAGTCGACGTCGACGTCGTCGGGCCGGAGCAGTTTCGCCACTACGGCATTGCCTACGGGCACGGGGTACTCGGGAATTTGCGCAGGCGGCCCTGGCTTGCTCTCATGCTTCCAGTCTTGCTCGCGAACTTCGTTCGCGCGGCGCGACGAGTCGATGCCGACCTCGTACACGCACACTGGCTCCCCGCCGGCTGGGTTGCGTCGCGCACCGGCAGGCCCTACGTCGTGCAGGTCTGGGGGACCGATGTCGAGCTCGCCCGCCGCATACCGGCGCTTGCCCGTCGCGTCCTCGGTGGAGCGCGGCTCGTGATCGCCGCGTCCAACGAGCTGGCCGACAGCGCGCGCGCGCTCGGGGCGCGCGACGTCCGCGTCATCCCCAGCGGCGTCGATCTCCCGGCGGAGGTGGGCGAAGAGGCAGACCCGCCGGAGGTGCTCTACGCCGGGCGGCTCTCGTCCGAGAAGGGAGTGCTCGAGCTGGTGGAGGCCGCCGACGGGCTCGACCTCGTCGTTGCCGGCGACGGGCCGTTACGGCAGCGTGTTCCCGGGGCGCTGGGTTTCGTCCACCATGACGAGCTGCTGCAGCTGTATGCCCGTGCTGCCGTCGTCGTCTGTCCGTCACGGCGCGAGGGCTTCGGCGTCGCCTGTCTCGAAGCGATGGCACATGGCCGCCCGGTCGTCGCGACTGCGGTTGGGGGACTGCGTGACCTGGTGGTCGACGGCGAGACGGGTCTGGTCGTCCCGCCGCGGGACGTCGGGGCACTGCGCTCGGCGCTCGACCGGCTGCTCGGCGACCGCGAGTTGCGGCGGCGTCTCGGCGCTGCCGGGCGGCGGCGCGCCGAGGAGCGATTCTCGTGGGCTTCGGCAACAGACGCCACATTGGCTGCATACGCCGAGGCGGTAGCGACAATGAAGTTGTGAACCGGGCGCTCATCACCGGCATCGGCGGTCAGGACGGCTCGTACCTGGCGGAGCTCTTGCTCGAACGCGGCTACGAGGTCGCCGGCGTCGTCAAGCCGGGGGTCACCGAGTTCCCGAACCTCGAACCCATCCGACACCGCATCCACCTGATCGAGGCAGACCTGCTCGACCAGACGTCACTGACCGGCGCGCTGGAAGCCGCAAGTCCGTCAGAGGTCTACAACCTCGCCGCACCCTCGTTCGTCCCCGCCTCGTGGGAGCGACCGGTGACGACGGCCGAGTTCGCCGCCGTCGGCGCAACGTCGCTGCTCGAGGCAATCCGGTCCGTCGACCCGTCGATTCGCTTCTACCAGGCTTCGTCGAGCGAGATCTTCGGCGAGCCGCGCGAGAGCCCTCAAACCGAGGACACGCCGCTCGAGCCCGTGACCCCCTACGGCGTGGCGAAGGCCTATGCGCACTTCATCGTCAACTCGTACCGGCGGCAGTACGGCCTTTTTGGGTGCTCCGGCATCCTCTACAACCACGAGTCGCCGCGCCGTCCGCTCGAATTCCTGCCGCGCAAGGTCGCCCACGGGGCCGCAGCCATCTCGCTCGGTCTCGAGGACGAGCTCGTGCTCGGCGACCTCGACGCACGGCGTGACTGGGGTTATGCCGGCGACTACGTGCGCGCAATGTGGTTGATGCTGCAGCAGTCCGAGGCCGGCGACTACGTCGTCGCGTCCGGCGAGGACCACTCGGTCCGCGAGCTTGTCGAGTGCGCCTTCGCCCACGTCGGTCTCGACTGGCATGACCACGTGCGTGTCGATCCCGCGCTCCGGCGCGGTGCGGCGGAGCTTCATCGGCTCGTCGGCGACCCGGTGCGCGCGCAGGAACGTCTTGGGTGGCGCCGGGAGATCGATTTCGAGCAGCTCGTTCTCCTGCTCGTAGATGCGGATCTGGATCGCCTGCGCACGCCTGCCGGCGAGGCCACAACTAGCATGGAGCGATGAACAACCACCGGCGTCTGACAATCGACGGTGCCGAGATCCACGACAACAGCGCGTGCTACGTCATCGCGGAGATCGGCAACAACCATCAGGGCAGCCTCGAGCAGGCGAAACAGCTCGTGAGTGCCGCCAAGGAATGCGGCGCCGACGCGGTCAAGCTGCAGAAGCGCGCAAACCGCGTGCTCTATACGCGTGAGTTCTTCGAGCAGCCGTACGACAACGAGTTCAGCTTCGGGCGGACGTACGGCGAGCATCGCGAAGCGCTCGAGCTCTCGCCGAGCGACCTGGCAGAGTTGCAGGCCCATGCACGTGAAGTCGGGATCACGCTCTTCGCGACCGCCTTCGACTTCGACAGTGCAGACCAGCTTGCAGAGCTCGACATGCCGGCGTTCAAGTTCGCATCGGGCGACATTCGCAACACGCCGCTCCTGCGTCACGTTGCCGCCTTCGGAAAGCCGCTGATTCTTTCCACCGGGGGTGCAGAGATGGCGGACGTCGAGCGCGCCGTGGAGGCGATCCTCCCGCTCAACGACCACATCTGCATCCTGCAGTGCACGGCCGCCTATCCCGCTGACACGGACGACTTGAACTTGAACGTCATCAGCACGCTGCGCGAACGCTTCCCGGACCTCGTGATCGGTCTGTCCGACCATCAGAACGGCATCGCGATGGCCCTCGTGGCCTACATGCTCGGTGCGCGCGTGATCGAGAAGCACTTCACGCTCAACCATGCTGCCAAGGGCACGGACCACGCGTTCTCCCTGATGCCGGAAGGAATGCGGAAACTGGTCCGCGACCTTCAGCGTGTTCCCGGTGCGCTCGGCGACGGCGTCAAGCGCCCACTCGAGATCGAGGAGGCGCCGATCCGGAAGATGGGCAAGAAGCTCGTCGCGGCGCGCGAGCTCGACGAAGGGCACGTTCTGGCCGCGGGGGATGTCGCGATCAAGTCTCCGGCAGACGGAGGATTGGCGCCGTACGAGCTCGACCGCATCGTCGGACTCCGCTTGCGGAGGAATTTGGCGCCGGACGAGAATCTCGAGCTCGCCGACCTCGAGCCTGTCGAGGAACCGGTCGCGGCACACGCAGCTCCGCGTCGGTGACCGAGCTCGGGCCGCTGCTCGAGCGCGTACGATTCGCGGTGTTCGACTTCGACGGCGTGTTCACGGACAATCGTGTCTGGGTCAACGAGCAGGGCGCTGAGACGCTCGCGTTCTCCCGGAGCGACGGGCTGGGATTGCGACGCCTCGAAGAGGTCGGCGTCCAGCCGCTGATCGTTTCGATGGAGCAGAACCCGATCGTCGGCGCGCGCGCTATGAAGCTTGGCGTCGACTGCGTGCAGGGAGTCGAGGACAAGCTCGCGGTCCTGCGCGAGCGAACGAGCGAGCTCGGCGTCGCGCTCGAGGACACCGCCTACGTCGGCAACGACATCAACGACGCCGAGTGCCTTCGCGCGGTCGGAGTGCCGGTCGTGCCGGCGGACGCCTGGCCCGAGGTCAAGCCGCTCGCACGCTGGGTGCTGATGCGCGCCGGTGGCACCGGCTGCGTGAGAGAGTTTTGCGACGCGGTATGGGAGGCGCAACGTTGACCGACATGTTCTCGCTCGACGGCCGGCTGGCCATCGTCACCGGCGGCGCCGGCCAGGTGGGCGGCGAGATCGCGCGTGGGCTCGCCGCCTGCGGGGCCAAGGTCGCGATCTTCGACATCGCGGAGGCAGCGCAGGGCGACGGCGTGCAGAGCTTCATCGTCGACGTTACGGATCGCGCTGCCATCGAGCGCGCAACGGCCGAGCTCTCCGAGGCCCCGCAGATTCTCGTGAACGCCGCCGCGCTGGACTCGCCGCCCGACGCCCCGGCAGCGGAGGCCGGACCGTTCGAGGACTATCCCGGAGAGTCCTTCGACCGTGTGATGCAGGTCAACGTGAAGGGAACATTGCTCGCGTGTCAGGTGGTCGGAGCGCGCATGGCAGGCGAGGGACGCGGCTCGATCGTGAACGTGTCCTCCATCTACGGAATGCTCTCCCCCGTCCAGGAGCTCTACGACTTCCGGCGCGACAGCGGCGAGACGTTCTTCAAGCCGATCGCTTACTCGGTATCGAAGTCCGCGCTCTACAACCTCACGCGCTACCTCGCCACGTACTGGGCCAAGAGCGGGGTGCGTGTGAACACGCTGACCCTGGCGGGAGTCTGGAACGGGCAACCGCAGGAGTTCCTCGACGCGTACACCGCGCGTATGCCGCTCGGCCGGATGGCAGACGCGAGCGAAGTCGTGGGCCCGGTTGTCTTCCTCGCCTCGGACGCATCTTCCTACGTGACGGGCGCGAACGTGGTCGTCGACGGCGGGTGGTCGGCCTGGTAGCGGCTCGGCCTCGAGTTCGTCAGCCGTGGCTGCTGCGGGCTCGCAGGCTCTTGAGGACGCGGCCGGCGAGCTCCGCAATTCCTCCGTTCCGGAGGACCGCGGTCGCCCGGGCAACGGCGCCGCCCCTACGTCCGGCCGCCTGCCGACGCGCGTTCGCTGCGAGCCCCGCGACCAGCCGGGCGGAGCCTCGGAGCGGATCTGGAAGGGCATGCTCGAATTGCTGAACGGCATGTAGCGCACCCGCGGGGTCATCTTCGACGGAACCCGGCGCGGCGCGTCGTTCGACCAGCGCCTGGGGGACCGAGACAAATGACGCTCCGGAGGCAGCGAGGCGAGCAAAGAGCGCCCAGTCGGCGTCGCGCCCTGCCGGCCACGTGCCCGTCAGGTCGCCCAGCGCCGTGCGCCGGAAGAGGGCGACGTTTCCATACGCATTTGCGACCGCGCCGAGCCCGCCCGGGTCGCCCGAGAAGAGATGCAGAGTGCCTTCGCCGTGATCGCCCGAGATGCGCAGGCCACACGTGGCGACATCGGCCCGCGCCCCTCGCCGGGCCTGGAGCAGCGTCTTCAGCAGCTGATCGTGGGGGATGTCATCCTCGTCGAGGAAGACGACGTATGGGGCAGAGCCTCCGCTGAGGCCTGCGTGTCTCGCCGCCTCGACCGACGGCCGCTCGGAGACAACGACGCGCGAGGCAGCGACGTGCTCCCGAAGTTCGGTTGGGCGCGTCGTCGCCACGACCACCTCGAAGTTGACGTAGCTCTGGTGCTGGAGTGCCGCAAGGCACCGCTGGAGCGCCTCGCGTGAGTCGCGGTGGACGACGACGACATCGACCCTCCCCTCGTCGTCCTCGTCTCCACCATCCACCCGTCGATCCGGCTGCGTTTCGATCACCTCCGCCCACCGGTCGAAGGACACGGCGCGCTCCAGGGCGGGACGCGCCGGAGGGGGCACGAATCCCTCGGCGAGGACGCGCCTGATCGCAGCCTCGACGCCCTGGGAGGTCGGCTCGAAGAGAACGCGAGCGCGATCATCGGGCGCGATCAGCTCGGGTACGCCGCCGACATCGCTCGCGATGAAGGGAATGCCGTGCTCCAGGCACTCGTAGACCGTGTTGGGCGAGTTCTCCTGGAGCGAGGGCATGACGGCCAGCGTTCCCGGCCGGCTCAGCCGTGCGAGCGCGTCGTGTTGGTCGAGCTCGGTCTCGAACACGACGCGGCGCAGCGCCTGTCTCGTCGGCTCGGAGAGCAGAGCCTCGACGCGGTCCCGCGTCCAGCTGGCGGTCGTCCTGCCGATGAATTCGACCTCGACGCCCTTCAGTTCCTCGGGCTCGAGAGCATTCAGGGCGGCGGCGAACGTCTTCAGCCCTTTTTTCTCGTCGACGCGGCCGAAGAAGGCAAATCGCCGAATCGGATCAGGCTCGGGGCGCGCGGCCACCCACGGGGTTTCGCCGGTGGCGTCGGAGCGTGTGAAGTAGGGGATGACGAGCGTTCGTTCCGGCAGCCGCCAGCCTTGACCGCGCATCCAATCGAGGAGGTATGCGCTGGGACTCACGACCACGTCCGCGAGCTCGACGGACGCCTGCTCGAGGACGCTGACGCCGAGGACCGATCGCAAATCCTTGAGCGCGATGTTCGGGGAGAGGTCCACGACGTAGCGCCTCGTCCCGTGGCAGAACACCACGAACAGCGAGTTCTCGAACGCGATGCCGGCCTGCCGCAGCCGCAGCGCCGAGTACGCCGGAGCCCCGAAGTCGTGCGCGATCACGACGTCCGCAAGGTCGGCTCGTAGCCCGAGCTCGATTCTGTGCGGGTGCACGAAGTGCCAAGGCTCGACCGGTTCCTCGCCCTGAGGGGCGGGCCGGACACGGACACCGGCGCCGTTGTAAACCGTCTCCCAGTAGGGGTCGATCGACCGGAGGGAGTGCTTTCCGAGCAGGATCTCGACCGAATGCCCAAGCCGTGCAAGTGCAAGCGCGAGGAACGTGGTCGCTGTGCCCATCCCGCCGACGGGAAGGAAGCCACGCAGCTCGTGCGCGATCACAGTCACACGGCGAGGGGATGCGGTTCTCGGCTCAGGTGTCATCGGGATCAAGCTCGCGCGCGATTCGCTCGCCGGCCCGGCGGGGGCACCCGGCCGCTATATCGTACGGCGCTCCGCATGGGTGGCGTCCATTAGCTCGATGGCTTCGGAGGGCAGACAAGGAGCTCCACGAAGGGTCGCGTTCGTCGCAGATGAGTTGCTTGGCTACGCCGGCAACGGCATCGGTACGACGACGACATTCGTTTCTCTTGCGCTCGCCCGCATGGGACACAGGGTCGAGGTCCTCTACGTCGGTCGCACTCCGACCGGTCCGGTCGATCCGGAGTGGCAGCGGCTCTATGAGGAGGCCGAGATTCGCATTCGGAAGGTGCCGCGTGGTGCAGAGGAGATCCACCCGGGCCATTTCGCGCGGTCGCGTGACCTCGAGCTGGCTCTCCGCGCAGATCCGCCGGAAGTCGTCGTCGTGCAGGATCTCGGCGCTCCGGCGTACACCGCACTCCGCCTCCGTCGACTCGGTCTTGCTTTCGAGCGCACGTCCTTCGTCGTTTTCTGCCACGGGACCAGGCAATGGATCACTGACGTCAGTGGCAAGGTGCGCGTGCTCCCGGGGGCTCACGCGGTGAGTGTGCTCGAGCGTGCCTCGGTCGAGCTCGCGGACGCGGTCGTCAGCCCGAGCGCCTACCTCGTCGACTGGATGCGGGGCGAGCGGTGGGAGTTGCCCGCGCAGACGTTCGTCATCCCTCACGTGTCACGGTCGGGCGCGACCGGCGAGCCGCCTCCGACGCCCGCGCGATCGGAGTCGAATCGAGTGGACCGTGTCGCGTTCTTCGGTCGGCTCGAGGAGCGGAAGGGCCTGCGGCCGTTCCTTGCCGCGCTGAACGCGCTGGAGCCAGAGCTACTCGAGCGGATCGAGATCGAGTTCATCGGCAGGCCAACGCCGGCCTGGCCGGTCGAGCACGTCACGGAGCTCCTCTCGGAAAGGACAAGGGGCGCGCTTCGCGGCGTCTCTTTTCAGACGGCGCTCGGCCAGCAGGAGGCGCTCGCCCGGTTGAGGCGGCCCGGCACGCTGGCCGTCATGCCCTCATTCGAGGAGAACTCGCCGAACACGGTCTACGAATGCCTGGAGAACGGGATCCCTTTTATCGCGGGCAACGCGGCCGGGATTCGTGAGCTCGTCGCCCCGGAGGACCACGGCCGCATCCTCTGCGAACCGACCGGGGAGGGGATCGCGCAGGCTCTGCGGCGCTCGCTCGCAGGCGGAGAGGCTCTGAATCCGGCGCGCCCGGCCTTCGACGACACGGAGTCGCTGGCGCGCTGGGAGGAGGTGCTCGCTCTCGCTCCCGGCCCCTTTCCGCCTCGGGCCGCTTCTCCACCGGTGGACGTGGTCGTCGTTCACCGGTCCTCGCAGGCGGCGCTTGACCGCTGCCTCGCTGCCCTGGCGGCCCAGAACGGGACCGACTTCCGTGTGACGGTCGTTCTGGCCGGTGCCGAGGTGCCCGAGCCCGAGCACCTCCCTCAGCGAACGTGCCTTATCCGGTCGGACCGCGCTCTGCCCGAGGAGGCCCGCGCGGCTGCGCTCCCCTCGCTCCACGGCGAGTGGGTCGTGTTCATGGACGAGGAGGACGTCGCCGAGCCCACCTTGGTGGAGACCCTGGTGCGTGCCCAGGAGATGTCCGGCGCCGACGTCGTCTCCTGCGGACTGTTGCTGACGGACGGCGTCCACCTGTTCCCGGGACAGCCGCATGCACTCGGGCTGCTCGCGAACGGCTACGGCACGGTGTCCCTCCTTCGCCGCTCGCTGCTCGGGCCGCCCGCAGACGAGTCCGCGGCTCACGTCTCGAGGGCTGCGCCGGCCGCGGCAGACCCGGACTGGCCGTTGCTCGCGGCACTGAGCGTCGCCGGAGCGAGGATCGTCTCCATCCCGATTCCGCTGGTAGCGCGAGCAGTGCGCCCGGGAGCTCTCGAGACCGAACCAGGCGAGGCGCTCCGCGTCCTGAGCCACTTCGAACGAGCGCTCCCGCATAACCTCCGTTTCATCGCCGAGCTCGCTGCGCGGCTGGCCGCGGAAATGGAGCGGCCGCCGCCGGTGGCCGCGGGCGGCCTGGCGCGGCGGGCGGTGCGCGTGCTCAGGGACGATGGGCCGACCGAGGTCACCCGGCGCTCGGTCCAGCGCCTCCTCACCGGTCGCGGCCGATGAGGCCACGACGGATCACGGTCGTCGCGAGCGAGATTCTGGGCGTGCCGGGCACGGGGGGGCCCGGAACCGCCGACTCGTTCCTGGCAGTTGCTCTTGGTCGGCACGGGCACCAGGTCGAACTGCTCGTGGCACCTGGGCGGGACGTCAGCCGGCTGAACCCGGAGTGGGAGAGGCGGTACGCGGAGGCGAACGTGCATGTCCGTCCCTTGTCGGGAAGCGGTGTCGTGCTGCCGCCGTTCCTCGCGCCGGCGTGGCACGTCCATCAGGCCTTGAAAGACGATCCACCCGATGTCGTCGTTGCCGATGACTGGCGCGCGCTCGCGTACGTGGCGCTGCGGTCTCGACAGCTCGGGATGTCGCATCCTCGAACCGCATTCGTCGTTTACTGCCACGGGCCGGCAAGGGTGTTCGCCGCAGCGGCACAAAAGGTGCCTGACACCGTGGCACGTTTCGGCGAGGAGGTTGCGCAGCGAGCCTGCGTCGAGCTTGCCGATGCTGTCGTCAGCCCGAGCGAGTGGCTGAGCAGCTGGCTGCGGGATCACCGCTGGCCAATACGCGTGCCGGTACGCATCATCCAGAACCTCTGGCAGTCGACAGCGCTCGCGGAGCCGGCGGAGCGCGTCGCCACCGGTTCCCCGATCCGGCGGCTCGCGTTCTTCGGTCAGCTCCGGGAGGGGAAGGGCATCAGGCTCTTCGTCGCGAGCCTGCGGCAGCTGCCTCCGGACCTGCTGGAGGGCATCCAGCTCGTCTTCCTCGGTCAAGCGCGACGATGGACGCCCGCGCAGATCACGGAGGGATTGGGGAGTGTCGTGGTGGACCGCCTGGCTTCGATTCGCTTCGAGACGGGCCTGGAGCGCGCCGCCGCAATCAACGAGCTCACGCAGGCCGGCACGCTGGCGGTGATGCCGTCGTTGCTCGAGAATTCGCCCTACGCCGTCGCCGAGTGCATCGAGCACGGCATTCCTTTCCTGGCGACCCGCGTCGGTGGTACTCCCGAGCTCATCGACGACGAGGATCGCGCGCGGGTGTTGTCCCCGCCGACTCCGGACGACTTCGCCTCAGCCCTCGAGCGAGCGCTCACGAGCAAGACCGGGATCGAACCTGCTCGTCCTGCGCGGCCACCGGAAGACTCACTCGCGGCTTGGCTCGAGTTGATCGAGACGATCGCACCCTTGTCACGACCGGCAGCAACGGCCGCAACGACTGTCGCGATCATCGCTTCCGGGGACGAGAGCGCCCGCCGCGCGGAAAGGCTCGCCGAGCACGCTCAAACGGTCGCTGCGGAGGTGATCCCAGCTGCCTCGCGACGCACCGGCCTGGATCGAGCGACCGCCGACTGGGTGCTCTTCGTCGACGAAGACGACATCCCTGAGGACGCGCTGATCGACACCCTCGTTGCCGCCCAAGCCGCCACGGGCGGGGACGTCGTCACCGCTGCGGTTCGCCCGGGCGACGAACTCGAGGCGGTGCAGTTGTTTCTCGGTGATGCGGGCTCTCTCGGGCTCATCGAGAATCAGTACGGAGTGATCGGCTTGGTCCGCCGCTCTCTGGCCGCGGAACTGCTGCCCACCGGCGCCGCCGCAGACTCGGACTGGGTTCTCTTTGCACGGCTCGCAGTCACCGGCGCCCGCGTCCTGTCCGTTCCAGAGCCACTCTCGGTGCAGGTGGGTCGGCCCGCGACGATCGGGACTGCGATGAGCGAGGGGCTTGCCGTCCTGGAGGCCTTCGAGAAGGGCGAGTCGGAGGTTCTAGGGGGACTTCCCCATTTGACTGCGACGCTCGCCGCTGCGCTTGCGGGCCTGCAAGCAGAGCGCGTTTCCGACGCGCCGAGGCACGCCCGTGTCCCGCGCGGCCTTCGTGTACTTCGCGGGCAGTTGCGGCTGATCCGGAGACCGCCCCTTCGTTAGTCTTCTCTCGATGGTCGTTTCGCTCGCCGCTTTTCGACGCGAGCTCATGCGCCGGCTGCGAAACGCATCGCAGCGCCCTCGAGTGACAAGCGTCGCGAACCCAGCCGACGTCCGGCCGCCGCTGAATGTCCTTCACATCGGGAAGACCGGCGGGACCGCGCTGAAACATGTCCTGTCTGAAAACCAGGAGACTTCTCGTTATCAACTCCTCTTCCGCGGACACGACGTAACGCTCGCCGACCTGCCGCGGGGTGAGCGTTTCATGTTTCTCATTCGCGATCCGCTCACCCGCTTCGTCAGCGCATTCAACGGGAGGCTCCGCGAGGACCGGCCCCGCTATCACTACCCGTGGCGGGAAGAGGAGCGCATTGCTTTCGCCATCTTCAAGACGCCGGACCAACTCGCCGTCGCACTTTCCTCGTCCGACGCGGAGGAGCGCGACCAGGCGGAGCAGGCGATGCGCGGTATCGGCCACGTCAACACGCCTTACACCTTTTGGTTCGCCGACGAGCCCGCCTTCCGCGCTCGACTGCCTGACCTCTTTTTCATCGGTTTGCAGGAGCGACTGAGCGAAGACTTCGAGCTTCTGAAGCACAAGTTGGGTCTGCCGAGCGAGGTGGGTCTTCCCGGCGACGAGAGAGTGGCGCATAAGACCCCGGCAGGGTTCGATGACCATCTCAGCGAACGTGCGCGCGCGAATCTCGAACGATGGTACGAGCGGGATGTTGCGCTCGTCCAACTGTGCCGCGAGCTGGCACCGCTCGTGAACGCTGCCGACCCAGAGCCGGCCGTCAGGGCTTGAGCGCGATGCGCGCCGTGTTGTCGATGCGGTTGAGCAGCAGCGGCGTGTCGTTCTCGGACATGTACTCGTCAGCCGCACGCCGTGCCCCTTGCCAATACCCGTAGTCGTCCAAGATCAGGACACCGCCGGTAGTGAGGCGCGGATACAGATGGACGAGCTCGTGCTTCGTCGAGGAATACCAATCCGTGTCGAGCCGGAGCAGCGCAATCTCGTCGGGCTCGCTCGCGGGCAGCGTCTCCTCGACGGGGCCTTGGACGAAGTGGATCCGTTCTTGCGGGTAGCCGACCTCGAGCAGCGCCTCCCGCACGACGTCGATCGGCGCGATCGCCCAAATGTCGGAGTCAGGGCTCTCTTCCGCAAGGAGGTCGGCGGCGCGCTCGCCCGAGCGCCTGACGTCTTCGCCCGTGGGGGCAGTCATCCCGGTGAAAGTGTCGAAGAGGTACAGATCACGGTCGGTGATATCGAGCCGAAGAAGCGTGAGGGCGACGGCCATCATGCTCCCTCCGCGCCACACTCCGCACTCGACGAATGCTCCCGGGATCGCGCGGGCAGAGACATATTCCACTGCACGGGCGAGTGCGTAGATGCGAGGAGGCGTGGTCATCGTGTATGGGGCCACGCGAAGGTAGAGCTCGATGTCGGCTTCCTCGAAATCCACGGGGAAAGCATGTGCGTGCGGCGGCTCCTGCTCGACCACAACATCGTCGCCGGCACTTCCGAGACGCGCGCGCAGCTGCTCGAGCACGACCCGAGGATGCAGCCTCCACCAGCGGCTCGACTCGACCGCCGCGATTCGTGCCCTGAGCTCGCGTACGTCCTTCGTCAGCCGGTCGTTCTCCCTGATGATGCGGTCGACATCCCCGCTCATGGTCCCGACTTCACGTCCCATCCCCGCGCACGCTCATTGCGAGGCGGAGGATAGTTCCGGGGCGTCGGCGTCATGACCAGGGCGCAACCGCACGCGCCAGTCGAAGCGCTGTCTTTCCGGCTGACATGGCAGGCGCGATCCTTGGAATCAACAGCGGATCCGTTTCCGCGGTTACTCGGCTCCGCTTCGTCGTGAAGCCGCGCGTGAAGCCCGCCGCGCGCGCCGCTTCTGCGACACGCTCGTCCGCCTTGCCATGGGGGTACGAGATGAGATCGAGTCGCGTGTCGATCAGAGCAGCCAGCGCATCGCGACCTACGTCGAGCGCCTGCTCGAGTGCTGTATCCGAGAGCGCAGGGAGGGGGTCGTGCCCGAGCGTGTGGAATCCGACATCGAAGCCGGCTGCGACCAGGGATTGCACTTGACCTGTCCGAAGGCCCTCATCGTCGGCGGGTGGGCCCGCAGCCGCTCGTAGGGCGACGGCGGTCTCGTTCCGCTCCGGGGGATCGAGCCGCTCGATCGAGGCGGCGACGCGGAAGATTGCCTTCGGGGAGCGTTCGAGCGCCGCGCGAAGGTCACCCTCGGCGACATGCGGCAGAGCGTCCGGCTCGACGAGTCTCCCATCGACCGTACGCTGGAGATCCTCCCACCAGAATGGGTGAGGTTCATGCAGCGAGACCCCGCCGAGGAAGAACGTCGCGGGCAGCCCCTCGCGCTCCAGCGCAGGGATGGCGTTCCGGACGTGGCTGGCGAGATCGTCATCGAACGTGATCGAGGCGGGAAACCGCTGGCCGCGGCGCCTGCTCCGCACGGCATCCAGAAGCTCAGCTGCCGGGACCACTCGATACTGCCGCCGGAGATGACGCAGTTGCTGCCGGAAGACACCGCTCGAGACGGCAGCGAGGATCTCGACGCTGGGGTCCCCCCCGACGCCGTGGACGCGGTGGTAGACGGTCACAACCCCGGCCCGAGACGACGACATGCGCGCAAGCCAGCAAATGAGGAGCGCGAGTACCATCCGCGCCGTGTCCCGGACGCTCAGCACGTTATGCGGTTTGAGACTGAGCCATGACGCTGGTGTGCCAGGTATCAGGACCCTGAGGCCCGACGGTGCGCCGGCCACGTCATTCAAGCTACAGCTTCGGCTAGGACGCCGCCTAGCGTGAAGATCGTCATGACGTTGATGGCGTGGAACGAGGAGGACATCCTCGACGCGCACCTCACGTTTCACCTCAACGCCGGCGTGGATTTGGTTCTGGCGATCGACAACGGCTCGACCGACGCAACGGGCGAGATCCTCGAGTCGTACGCACGCGACGGCTACGTTGATCTCGCGCGCGATTCAGGTGACCTCCAGCAGGCGGAGTGGGTCACGCGCCTGGCCCGCCGGGCGGCGACCGAGTTCGGCGCCGACTGGGTCATCAACAGCGATGCCGACGAGTTCTACTGGCCGCGCGATGGGACGCTCAAGGACGTCTTCGCGGCGGTTCCGGCGCGCTACGGAGCCATGCGGGGCATGTTGCGCAACTTCGCGCCACGACCTCACGGCGACGACTTCTTCGCCGAGCGGATGACCGCTCGCGTCTGCAATCCAGGCGCGGAGGACAACAGCCCGTACAGTCCGCGCTCCAAGATGATGCACCGTGGCGACCCGCAGGTGACGGTCCTGTCGGGCAGTAATCGAGTACTCGGTCGCGGACTCGAATCTGTCCCGGGCTGGTATCCCATCGACGTGCTCCACTTTCCGACCCGCTCGCTGGAGCATTGCAGAGCCAAGTACCTGCGCTGGTGGGCTCTCGCACCCTCGTCCTTCCGGACCAAAGCGTACGACGCAGATCGGCGTGGCGAGATGCAGGAGTTCTACGACTCGTACCTCGTCGACGATGACGCGCTCGCAAAGGGCGTCGCGGACGGAACGCTCGCAATCGATAGGCGCCTACGCGACGCACTCCGCTCGTTGCGCGCTGATCCATCGCGACCGCTCACGTTCTCCGCGAGCGCTGTTGATGCCGCGTATCTCACCGAGCTCGCCATCCTCGAGGACGGAGATCCTCACGCACACGCGCAACGCAAGGCCGACGATCTCGAGACGCGGCTCGCCACGATCGAGCAGAGCCACGTAGTCCGTATCCTCAACGCCCTATCTGTGCGGGCTCGCCGGCGGCCGCAGTCGAACACGCGTTGACGTTACTCGCGCGAGCCATGTCATCACGAGCTTCATCGAACGAACGGCTCCCACTCCGTGCCGTGCTTGGCCGAGACGAACTCTGCGATTGCGTCGCGTCGCCTCTCGATAACCGTTGCGAATGGGTACGAATGAACCGAGTCGACGAGCGACTGGAAGCCCTCCGCCTGGCTCACCTTCCGGCGCTCCGAGTTCTCGTGGTCCGACCTGCCATGCCAGGCATTTAACGCCCGAACGAGGCCGCTCACGTACTCGGGAAAATTGCTCGTCGAGCCGGTGTGGTCTTCGACGAGGTAGACCCCGCCGGGGCGCAGGTGCGCGAGTAGTTCCTCGAGGGAGGTCGTCTGAAGCAGCGGCTCGTGCCCGCCGTCGTCCACCACGATGTCGAGCTTCGGTACCTCCGCGCGAAAGGCCCGCCAGAACTCTCGATCGCTCTGGTCTCCGATGAATACCCGGGTCGACGCGTCGGCGTAGCGTAGGCACGCGTCCTGGAGGTCGACGCCGTATACGCGGGCGCGAGGTCCGAAGTACTGATGCCACATGTCGAGGCTTCCGCCGCTGCCGACGCCGATCTCGAGCACATGGACCTCGATGCCTCGAAAGCGCTCGAAGTGGCGGTGGTAGACGTCGAAGTAGTGGTCAACCTTCCAGATGCCGCGGCCTTCCTTACGCGCGTTGAAGAACGCTCGTAACGGATTGTCCTCGTCGCCGCGGCTTCGGCCGGCCGTCGGCGGAGACCAACTCTCGGCGAACGTGAATCCACGGCTCTGCCATTCGGCGCGCTCTTGCTGACCCGCGCGGGCGCGCGCGCTTTCAGCGCGTCGGGCGATGAGGCCTCGCAGCAATCTCTCGCCTCGTCCGGCGGTTTTGCGAATCCGACCCACGTCGTGGAACGTACCAGTGCGCCGCTGGACGCCACCGCCCGCCCGCAACGCGTGGTCGTCGTTGCCACGGCCGCGACGCCAGCGGGAGCCCATGTCTCGGCGAAGGCGGGGCAGCGCTACATTCCGTCGCTCGCGGCACTGCGTGCGCTCACGAGCCCGGCTCGCCGGAGCACGCGGCGATCGTTGCAAGGCGCTCTTGCTTCGGTGCGCGATCGACCGGATCGCCGCTATGAGTCAGACTTGCACATCGCCTTGACGCCGGACATTTCGAATCTCATCGCAGGTAAAGACGTGTCGGCCTCCTCGGGGCGGACGTTCGAGAAGCGTCGCCCCGCTGATGGCTCGCTCCTCTGCAAAGTGGCCCGGTCGGATGCCGACGACGTCGGTGCCGCCGTTGCCGCCGCTCGAGCGGCGCAGCCCGATTGGGCAGCACACACGCCTGTCGAGCGCGGGCGGCTTCTCCGCGAGCTCACGTTGGCGCTTCAGGCTCGACGCGAGGAGGTCGCGGAGCTCGTCGTCGAGGAGACGGGCAAGTCGCCGGAGCTTGCGCTCGGCGAGACCGACGCCGCAATCGAGATGGGCTTCTTCGTGGCCGGTGAAGGCCGCCGGCTATATGGCCGCACGACGACGTCCGCGATGCCGAACCGGACGGTGATGTCGACGCGACGTCCCGTCGGGGTCGCTGCGCTGATCGTCTCCTTCAACACCCCGTTGCCGAACTACGCCTGGAAGACGTTCCCGGCAGTCTTCTGCGGCAACGCCGCCGTCCTGAAGCCGTCGGAGCACACTCCCGAATCGGCCTCGTTCTTCGTTCAGCTCTGCCAGGAGTTCTTACCGGCGGGTGTGCTGAACCTCGTCCACGGTCTCGGGCCGGAGACCGGGGCTCTCCTCGTCGAGAACGGAGACGTCGACCTCGTCAGCTTCACGGGCTCGGCGTCGACGGGCCGGTGGATCCAGGAGCGCGCCGCGCGGCGCCTCGCGAAGGTCTGCCTCGAGCTCGGCGGCAAGAACGCGCTGGTCGTGTGCGACGACGCCGACCTAGATCGCGCTGTCGAGTGGTCGCTCGCGTCCGCCTTCTCGAATGCCGGACAGAGGTGTGCTGCGGCGAGCCGGCTCGTCGTCTTCGACGCCGTGTACGACGAGTTCCGTGAGCGCCTCGTCAACGGTGCACGCGGGTACGAGACGGGTCCGCTGATCGGCGAGGAGAGCCTCGCGCGGATCCTCGATTCACTCGACGGGGCGTCGGTGGCTGCCGGCGGCGAACGGCTCGACCGGCCGGGATGGTGGCTGGCGCCTACGGTGCTCGAGAACCTGCCCGGGGACGCGGATCTCTCTCGCCGCGAGCTCTTCGGGCCCGTAACGATCCTGTACCGCGTGCGCGACCTCGACGAGGCGATCGAGCTCGTGAACGACTCGCCGTACGGCCTCACTTCCGCGATTCACACTGCGAATCTGCATCGCGCGATGCGCTTTGCGGACGCAGTGCAAGCGGGGGTCGTCGTCGTGAACGGCGGCACGCACGGCAGCGAGCCGCACATGGGTTTCGGGGGCGTGAAGCAGTCCGGCACGGGGTGGCGCGAAGCCGGCGTCGAGGCGCTCGACGTCTACACGGAGTGGAAGTACATCAACCTGATCACAGACCCGGCGAAGACGTGACCGTTGCGGTCCTCGGCCCAGGGGCCGTCGGCGGCGTCCTCGCTGTCGGACTCATGCGTGGAGGAGTCCGGGTCGTCTGCATCGCCCGGCCGGACACGGCCGACCTGATCGCGTCCCGGGGACTGTCCCTGAGACATGGCCAAGGCATCGAGACCGTGCTTCCTGACGCTACTTCCGAACTGCTCGAGCCGGTCGACCTCCTTCTCGTCACGGTCAAGGCTCCCGCCCTCGAAGATGCGCTCAAACGCGTGAAGGCCCCCGCCGTCACTGTGATCCCGCTGCTGAACG
>JBBWZE010000302.1:0-10956 GCA_039648845.1 Actinomycetota bacterium | reverse complement strand
GCGCTCGACGTGTCGATCCAGGCGCAGATCATCAACCTGCTCGAGCAGCTGCAGGAGGAGTTCGATCTCACGTACCTCTTCATCGCACACGATCTGGCGGTCGTGCGGCACATCTCCGATCGCATCGCGGTGATGTATCTCGGCTGGATCGTCGAAGTGTCGTCGGCGGCCGAGCTCTACGAAAACCCGTTGCATCCGTACACGATCTCGTTGCTCTCGGCTGTGCCGATTCCCGACCCGGTCGTCGAGCGGCAACGCGAGTCGATTCTGCTTGCCGGCGATCTGCCCAGCCCTGCGAACCCGCCAGCCGCCTGTCGCTTCCACACGCGTTGTCCGTTCGTGCAGCCGACGCGCTGTCGCGAGGAAGTCCCGCCGCTGCGCAAGTTCTCGAGCGGCCACGAGGTTGCGTGTCACTGGGCGGAGGAGATCAAGGAGGGCCGCATCAAGCCGCACGAGCGCGAGCCCGTGGTCGAGGCTCCCCGTCTAGAGCAGGTGGCAGAGCCGCCGCCAGTCTGAGGATCTCCTTCGCCTCGAGTGGCGCGACGCGCAGCTCGGGGGGCGGGTGGCGCAGGAATGTTCCGATCACGAGCAGGGCATCGAGGTCGTCGGCTGCCAGGTGGTCCGGCGTTCCGCACTTCGTCTCGGCGAGCCCGGCTTCGACTTCGAGGCGGGCCCCCGCACTGCGCGGGAGTGTCCGCATCGCGGCGACCCGTCCGCCCGCGACGAAGATCGCCCGCGCGAAACCGGGCTCGATCGCGGGGACGATCAGGCAGCAGCGTGCGTGGCGCAGCCGCTCCAGGCGGCGAAGGGATCCGACGAGCCGCTCGAGCGCGCGGATTCGGTCGCGTAGCCGCGCGGCATCCTCGAAACGCCGGCAGTCGGCAAGGTGACTCAGGCGCGCGCGCAGGCGCGGCAGCGCGAGCTCGGGACGTTCGAGCTCCTCCGCGGACGCTCCGTCGAGCGCCCGGCATGCCAGGCGCGCGCGTGTGCGGCTGCGGATCGGACCGAGTCGCGTCGGCGTCTGTGTGCAGACGAGTGTGTCGCCCCGCGCGCGCAGATAGACGTAGCGATCGGGCCTCGCATTGCGCGCATTGGCGACGGGGCGCAGCTCGCGCAGAAGCCGCAGCTCCTCGAGCGCCGCCTCGACCTCCGATCCGGTCGCCCGCCACTCGATCCGGTCGAGCGCAAACAGCGCCGCTTCGACGGCGGGCCGCTGCCGGTCCGACCGAAAGTACGAGCGAAGACGTGCTCGTAGGTCACGCGCGCGTCCGACGTACAGCACCTGGTCATGACGGTCACGAAAGAGGTAGACGCCAGGCGACGTCGGCGCGCCGAAAGCGAGCGTTCGCTTCGCGTACACCTTCCGCACTTGCGGCGCGGCCAGGTCGACGAGATCGGCGACGGTGCGGGCGCCGCGCTCTTGCGCCAGCCCGATCAGCTGCAAGAGGATCTCGGCGGTCGCCTGGGCGTCCGGCAGGGCGCGATGGCACGGGCGCGCCGCGGTGCCGAAGAACTGCGCAAGCGACGCGAGGCCAGCACGGCGTGTTCGTCCGGCCAGGAGACGCCGCGCGAGGCCGACGGTGTCCACCACCGGGCCGGCCAGCCGCCCACCGGTCAGCCGCTCGGTCTCGCGATCGATGAACGAGAGGTCGAAACGTGCGTTGTGCGCGACGAGCACCGCGTCGCCGGCGAACTCGAGGAAGCGTCGCACCGCGATGCCGGGATGCGGCTGTCCGCGGAGCTCCGCGTCGTGCAGGCCTGTCAGGGCACTGATCGCAGCGCCCAGCGGGACGCCCGGGTCCACCAGTAGCTCGAACTCCTCCGCGAGCTCGAACTCCCGCACACGCACGGCACCGATCTCGCAAATGCGCGAGGTCCCGGGCCGCAGGCCGGTCGTCTCGAGGTCCACGACGACGAAGGTCGCGTGCTCGAGCAGGACGTCTGCGCCCGGAGGATCGGCGAGCCCGACCGAGTCGCCACGCCAGGCCAGGCGGGTGTCGTCGCCGACCACCTCCTCGAGCAGGCTGCGGGCGAGCCCGACGGGGGCGTGGCGTAAGGCAAAGAGCCGCCGCGCCGCCTCCTCGGCGTAGACCGACCCGCGCCGCTCCTCGACCAGCTCGACGAGCCGGTCCGCCGCGTCCAATCGCAGCTGCATGGGGAAAGCCTAGGCGAACGTATGTTCGTCTGCAAGGATCGCGCCGAAAATGACCCTCGCCCAGCTGGCCCTGACCGTGCTTCTCCTTGCAGGCCTCGGCCTGGCCGCCCACCGCCTGGGAGTGTCGGCCATACCCGCCTATCTCCTCAGCGGGCTCCTGCTCGGCCCACACGAGCCCAAGGTGACCAGCCTGATCACCCCGTCCGACGTGACGGAATTCGTGGCGGAGCTCGGGCTCGTCTTCTTGCTGTTCTTTCTCGGGCTCGAGTTCAGCCTCGGCCGTCTCGGCCGCAGCGGTCGCCATGTCGGGCTTGGCGGCGCTCTCGACCTCCTCACGAATGCCGCGGTCGGGCTTGTGGTCGGGCTTGCGGCTTTTGGCCTGACCTTCGGCGCGCTCATCCTTGCGGCGGCCGTCTACGTCTCCTCGAGCGCAATCACCGTCAAAGGACTGATCGACTTTCGCCGGTTGGCCGACGAGGAGACGGACCTCGTCCTCGCCATCCTGTTGTTCGAGGATCTCGCCATCGCGTTCGTGCTCGGTTTCGCGGCGACGGGCGGCGGCACCACCGCCTCGACTCTCGGCACGGTCGGCAAGGCGATCGCATTCATCGGCATCTCGCTTGCCGCATCGCGATGGCTGTCCAGGCCGCTCGACAGGTTGCTCGACTGGCTCCCGCGCGAGTTCTTCCTGCTCATCATCGTCGGCATCCTCGTCGGGATGGCGGCCCTGGCGCAAGAGCTCGGGCTGTCGGAGGCAATCGGGGCTCTGATGGCGGGAGTCGTGCTTGCCGAGACGAGCGTCCGCGAAGAGATCGAGGAACGCTTCTTCAGCTTTCGCGACGTCTTTGCTGCGCTGTTCTTCTTTGTCTTCGGCCTCTCGATCGACGTCGGTGCGCTGGGTCGGCTCGGCTGGCTGCTCGCGCTTGCGGTTCCGCTCACGATTCTCGGCAAGACCTCGGCCGGTTACTTCGCGGGGCGGGTGGGAGGCCTCACTCGACGACAGAGCTTCAACGCCGGAGTCGCACTGATCGCGCACGGCGAGTTCACGATCATCCTCGCGCAGCTCGCGGCCGGCAACTCACGCCTGAGTGATGCCGTGCAGTCCGACCTGACCGCCTTCGCCGGCCTGTATGTGCTCGCCACGGCAACGATCGGCGTCGTGCTGATGAAGGAGTCCAAGTGGATCGGCCGTCGTCTGTTTCCAGCCCCTAGACTGATAAGCGAGGACCGCTAAGTGCCTGTAGATCTGAGAGAAACCCGACTGCCGGGCATCGGCGTCAAGTACGGCTTCCGTACTTCGGAGGGCGGCAGGCTCTCGATCGTCCTGCACAACGACGGCATCCGAGAGATCTACTTCTTCCGTCACGACAACGACGACGAGCCGTCAGAGGTGATCCGACTCGACGACGACGAGGCGCGGCAGCTAGGCGCAGTCATCGGCGGTGCCTATGAGCGGCCGAAGATCGTCGAGGATCTCGAGCTGGCTCTGGGCGAGCTGACGATCGAATGGGTTCCCGTACCCGAGGACAGTCCGCTGGTCGGGAAGACGCTGGCCGAGTGCGGGTTTCGTGCGAAGACTGGCATTACGGTGATCGCAATCCTGCGGGACCCGGAGCCGGTCTCCGGCGCGCAGCCCGCCGACGTGGTCCTGAAGGGCGACACCCTCGTGACAGTCGGGAAGCTTCGGCAGTACCGAGCGTTTCGCAAGCTCTTGGCGGAAGGCACGATCTAACTACGCATGGACGTGCTCTGCTCGGTCGATGTCGCTGCTGTGCGCGCCGAGCCGCGTGACGACGCCGAGCGCGTCACGGAGCTTCTGCGCGGCGAGCCGGTGGCCGTGGAGGGGCGCCGCGACGGCTGGGCCCGCATCAAGACCGCCTACGACTATTTCGGCTGGGTCCACGAAGAGGAGATCGCCGGAGTCGAGGGCGACGCGGTCGACCAGGCGCGGCGCTACCTGGGCACGCCCTATCTCTGGGGTGGCATGACCGAGCGCGGCATCGACTGCTCGGGCCTGGTCCATATGGCGTATCGCTGGCTCGGACGTCTCGTTCCCCGAGATGCGGACCAGCAGGAGGCTGCCGGAACTTCGGTCGCCGAGAGCGGGCTCCAGCCCGGCGACCTGATCAGCTACGGCGGGGAGGAGGCGACCCACATCGCCTTCTGGCTCGGCGACGGCCGCATCCTCCATTCGACCGAGCGGGAAGGCGTCAACGGGGTGGTCGAGGAGGCCGAACCCGACCACCTGCGTGCGCAGCGCCGCCGGCTGATCCGACTCTGAATGCGTTACGTACTAACGGCATAGCCAGAAAGACGTCTGTAACAATCAGCGCTGAGGGCGCGGGCCACGGGGTCAAGGTAGGTCGCCGTGGTAGACCCAACGGGAGGAGTTCGATAGTGACAAGCAGATCAAAGATGCTCCGGCCGCTCGGCATGCTCGCTCTCGTGGCGGCGCTTGCCCTCTTGGCCGCCGGGTGCGGCGGCAGCAAGTCTTCGAGTGGCACCACGGGCAGCAGTAACAGCGGCAAGACGTATCCGCTTCTACGGGTGGTGTGGGATGCGCCGGACTACATGGATCCGGCCCTCTACTACACGGTCGCTGCATACCAGTTGACCAACTACGTCTGGACCGGCCTCGTGGGCTACAAGCACGAGAACGGGCCCGCCGGCGCAACGCTCGTGCCCTACCTCGCCAAGAGCATGCCCACGGTGTCCGCGGACGGGAGGAACTTCAAGTTCACCCTGCGCAGCGGGCTCAAATATTCCGACGGCAAGCCGGTCAAGGCGAGCGACTTCAGGTACACGATCGAACGAGATTTCAAGATGGACTCTCCGGGTGTCGGCTTCTTCACCGACATCAAGGGCGTGAGCGGCGACAACGGGTTCGCCGCCACCAAGAAGGGTCACATCTCGGGAATCATTCCCGACGACTCCGCCGGGACGATCGAGATCCAGCTCGACCAGCCGCGGGGCGACTTCCTGTACATCCTCGCGACCGAGTTCGCGCACCTCGTTCCGACAGGGACGCCCGCAAGCGACCAGTCGACGAAGCCGATTCCGGCGACGGGGCCGTACATGATTCAGAGCTACACCCCGAGCCGTAGCTTCACGCTCGTCCGGAATCCGAACTACAACAACCAGATTCCGACGATGCCCCCCGGTAACCCCGACAAGGTCGTCGGAACGATCATCACCGACCCGGTCGCGGCCTACCAGCAGGTCGTCAGCGGCAAGTCCGACTACGACTTCCAGCCGGTCCCGAACGACCGTCTCCCCGAGGCGCAGTCGAAGTTCAAGGACCAGCTGAGGATCTACACCAACGCCAATACGTACTACTACGCGATCAACAACGCGATCCCGCCGTTCAACAACCTCCAGGCGCGGAAAGCGGCTCAGATGGCGATCGACCCGAACGCGATCATCTCCGGCATCTATGGCGGCCTCGGCCGGCCGACGCAGAACTTCCTGCCGCCGGGGTATCCGCAGTACAAGAAGATCGACGCGTGGTCCTTCGACCTGGCGAAGGCGAAGCAGCTCGTCCAGCAGTCGGGAACGGCGGGTGCGACCGTCGATGTCTACGGTCCCAACGAGGATCCGTCGAAGTCGACCACCGAGTACCTGGCGAACCAGCTGACGAAGATCGGCTACAAGACGAAACTTCACCTCCTCAGCCATCAGGTCTACTTCCAGACGATCGGAAACCAGGCCACGGGGGCCGAAGCGATGTTCACCGACTGGTACCAGGACTACCCGCATCCGCTCGACTGGTTCGACGTCCTGCTCAACGGTCAACGGATCACGAAGACGCACAACAACAACGTCGGGAACGTCAAGGTCGCGTCCGTCGACAAGGAGATCGAGGCGCTCAAGAAGGTCACCGACATCACGCCGGCGATCAACGCCCGCTGGGAGAAGGTCGACCGCGACCTCA
Organism: Actinomycetota bacterium; assembly: GCA_039648845.1. Taxonomy (GTDB): domain Bacteria; phylum Actinomycetota; class Thermoleophilia; order Gaiellales; family Gaiellaceae; genus 3-1-20CM-4-69-9. The sequence continues at coordinate 4,870 of JBBWZE010000302.1, read as the reverse complement.
TGGTGACCTACGCGACGACGATTCCGTACATGAACAAGTCCTCTACGGACTTCTTCGGCCCGAAGATCGATATGAGCTGTTACGTGTTCGGCGTCGTGTCCTACTGGGACTTCGGCCTGAGCTGTATGAAATAGGGACGAACTCCAGCTGAAGAGGGCCCCTTCGCCAGGGGTCCTCTCCCTGGATTCGGCTGTCGGCTCGAGGGAAGGAAGAAGGAAGCACGTGGCGACGGAATCGACGACCGATTTTTCGCTCGACCCGGCGGCGGCACTCGCCGCCGACGAGGGGGGAGCGATCGAGGGCAAGAGCCCGTGGCTGCTTGCGTGGCGCCGTCTCCGCCGCAATTACGTCGCACTTGGGTTTCTGGCGCTCTTCGTCCTGATCGTGATCCTGTGCTCGCTCGCCGGGCCGTACGCACACGACGTCGCGAAGACGGGCCCGAACGACAACCACCTCGGCGAGACGTTCACCCGTGACGGCAAGCAGGTGCAGGTCATCTCGAAGGGAGGCTTCATCAACGGCGAGTTCGTAGCCGGAGGCATTCCGGTCGGGCCCCAGCTCTGGCACGCGGGCGGGAGGTACGTCTTCGGCGCGGACACGCAGGGAAGGGACGTGGCCGTCCGGTTGCTCTACGGTGGGATCAATTCCTTGAAGGTCGGTATCGGCTCGGCGCTAATTTGCACGCTGTTCGCTCTCGTGCTCGCGCTCGTGGCCGGCTATTACGGCGGCTGGGTCGACTGGATCATCTCCCGTTTCTTCGATCTCATCTGGGCTTTCCCGGTGCTGCTCCTGGCGATCGCGCTCGGCACCGCCCTCTCGATCAATGGCTTCCACCACTTCGGCATCAGCATCGCCGCCGGCAGTCTGTGGATCCCCACGCTCGTGATTTCCTACGTGTTGATCCCCTACATCGGCAGACCCTTGCGCGGGCAGATCCTCTCGTTGCGCGAGAAGGAGTTCATCGAGGCGGCAACCGCCCAGGGGGCGGGCGGAATTCGCGTCATGTTCAGCGAGTTGCTTCCGAACATCGCCTCGTCCGTGCTGGTCTTCTTCGCGCTGATCATCGCGAACAACATTCTCACCGAGGCCGGCCTCTCGGTCCTCGGCGCGGGCGTACAGCCGCCGAACCCGTCGTGGGGGACCCTGATCGCCGACGGCCAGAGCCGGATCCAGACGGCACCCTGGCTGGCGATCATTCCCGGCATCGCGATCGTGCTCACCGTGCTCGCGTTGAACATCTTCGGCGACGGGCTGCGCGACGCGCTCGACCCGCGCGCGAAGGTGAGGATGGAGCACTGATGCTGGCGTTTCTCATCAGACGGCTGGTCGGCGCCTTCCTCGTGCTCGTCGCCGTCAGCTTCATCACGTACCTGATCTTCGTGAAGATCCCCGGCGGCGATCCGGCGCCTCGCATCGCCGGCAGGCTGGCTACCGATCAGAACATCGCAGACATCCGCGAGAAGCTGCACCTGAACGATCCGTTCTACTCGCAGTACTGGGCGATGATGCAGTCGCTGTTCACGGGCACGCTCAAGTCCTACTCGAGCCAGCTGAACGTCGTGACCGAGATCAAGCGCGGCATTCCCGCGACGTTGTCGCTCACGCTCGGCGCCGCCTTCATCTGGCTCGGCTTCGGGATCCTCGTGGGGGTCATCTCCGCTGTCACCGCCGGGCGCTTATCCGACCGCGTGATCACCGTGCTGGCGCTGATCGGGATCTCCATGCCGGTCTTCTGGCTCGGGCTGATCGCGCGTTATCTGTTCGCCGAAAGCCATCCGTTCGCGATCTTCCCGGACGGCGAGTACGTGCCGTTAACCTCGAACCCGTGGCAGTGGTTCGTGCACCTGATCATGCCGTGGACCGTTCTGGCGGTGCTCTTCATCGGCTTCTACGGCCGCGTCCTGCGCTCGAACATCCTCGACACGATCAACGAGGACTACGTCCGCACTGCCAGGGCCAAGGGACTGCCGCCCAGGCGTGTCCTCGTGAAGCACGTTCTGCGCAACTCTCTGATTCCGATCGTCACGCTCTTCGGCCTGGACTTTGCCGCGGTGATCGGAGGCAGCGCGATCCTCACGGAGACCGTCTTCAACCTCAGGGGGGTCGGGCAGTACGCCGCCGACTCCGTCCAGAGCCTCGACCTACCGCCGATCATGGGCGTGACGATCTACGCGACGTTCTTCATCGTCCTCTTCAGCGTGGTCGTCGACCTCCTGTATGCGTGGCTCGACCCACGCATCAGGCCGACGTAGATGCCTGAGCGACTGATCGAGGTCAAGGACCTGAAGGTCCAGTTCGCGACCGAGGACGGACTCGTCAAGGCGGTCGACGGCGTCAACTTCGAGCTTCAGCGCGGACAGGTGCTGGGAATCGTCGGCGAATCGGGATCGGGCAAGAGCGTCACCGCCATGACGCTCCTGGGCCTCACGCGTGACAGGAACACGCGCTTCGAAGGTGAGGTGCTCTACAAGGGCCGCGACGTGCTGAAGATGAACGAGGCCGAGCTCCAGGAAGTGCGCGGGAACGAGATGTCGATGATCTTCCAGGATCCGATGACGTCCCTGAACCCCGTGTACACGATCGGAGCGCAGATCAACGAGGCCATCCAGATCCACGAGCGTGCCGACAAGCATGTCGCTAGGCGGCGCTCGATCGAGCTCCTCAAGCAGGTCGGGATCCCGAACGCCGAGTCGCGCGTCGACAACTACCCGCATGAGTTCTCCGGCGGGATGCGCCAGCGGGCGATGATCGCCATGGCGCTCGCGTGCAACCCAGATGTGCTGATCGCCGACGAGCCGACCACCGCGCTCGACGTGACGATCCAGGCGCAGATCATCGAGCTCATCGACCACCTCAAAGACGAGTTCAACTCGGCGGTGATCTTGATCACGCACGACCTCGGCGTCGTCGCGGACGTCGCGGACGAGATCGTCGTCATGTACGCCGGCCGGGTCGTCGAGCGCGCGGAAACGCGCAAGCTGTTTTACGACCCGCAGCACCCGTACACCTGGGGTCTCCTTGGCTCGATCCCGCGGCTCGACCGGCCGAAACAAATGCGTCTGCACTCGATCAGGGGCACGCCGCCCTCGCTGATCAACGCACCGACGGGCTGCAAGTTCCGACCCCGCTGTCCGCACGCTTTCGACAAGTGCATGGAGGAGCCGCGGCTCGAGAACCGGGTCGAGGAGCCTGGGCACCTCGACCGCTGCTGGCTGACGGTGGAGGACAAGCGCCGGCTGCGTGAGCCCACGCTCGCCGGCACGGAAGAGGCGGCGTAGTGAGCGAGCGCGGCAACGGCAACGAGCCGCTGGTCGAGGTCAACCACGTCAAGAAGTACTTCCCGATCAGGAAGGGCTTGCTCCAGCGCGAGGTCGGGAGAGTCCATGCCGTCGACGACGTGACCTTCGCCGTACGCGCAGGGGAGACGCTCGGCCTCGTCGGGGAGTCCGGCTGCGGCAAGTCGACGCTCGGCCGCACCATCGTCAGGCTGCTCGAGCCGACGGAGGGATCGGTCATCTTCGAGGGCAGGGACATCTCGAAGCTCGGCACCAGGGGGCTCCGGCCTCTGCGGCGCGACATGCAGATGATCTTCCAGGATCCCTATGCGAGCCTGAACCCGCGCAAGCGCGTCGGCTCGATCATCGGGACGCCACTGAAGATCCACGGGTACGACAAGTCCAAGCGCCGCCAGCGGGTGCAGGAGCTGCTCGAGACGGTCGGGCTCTCCCCTGAGCACTACAACCGCTTTCCTCACGAGTTCTCGGGCGGCCAGCGTCAGCGGATCGGCGTGGCGCGGGCCCTCGCTCTCAATCCGAAGCTGGTCGTCGCAGACGAGCCGGTCTCCGCACTCGACGTCTCGATCCAGTCCCAGATGCTCAACCTGCTGGACGACCTCCAGAGCGAGCTGTCCCTCACCTACATCTTCATCGCACACGATCTCGGGGTCGTCCGCCATGTGAGCGACCGGATCGCGGTCATGTACCTGGGGAAGCTCGTCGAGGTCTCGCCGGCCGAGGATCTCTACCAGCGGCCGATCATGCCCTACACAGAGGCGCTCCTCTCGGCCGTCCCGATCCCGGACCCCGATCTGGCCCACAAGCGCGAGCGGATCGTCCTCCAGGGCGACGTGCCGAGCCCGATCAATCCACCGTCCGGCTGCCGCTTCCATCCCCGCTGCCGATACATGACGGATATCTGCAGAGAGGTCGAGCCGCCGCTTGTGGATTACGGCCGCGGCCACCTGGCCGCCTGCCACCATCCGCTGAACGTCGATCGCGAGACGCTCGAGCAGGTCCGGGTCTCGAAGAGCCAAACACCGAGCTCTGCGGATGAGGCCGCAAGGCCTCAGGAGCCCGGAAAGCCAGAGGCCAGGCCAATCCCTCGATCAGGGTAAGAACCCCCGCTAAAGCGGCTTAGCCATGCGGCCGATAGGCCCCATATGGACGCCGCCGAGCGCAAGGAAATCCTGAGCCGCTACATGGATCACCAGCGACGCTTCGACGCGGTCGCGGCCAAGCGTCAGAACGGAAACGCCGAAGTCATCCCCTTCGCCGGTCCCCTCCGCGAGCTGGAGCAGGAGCCCACGATGCGCGAGATCGAAGTGCTGCAACTGATCTCCGACGGCCTCGTGAATCGCGAGATCGGAGTCCGACTCTTCCTGAGCGAGGAGACGGTGAAGTCGCACGTCCGCCACCTGCTCGCCAAACTGCAGGCTCGTTCCAGGGCACACGCAGTCGCCGTCGGCTTCCGACGCGGCCTGATCGCCTAGATCCGCCCGAGTAGTCCCCAGTTTTCCCTTCCTTGTGGAAATCCCTCAACAGGGGGATGTCCACACGTTGTGGAAAACGGAAGCTACGTCGGCTTTACCAGG
>JBBWZE010000235.1:0-4344 GCA_039648845.1 Actinomycetota bacterium | reverse complement strand
ACCCCACCGTTGCCGTCGAACTCGAAGTTGATCTCCGGCGTCTCGATGCGGAGCGCACCGCGCGCGAATCGCCGGTCGCGCATCGTTGCGGTGAGGCGGTCGGTGAGCTCGAGCGCCGCCACGACCTCCGGTGCCGCGTCGCGTCGTTCCGCCTCTGCATAGGTTAGGCGCGCGCGGCTGCGAATGATCGAGCGGTAGAACTTCGGCCCGCCATTCGGCGGCATCTCGACGGTGAGGCAGAGGCGGTCCTCGTCGGGGCGCAAGCTGCAGCGATTCTCGGAGAGCTCCGGCGGCAGCATCGGCGCAACGCGCCCCGGGACATAGGTCGAGAACGCGCGCTCGGCGGCACCACGATCAAGCGGCACCCCGGTGGGCAAGTAGGCCGACACGTCCGCGATGTGAACCCACCAGCGAAACCCCTCACCTTCCTCCTGAACGGAGATCGCGTCGTCGAAGTCCTTTGCGGTCTCCGGGTCGATCGTGAAGCACAGCTGCCGACGCAGATCGACGCGGTCGGACAGATCGGGCTCTGGCGCCTCGTAGGGCTCGAACTCGGTGCGCACGCCCGAGTGCACGAGCAGTCCCTCGAGTACGACCTGGATGTCCTTGGCCTTGCCGAGCTTGCGCTCGATCCGCGCACGGCCGCGGCCCGTGCGGACGACAACGAGATCGCCGGGTCGGATGTCACCGCTGCCCTTCCGGTCGATCGTGACCGGAACGTTCGGGACGAAGTACGGCTCACCGACCAGCAGCTTGCCGCGCTTGTCGACCTCGACGACTAGGAGGTCGTTCAGTGCCTCTCCCGGTGATGCTGTCGAGTCTCTGGGTCGCGAGCACCAAGCCAGAGGCCGCACTCGTTCGCAGCCAAGGCTGGTTGCCTTGGCAAGAACGAGGGTGGAATCTGGCGCAGCGTGATCGCGGGCCAGAGGCCGACGTGCATTGCCGGGAGGGGCACTAGACCCGCAGGAACCGGCGGATGGTGAAACCGGAACCGGCCGCCCCGAGCAGCAGCCCCGTCCCGAGCAGAATCAACGCGTTGAGCGAGAATGCGATCGCGTTTACGTCGTCACCGGCTTTGAGCGGCCCGCTGTGGAGCAGTGACGGCAAAGCGATCTCCTTGCCGATCACGAGGAGCAGCACCGCACCCACGGCGCCGGCGATGCCGCACAGCAGCCCTTCGAGCATGAACGGCCCGCGTACGAACCAGTTCGTTGCGCCGACGAGCTTCATGACCTCGATCTCACGACGGCGCGAGAAGATCGACAAGCGGATCGTGTTCGCGATCAGCAATGTCGATGCCAACAGCAGGAGTAAGACCGCAATGACGAAGAAGATCTCGATCACGTGTGCCAGCTTGAGCACGCGGCTCGTCGTCTTCTTGCCGTAGTCGACCTTGTCGATCCCGACCGATGGGCTCGCCTGGAAGAGTTGCGCCACCTTCGCCACGTCATCTCCGCGCTTGGGAACGACCGTCAGCGCGTTCGGGAATGGATTGTTCGGGAGCGCACTTACCTCCTCAGGATGCTTCTGCTTCATGAGGGCGAGCGCCTGTTCCTTCGAGACTGGAACGATCCTCTTCACCAGCGGGCTCGAAGAAGCGATGTTCGCGACTCTATTCATCTGCGCGGCAGTCGCTTCGCTGGCGCAGGTGTCGCCCGTGCAGTAGTAGACGTGCACAACGAGCTCGCGCTTGACGTGGTTACTCCAGGAGACGACCCAAGTGCCGAAGGCGATGAAGAGGCCGAGCAGGAACATGCCGATCAAGACGGTCACCGTTGCGGCGAGCGTCGTGGAAAGGTTCGCGCCCAGCGAGCGCACGGACTCCGAGAAGAGGAGCTTGACGCGTTCTATGACTCGTAGCCCCCTCGGCGCTCGTCGCGCGCAAGTCGACCGTCCTCCAGCGCGATCACGCGGCGGCGCATCTTGTCGACCATCTCGCGGTCGTGCGTCACCATCAGGATCGTCGTGCCCGCACGGTTGATGCGGTAGAGGAGCTGCATGATTCCGACGGAGGTGTCGGGATCGAGGTTCCCGGTCGGCTCGTCGCAGACCAGCAACGGCGGATGGTTCACGAAGGCGCGCGCGATCGAGACGCGCTGCTGCTCGCCGCCGGAAAGCTCATCGGGGAGGGAGTTCATCTTGTGCGAGAGGCCCACCATGTTCATGACCTCGGGCACCTTGCGCCGGATGTTGTTGGCGCCTTCGCCCTGCACCTTCAGCGCGTATGCGACGTTCTCGGCCGCCGTGCGGCTCGGGAGGAGCTTGAAGTCCTGGAAGACGCAGCCGACGTTGCGGCGCAACTTCGGCACGTTCGAACGGCGCAGCCGGGTCAGGTCGCGGCCACCGACGAAGATCCGTCCACGGGTGGGCTCGAGCTCCTTCAGCAGGAGGCGGATGATCGTCGACTTGCCGGAGCCGGAGGCGCCTACGACGAAGACGAACTCGCCCTTGTCGATCACGAAAGAGACGTCCCGGAGAGCCGTCACGTCGGGCTCGTAGACCTTCGTGACGGACTCGAAGACGATCATCGAGCCGGGGCCCGGGGCCGGAGCCTCGGTCACTTGCGGCTCCGGGAGCGTTGCCGCGGGAGTTTCCTCTGTCTGAAGGGTTACGTCCGACACCAGTTTTCTGAGGGGGCGCGGGTCGTTGGCGCGCACCGGCCTTGGAATTGCGCGCCAGTCTACCTGAGGGGTCAGACCACCTTTCCCGCTGCTCGGGCGAGCAGATAGGCGTGGATAAAGGGATCCAGGTTCCCGTCGAGGACGCCCTGCGCATTTCCCACTTCGTAATCGGTGCGGTGATCCTTTACGAGCTGGTAGGGCTGGAGCACGTAGCTCCGGATCGGATTGCCGCCGAAGCCCATGCTCACCACCCCCCGCTCCCTGGCGAGCTCCTGCTCCCTCTCCTCCTCGGCGAGCTCGGCGAGGCGGGATTTCAGGATGCGCATCGCGGTCTGCTTGTTGGCCGTCTGGGAGCGTTCGTTCTGGCACTGGACGACGACGCCCGTCGGGAGATGCGTGATCCGGACGGCGGAATCAGTCTTGTTCACGTGCTGCCCGCCCGCGCCCTGGGCGCGATACGTGTCGATTCGCAGATCGCCCTCGTCGATCTCGAGGTCCTCGTCCTGCGCCAGTAGCGGCGCCGGAATCACCTGGGCGAACGAGGTGTGCCGCCGATGCGCCTGATCGAACGGGCTCAGGCGGACGAGGCGGTGCTTGCCGCGCTCCGCCCTGAGGATCCCGTACGCGTTTTCGCCCTCGACCGTGAAGGTCGCCGATTTGAGGCCGGCCTCTTCGCCCGGGCTCGCCTCGATGACCTCTGTCTTGAAGCCGCGATGGTCGGCCCAGCGCTCGTACATGCGCAGGAGCATCTCCGTGAAGTCCTGCGCGTCGGTCCCGCCGACGTCGGACTGGAGCGTGACGACCGCGTCGCCGGCGTCGTACTCGCCGCTGAAGAGCGCCTGCTCCTGCAGGCGCTCGAGCTCCTGCCTGAGCGGCGCGATCGAGGCGGCGATCTCGTCCTCCATGCCGCCGTCCATCGAGAAGAGCTCTTGGGCGTCTTCGTAGTCGCGCGTGAGCTGCTCGTAGCTGTCGAGCTTGCGCGCGACGCGCGAATGCTCGGTGGAGATCTTGGCCGCGCGTTCCTGGTCGTCCCAGAAACCGGGCTCGCCCATCCGCCGCTCGAGCTCGGCGCGGCGGGCGCTCAGCGCATCCGGGTCAAAGGTAATCACGGACCCAGGCCAGCTGGGTCCTGATCTCCTCGAGCTGCTGCTCGAGCGGCTGTGCGCTTTCTTCGGTCACGTGTCGATGTTAGCCAACGCCCGCGGACCGAAACCGTTTCGGACATGCCGGGGATTGTCCCCACCACGTCCGAGCCAGCCCGGTGTGGAAGAAAAGTCACACCTCGGGCACGAACTCCATGTCTCTTTGAGACGTCAGAACACCGGAGTCACGCCGCCCACAAAGGCCGCAGGCTAAGACCCGGCGGAGCCGGGCTTAGCTGGAGGCGGACTGATGTGGGCGGCCGGCCGCGAAGCGCCCGTGCCCGCACGGAAGGGAACAGCCGCCGAGCACCAACACCATGAGAGTGCGCGGGCTCCGCCCGCGCACGTTACGCGCCAAGCGCCGTACCTAATACCCGCGCGAAAGCGAAGCTTTCGCGCGGTACGTCAAGCGCCATGGCACTTCTTGAACTTCTTGCCGCTGCCGCACCAGCATGGGTCGTTGCGGCCTATGTTCTCCTTCTCGGACTTCACGATCGGGCGCGGGGCGCCGGCGGTCGACGTCGTGCCGCCGCCCGACATGGCGAGCGTCGCAGTCGCGGCTCCGCCGCCGCCCGCAGCCG
>JBBWZE010000269.1:0-2856 GCA_039648845.1 Actinomycetota bacterium | reverse complement strand
CCGTCAGCGTCAGGAACGAGACGGCGAGCGCGGCGCCGAGCGCACCGACACCCCACCAGACACCGGAGATGTTGTCGTCCCACCCGATTGCGCGATCGATCGAGAAGCGGCCCGGCCCGGTCGCTGCAAGCGATACGGCGATCGTCAAGTAGGCGATCTCGAGCTCCGAGCCGAGCATGAAAGCCTTCTTGAATGTCACCGCAGCGATTGCGTTGATCATCACGGTCGCCAGCAGCGCGCCGGCCAGAGGCGTGACGAGACCCAGCGCGAGCAGCGTGCCTCCTCCGGCTTCGGCCAGTCCGGCCGCGACGGCCATCAGCACCGGGGCACGGAAGCCCTGCGATCCGAAGAACCCTCCGGTTCCTTTCGGTCCGTAGCCGCCGAACCAGCCGAACAGCTTCTGCGTCCCGTGCCCGACGAACGCGACGCCGACCACGATCCGCAGCAACAGGATTCCGTACGACATCTTTGCCTCCTTTTCCGACGCGTCCAGTAACGAGACGCACAAATCCAATATTCCGCATGCGCGGCGGGCTCAGCCGGCTTCGCGCGACATCCACTCGGAAAGCCACCCCTCCCGGTAACCAGTCGGTTCCCGATTGCCGAATTTCGCGCACGCGTTGAGGACGAACCAGCCGTCCCCCTTTGGAACGAGACCGGCTCGGTTGGTTCGAGTCGCGACTCGGGAACCATCGCGCGGAGCTTGCGTACCGCTCGTTACCGCGCGCCGAAATCGCTCCGGAAAGAAAGAAGCCCCGGTGGCTTGCGGCCTGTCACCGGGGCTCTGCCATGGAAGGTGCTTCCCCTTCCGAGATGCCGCGACTTCTACTTTCTTGCGTACGACATGTGGTCACCCTCTTACGGGGAGACATTGGACGGATTGCTCATCCCTCGATCGAGTGAATCGCGGCCTTCCCTCCCCCTGAAGGGGGATGCCACTGGCCTATCGCGCGCGCAGAGTGCTTTCCGGAAGGGCGTACTTCACTGCAACTGCGGGTGGAGAATTTCTGCGGCGAGGGGATAGGGACATGGCGAGGAACAAGACTGGAAAGCGTGGGTCGGCGATCATTGCCTTGATAGTGGTCGCGGCGATCGCGGGGAGCCCATCGACGGCAGCGGCTGCCAATGCGAAGTCACAGCCTGTGATCAGCGTGGCCGCTCCGGCTCCGGTGCAACCAATCGAGGCCCCACTGTTTGGCTTCGAGCGCGCCAGCTGGGCCGAAGCGAGCTGGGCCGGAGAGTGACCTGAGCGCCGGACGCGCTAGGTGCGCGTCCGGCGTCTCACTCAAGCCAGACGAGCACCGGCCCGATAACCCGGGCTATGAGTCGTACGCTCGGCCCTGTTGCAATGGTCTGTTCCCTCGCGATCGTCGGGGCTCTGATGCTGCTCGGCATGAGCCACAACGGGCCGACGGCGAAGAGCACTCAAGATGCGGAGGTCCAGGCGACCGCGGCTGTCAGCGGGCTCAACTTCACGGGCGCCGCGACGGAGCTCGAGGCCTACAAGTCGGAGCATGCGACGTACGCAGGCGCGGCGCTCCCGCCGGCGTTCGGCGTGACGGTCATACGCGCAGATGCCTCCTCGTATTGCCTGCAAGCCGGCGTCGGCGCCGGCGTGCAGCACTTCACCGGTCCGGGCGGGACGCCTGCGGCTGGGCCCTGCTGAGCCAGGTCAGACTCTCCTTGTGACGATCCAGTCGGGCGGCGGCGTATGAAGGCCGTGAACGCGGTGACGACCTCGTGGCCCGGCTTGCGGGTCGACCGCCCGACCTTCTCGGCGGTCGCCGAGTCCGAGCTCGACGCGGTCCACCGCTACCTCCTCTTTCTCACGGGTAACCGGTCGGTAGCGGAAGACCTGACGGGGGAGACCTTCGAAAAGGCGTTCCGCGTCTGGCGGCGGTTCGATCCGCGGCGAGGAACGCCCCGCGCATGGCTCTGCGGCATCGCCCGCACGACGGCACTCGATCACTTTCGCTCCGAGGAGCGGCGCCGCCGGCGCGAAGAGAAGTACGCACGTGACGTGCCGGAATTGGAGGAGCCTGCATTGGGCCCCGGTCAGCTGGAGTCGGCGCTGGCCCGGCTGTCTGCTGCCGAACGTGAGGTCGTCGCGCTGCGCGTCCTGCTCGAGCTCGACGGTCCGACCGTGGCCCGCGTGCTCGGAATCAGCACCACCGCCTGCTCGACGCGACTGAGCCGGGCCCTGAAACGACTCGAGGAGATGATGCTCGATGCCCGCGACTGACATTGATTTCGAGCGCGAGTTCGAAGAGCTCGTGGGTGACCTGCGGGCGCTTCCGGCCGCTGCGCCTCAACGAGTGCGCGAGCATGTGCGCGCGCTCGGCGAGCCGGCGCCCCCGCGGACGCTGCACGATCTACTGCTTCTGGTCTCGTGGCGGCGCTCGCTGCTCGTCCTCGCGCCGGCGTGCGTGCTCGCGGTCGTCAGCGCCGCCGTGATTCACGGTGTGCTCAACTCCGGGAGTCCGCAGCCTGTCGCGGTGCAGCACGCCGCTGGGCTCGACGCTCAAAGTGGTGAGGGCTCGTCCGGAGACACGCAGCCGTATGGTTTGGCGAAGCCGACGCCGTTTGCACCCTCGCTCCCGGCGCCCGTTCCCGGTCGCTATCAGGACTACGAGGCGTCGCTGACCGTGCGTGTCAAGGACGTCGACACATTGCACGATCGCACTGCCCAGGCGACAGAGCTTGCGCGGTCATTCGGCGGCTTTGTCGCCTCGGTCGACGAATCGACCAACGGCGGCGACGGCCAGTCCGACCTCGTGCTCCGCATCCCGGTTGCGCGGGTGCAGGACGCGTACTTCCAGCTCGCGAAGCTCGGCACCGTGCTTGCGCAGCACCTTT
>JBBWZE010000250.1:0-8701 GCA_039648845.1 Actinomycetota bacterium | reverse complement strand
TTCGGGTCGATCTTCACCGAGAGCCGTAACGGGTCCGACGCAGTCATCAGCGGCAAGGCTGCCTTCGACCTCAGTGAGGGAACCGGCGTAACCGCACCGGACTTCGACGAATCGCTGCTCCAGAAGGTCCGAGCACTGCCGGACGTCCGTGTCGCCGACGGCAGCGTCAACGGCGAGGCGCAGCTGATCGGCAAGGACGGCAAGGCGATCGTCTACGGCGGCGCTCCGAATCTAGGCTTCAGCATCGCCCGGGGCAATTCGCCTTTCAACCCCCTGGCGCTCGTCGAAGGCTCGTGGCCGAAGCAAAACGAGGTCGTGATCGACAAGTCGACTGCGGGCAAAGAGCACTTTCGGATCGGCCAAATCGTCGGTGTGCAGGCCGTCGGCTCGGTCCAGCGGTTGCGGCTATCCGGAATCGTGAAGTTCGGCTCGGTGTCGACCATCGGCGGCGCAACGCTGTCCGGCTTCGACCTGCCGACCGCGCAAAGACTTTTCGGCAAGCCCGGCAAGCTCGACGAGATCGCGATCGCATCCCAGTCGAACGTCGGCACCAATCAACTGTTGCAGCAGATCCGGGGCGTCCTTCCGGCAGACACGCAGGTGCGAACCGGGCAAGGCCAGGCGCAGGACGACAGCAAGGAAACCAACTCGTTCATCTCCTTCCTCCAGAAGTTCCTCCTTGGTTTCGGTGGCGTCGCACTCTTCGTCGGCAGCTTCGTGATCGCGAACTCGCTCTCGATCACCATCGCCCAGCGGACGCGCGAGCTCGCGACCCTCAGGACTCTGGGCGCGTCCCGCCGCCAGCTGCTCCGGTCGATCGTCATCGAGGCGCTGGCAATCGGAATCCTCGCGGCCGTGATCGGGCTCTTCGCCGGGCTCGCGCTCGCGAAAGGGCTGTTCGCGCTCTTCGACGCGGTTGGCTTCACGCTCCCGAACAACGGGTTGACCTTCGAGACCCGGACGGTCGTCGTCTCGCTCGCGGTCGGGATCATCGTCACGCTCCTCGCAAGCCTGCGCCCCGCGCTGCGTGCAACCCGTGTGCCGCCGATCGCGGCCGTACGCGAAGGCGCCACACTGCCGGAATCGCGCTACGCCCGCTTCCGCCTGCCGGCATCCGCGTTGCTGACGGTGCTCGGCTTCGGCGGACTGCTCTGGGGCCTGTTTGCGCCCGACCTCGGAACGGCCGGCATCCTCCTCTTCATGCTCGGCGGAGCGTTGCTCGTGTTCATCGGGATCGCGCTTCTATCCGTCAGGCTCGTGACTCCGCTCGCAGGAGCGCTCGGATGGCCGGCGACGAAGATCGGCGGCACCGCAGGGACACTTGCCCGCGAGAACGCGCAGCGCAATCCACAGCGCACGGCGTCGACCGCGTCTGCTCTGATGATCGGACTCGCCCTGGTGACGCTCGTGACGATGCTCGCGGCCGGAATCATCACGAGCTTCAAGAGCTCCGTGAACGAGATCTGGAAGAACGCCGATTACGCGATCACGGCGCAGAACAACTTCTCGCCGATCCCGATCGCGGCGGCGGACGCAGTCGCGAAAACTCCCGGAGTCGTGGCGGTCGGGGACGTTCGGGCCGGTGAGACGCTCGCGTTCGGGAAGAGAATCAACACGACCGCGGTGAATCCGCCGACGAGCCAGATGTTCAACCTCGACTGGGAGCAGGGATCCGGCGCGATCCTCGGCAATCTCGGTGCCGACGGCGCGTTCGTCGACAAGGGGTACGCGAAGAGCCACCATCTGGACCTCGGGTCGCCCGTGCCCCTCACGTTCCCGGACGGATCGCGAGAGCTCTTCTACATCAAGGGCATCTTCGCACCGCCAACTGGAGGGTCACCGTTCGGTTCTGTGACGATCTCATCAACGTCGTTCGACAGGCATGTCGAAGCTCCTCAGAATCTCTACTCGTTCGTGTTGATGAAGGGCGGTCAAAGTCCTGCGAACGCCGCCGCTCTCGACCGGACCTTGAAGGAGTTCCCGAACGCGAAGGTTGCGACGCGACAGAAGTTCATCGACAACCAGATCTCGGGGCTCAGCTCCGTGCTGAACATCCTCTACGTGCTGCTCGCCCTGTCGGTCATCGTCAGCCTCTTCGGGATCGTAAACACCCTCGTGCTGACGGTCTTCGAGCGCACGAGAGAGATCGGCATGTTGCGGGCGATCGGGATGACGCGCCGTCAGGTACGACGGATGATCCGGCACGAGAGCGTGATCACCGCGCTGATCGGCGCAGCGATCGGGATTGCGCTGGGCATCGTCCTTGCGGCGCTGCTGATCGCGCGCGTCGACTTCATCGTCCTCTCGGTCCCGGTCGGCCAACTCATCATCTTCGGTATCGCAGCGATCTTCGTCGGTATCATCGCGGCGATCTTCCCGGCGCGGCGCGCTGCGAGGCTCAACGTCCTAGAGGCACTTCAGTACGAGTAGCGCCGAGCGCGGCGGGAATCACTCCGATCGCCGCGTCGATGTCGTCGTCCGAGATGTCGAGGTGCGTGACGGCACGCACGACCGTCGGGTGCACGGTCGTGGACACGAGCACGCCGCGCTCTTTCATTCGGTCGATCGCAATGCCACGGTCACGACCGACGTCGATCTGGACGAAGTTCGTCTCGACCTGATCGAGGTCGACGCTGACGCCTGCCTCCGCGAGACCTTCCGCAAGGCGGCGCGCACGGGCGTGGTCGTCGGCGATCCGGTCCACGTGGTGGTCCAGCGCGTAGAGCGCTGCCGCCGCAACGATCCCCGCCTGGCGCATCGCGCCACCGAAGTAGTGCTTGCCGCGGCGCGCCTGCGCCATCAGTTCCGCGGAGCCCGCGATCAGCGCCCCGAGCGGACAGCCGAGCCCTTTCGAGAAGCAGAGGGTCACGGTGTCGAAGCCGCGGCCGATCCTCGCTGCGTGGACACCGGACGCGGTCGCGGCGTTGACGAGCCGGGCGCCGTCGAGGTGAGCGGCGAGGTCGTGCGCTCGGCAAGTCGCGACGATCCCGTCGACCTCGTCGAGGGGCCAGACGCGACCTCCGGAGCTATTGTGCGTGTTCTCGATCGTGACCACTCGGGTCGGCGCGACGTGCACACTCGTCCGGTCGCGGATCTCTGCGACGACCTGCTCGGGCGAGAACCGGCCCTTCGTCCCCTCGAGCCCGATGGTCAGCAGGCCGGAATGCGCCGCCGGCCCGCCCAGCTCGGAGAGCATGATGTGAGCGTGCCGCTCGACGACCAGGGCGTCGCCGGGACGGCCGAGGACGTTCAACGCGATCTGGTTGGCCATCGTCGCGGTCGGGAGGAACACCGCCTCCTCCTGCCCGAGGAACTGGGCGCCTCGGCGCTCGAGCTCGTTGACGGTCGGGTCCTCGCGCTTCTGCTCGTCGCCGACCACGGCGTTCGCAATCGCGTCTCGCATCGCAGGCGTCGGCTGGGTCAAGGTATCGGAGCGGAGATCGATCACCGGTCTATTTTGCAGTTTTGAAGAGGTGCACCACGACTCACCTACGCGGGTGATCATCGACGAGGCTTCCGCAGCCGATGAAAGGGCCGGAAGGTGTGGAGATGAATCCCTCTGACAAACGCTATCTCGGCGGTGGCCTTCGGGTCGCCTCCGGATCCGGCGCCCCGCTTCGTCTCGACCACAACTACTTCGAGAACGAGGTCCGCCCCATGTTGGGCTCGATCCTCGTGCAGAAGGGCTGGATCACGCACGAGCGGCTCGACACGGCGCTCGAAGAGGTCAAGGTCACCGGCATGCGCCTCGGCGAGACCCTCCTTGCCCGCGGCTGGCTGTTCGAGCCGGAGCTCGCTGCCGCGCTCGCGGAGCAGGCGGGTCTGCGCTACGTCGATTTGGTCCGTCACCCACTCGACCCCTCGGCGGCGCGGCTGCTCCCCCTCGAGGTTGCGCGCCGGATGTTCGTCGTCCCGGTGCGTTTCCTGGGATCCGGACGCATGGAAGTCGCCGTCGGCGACCCCGCAGACGTCGACATCGACCTGCTCGAGCGTGTGCTCGGGCGCAGCGTCGACCTGGTGGTCGGCGAGCGCTCCGCCATCCAGGACGCATGGCGTTACTCGCCTTCGTGCGCTAAGTAAGCGCGACGACCACACCCTCCCACGGCTCGAGGCGCGCAGAGTCGTCGCGACCCTTCGTCGAGAGCAGGACCTCTCCCTCCAAGGAAACGTTCGCCTCCGAGTCGGTCAGGTTGAGCGCAACGGCTGTTCTTCCTCCCCGCCGCCAGGCCCAGACTCCTGTCGGGCTCGGCACCGGCGTATAGCCGCCCGAGACGAGATCTTCACAACCTCGACGCAGAGCGATTGCGTCCCGGCAAAAGCTCAGCACGGACCTCGGATCCCCTCGCTGCTCCGCAACGCTCCCGACTGTGCTGCCGCCCGGAAGCCACGGGTCGCGCCACTCGACGTCACCCCAGGGCATGGGCGTCCGCGCTCCGTCGCGGCCGTCAACGTCGTGGACACGGTCGGGCGAAATCTCGACCTGTCGCATCCCGAGCTCGTCGCCGTAGTAGAGAAACGAGGTCCCGCGCAATGTCATCAGCGCGAGGAGCGCGGAGCGGACCTTCGCGTCGTCCTCGTCACACATCCGTGTCGGAAACCTGACGACATCGTGGTTCGACAGCGCCCAGACGGGCAAGGCGTCGCCCGGTAGGGCGGCATCTGTGCGCTCGACCACGTCGGCTAGCGCCGTCGCATCGAGGCCGGCGAACATGAACGGGAAGTTGAATGCGAGCTGCAGCTCGTCATTGCTTCCGTAGAAGCTCGCCAGCTCATCGATGTCCATGACCCAGGTCTCACCCACGAGCAAGCGCTCGGGCTCGTAAGCGCGCGCAAGCGACCGCCAGCGTCGCAACACGTTGTGGATCTCGGGGCGATTCGGCCGGCTCGGCGGATCCTTCACGAGCTCGTGCACGACGTCGATCCGAAGGCCGGCGACTCCACGGTCGAACCAGAACCGCAGGATCTCGTCGAAGGCATCGCGCACGTCCGCCAGCATCCAGTTGAGGTCGGGCTGCTCTGCCAGGAAGAGGTGGTGGTAGTACTGACCCGTCCGCTCGTCGCGGGTCCACGTGCGCCCGCCGAAGACACTCTCCTGCTCATCGGCTTCGTCAGTCCAGATGTACCACGGGCGGCGAGAGGATTCCCTCGACGAGCGTGACTCGACAAACCAGTGGTGCTGGTCGCTCGTGTGAGCCGGAACGAGGTCGAGCAGGATGCGGATTCCCAGCTCGCGCGCAGCCGCGATCAGCGCATCGAGATCTTCGAGCGTGCCCAGGTCCGGATGGACGTCGAAGTAGTCGGAGACGTCATAGCCCCAGTCGCGGTTCGGCGATGGGAAGGTCGGGTTGAGCCAGATGCCGTCGATGCCGAGCCAGTGCAGGTACTCCAGACGCGCACGCAGACCGGCGAGGTCGCCGATGCCGTCGCCGTTCGCGTCCGCGAACGAACGCGGATACGCCTGGTACAGAACGCCGCCCGACCACCACGGCTGCTGGGACGCGGTCATGGACAAAGCTACCCTGGGCGGCATGGATCGTGCGTTGCTGCAACGGCGTCTAGGCGAGCGGGGCGAGGCTGCCTACCGCGTGCGACAGGTCTGGGAGTGGGCCGCTCGCGGTGCCGCAGGCTACGACGAGATGACGAACATCCCCGGTCCGCTGCGTGCGGAACTGGAACAGGTGGTGCCGTTCTCGACCCTCGATCTCGTCGAGGAAGCCAAGGCAGGCGACGGCACGGCCAAGGCGCTGTTTCGCACCGGCGAGGGGCATCCGGTGGAGGCCGTGCTGATGCGCTTCCGCGACGGTCGGCGCACGGTGTGCCTATCGTCGCAATCCGGCTGTCCGCTCACGTGCGCGTTCTGCGCAACCGGACAGATGCGGTTCGGGCGGAACCTGACCGCATCCGAGATCCTGGATCAGGCCTTGCACTTCAGGCGGATCGAGCCGATCGACCACGCGGTCTTCATGGGGATGGGCGAGCCCATGCTGAACCTCGATGCGGTGCTCGAGGCCGCGCGAGCGCTGCCGGACGTCGGGATCACCTGGCGTCGCACGACGATCTCCACGGTCGGATGGCTACCCGGCCTGCGCCGATTCGTCGACGAAGTCGAGGAGCCGATCAGGCTGGCGTTCTCGCTGCACGCGCCGACCGACGAGCTTCGTAGCGAGCTCATGCCCGTGAACGACCGCTACCCACTCGAGGCTGTGATCGCGGAGTGCACCCGTTACTTCGCACTGCACCGGCGGAAGGTCTTCGTCGAGTACGTGATGCTGCGAGGCGTCAACGACCGAGTCGAGCAGGCCCGCGCGCTCGCGGACCTTCTCGACCCAAAGGTCTTCAAGGTGAACCTGATCCCCTACAACCCGACCGGGATGTACGACGGCTCCACCTCGAAGGCGATAGCCGCATTCAAGGCAGCGCTCGATCGCGCCCGGTTGCCGGCGACGGTCAGGCTCACGCGTGGGCGCGACATCCAAGCCGCCTGCGGTCAGCTCGCTGCAACTCAGCCCCTCCAGTCGTCGCCTCTGTGAGTGAACGCCTGGGCGAACCCAGCGACGCACGCCCGGCGCTTTCGTTCTCAGCTGACAGGAGATCGGAATCGAACGAATTCCGGTGCAGCCGTACCCTGGAGCTCATGAAGAGGCGGATCTCGGCACACAGAACCTCGACTGCACCGCCCGACGCGGCCGAGGAGGCGATCGCAAAGTCCCATTGGCGGCGGATCGGTTTGCTTCAGCGGCTGGTAAAGCTCGGTCGCCAAGCGCAGACGCCCGCTGTCGCAGATCGGTCGCGAGCCGAGAAGGTAGTGGCGAGGCGCAGCGCCTAGCCGAGAACGCGAGGCTGCAACAAGACAGTTCGGTTCGTCGGTCACAACGCAGCGTAGGGTGAGCCGAATGGCGTGGCCCTGGGAAGTCGTCGAGCGCGATCACGAGATCCAGGATCCGACGAGCCCTGAGAAGATCCGGCTCCTCGGCGAGTACCTGCGCCTAACCAACGAGAGCCGCGTCCTCGACATCGCCTGCGGGAAAGGCGGCCCCGCTTTGATCCTCGCCGCCACGTTCGGCTGCCGAGTCCACGGCGTCGAGGTCCGTCCGGCCTTGCCGAGGTCGCCCGAGCGCGGGCTGCTGCAACCGGGCTCGAGTCGCTGATCGAGGTGCAAATTGCTGACGCGTCCGAGCTCCAGTTCGAACCGGAAGCCTGGGACGCGGCTCTCTGCATCGGGGCCAGCTTCGTCTGGGGAACGATCGCCGATGCGGCCGCTGCGCTTGTCCCCTTGGTGCGTGAGGGCGGCTTCGTGGCGATCGGCGAGCCCTTCTGGCGGCAATGGCCGCTCCCAGACGGGATCGAGAAAGAGGATTTCGTCGATCTCGGTGCAACCGTCGAGCGCTTCGAGCAAGCGGGTCTCGCGGCCACCGGCATCATCGCCGCATCCCAGGATGACTGGGATCACTACGAGAGCCTGCACTGGAGAGCAACCGAGGAATGGTTGGCCGAGCATCTCGACCACCCCGACGCTGACGACATACGTGCTCGGCACGACCGTTATCGCAGCGACTATTTCCGCTTTCAGCGGGCCCTGCTTGGCTGGGCGATCTTCGCAGGCCGCAAGGTCTGAGTCGGCCTCCGCTGACCGGGCTCGCCTCTGCCTAGGTGTAGTTCCTAAGCACGTTGGTTCATCCGGGCCGCCTTGGAGGCTGAGCGCTGTCGAGGCAGCTCAGTCCAAGGAGGCCACGGATGAAGCTTCACCGTAATGCGGCGCTCAGCTGGAGCGGTAGGCGTTTGTTGGCGTGTCGTGTGTTGGAGGAGGGTTGGACGTTGAGGGCGGCGGCGGCGGCCGCCGGGGTGAGCGTGCGTTGTGCGCGGAAGTGGGTCGGCAGGTATCGGGCGACCGGCGAGGCCGGCCTCGTCGATCGCTCTTCGGCGCCGCGACGGGTCGCCAACCGCACGCCGGCGGACCGGGTCGCGGTGATCCTGGCGCTGCGCAAGCTGCGGATGACTGCGGCCGAGATCGCCGAGACACTCGAGATGCCGCTCTCGACCGTGTCGGTGTTGTTGCGCCGCAACGGCGTCGGCCGACTCGGCCGGATCGGGCTCGAGCAGCCTGTGCGCTACGAGCGGTCGCGGCCGGGCGAGCTCGTCCACATCGACGTGAAGAAGCTCGGACGGATCAAAGGCGGCGCCGGCAAACGCTGGGGCGACGGGATGCGTAAGCACTACAACAGCCAATACACCGACCAGGCCGGCAGGCGCCGCAACAGCGTCGGCTGGGAGTATGTCCACGTCGCCGTCGACGACTACTCACGGCTCGCCTATGCCGAGGTCCTCAGCGACGAGACCGCCTCAACCGCCGTCGGTTTCCTCAAGCGTGCCGCCGACTACTACAACCGCCACGGCATCACCATCGAACGCGTCCTCACCGACAACGGCTCGCCCTACCGGTCGATGATCCACGCCGTCGCCTGCCGGCACCTCGGCATACGCCACCTCAAAAGCCGCCCCTACCGACCCCAGACAAACGGCAAAGCCGAACGCTTCATCCGCACCCTGATCAACGGCTGGGCCTACGGCGCGATCTACCGATCAAGCCAAGAACGCACCCGCGCCCTTGACGGCTGGCTCTGGCACTACAACCATCGACGCCGACACTCAGCCCTCAGCCACCAACCGCCCATCAGCAGAACCAACCTGCTTGGGTCCTACA
>JBBWZE010000197.1:0-6691 GCA_039648845.1 Actinomycetota bacterium | reverse complement strand
TGGTCGTGCCCGTGACTGTCGCGCAGGGATCCGGGTTGGGCTGGTACCCGACCTGGTACTTGATGCCCGACTTGCAGTAGCTCTTCTTCTTCTTGTCGACCCACTTCGTCATCACGTCGTTCTTCTTTTGCTGCTCGAGCTGTTGCTTGATCGACGACTCGACCTTGCTGAGGGAAGTCGTCTGCGCGGCCTTGACGGCAGAGAGCGCCTCGATGATGTGGTAGCCGTACTGCGTATGGACGGGCGCGGACAGCTCGCCCGTCTTCAGGCTGAAGGCCTTCTTGTCGAAGGCCGGGACGGTCTGTCCCTTGGAGACCGTCAGCTTGCCGCCATTCGACGCGGAGCCGGGGTCCTTCGAGTACTTCTTCGCCAGCTTCGCGAAGTTCGCGCCGGCCTTCAGCTGGGCGTAAATCGAGTCGGCGAGAGCCTTCTTCGTGACGAGGATGTGACGCACCTCGCGCGTCTGCGGCTGCCCGTACTGCGACTTGTGGGAGTTGTAGTAGGCCTTGACCTCGTCCTTCGAGACCGCGACGTCACCGGTCACCTTCTTGAAGAGCTCTTCCGAGATCAGCTGGGCCCGGACCTCTTCCTTGGCCTGATCCTGCGTCAACCCCTGCTGCTTGAGCGTCTTCTCGTAGCGCTTCTCGCTGCCGCCGTAGAACTGTTTCTTCAGCTGCTCGATGCGCTTGTCCAGCTTGTCATCGGTGATCTTGATCCCCATCGCTTCGGCCTCTTGCGCGAACTCCGCCCGCTGGATCAGAAACGTCACGGCCTGGCCCTTGAGCTGCTCGTACTCCGTGCTGCCGGGCTTTGGGAAGGGTCGCTTCTGGGCGACGTAGCTCGTCTGCGCGCGGTCCATCAGCGATTGGAACTGGTCCTTCGTGACCGGCTCCGAGCCGACGACGGCGGCGTCGTTCGCGTTCAGGGTCGCGGTCGAGGTGCCCCCGCAGCCGGCGACCACGAGCACGAGCGAGATAAGCGCGAGGAGAAAGGATCGTTTCATGGAAAATGCGCCATTTGCAGCGGATTCGTCACGCTGCCTGACGCGCGGCCAGTATAGCATCGACCAGTCGGAGCGCCTGCGGGAAACCGTCCTCCCGCAAAGACACCTCGCGGTTTGCGGTCGTGTAGACGGCAGTGTCGACCCGGCGACGCAGGTCGCGGAGCTCGTCGGAGCCGAGCACCATCTGCCCGACGCTGGCCTTGCCGCCGCGGAAGACCAGATAGTCGGCGCCGGCACGCGCCAGCTTCAGCTTCGCCTCTTGAATCAGAAAGAGATTCTCGACCGGCTCGGGGAGCGGACCGAAGCGGTCCTCGGTTCCGGCTTGCAGCTCCCGCAGCTCGTCCTCCGACTCGCTCAAAGCGAGCCGGCGGTGGAGATCGATCTTCAGAGCCTCCGACGCGATGTACTCCGCAGGGACGTAGGCGTCCACCCGAGCGTCGACGCGGACCGGCCTGGCGGCGACGCGGCGCTCGCCGGAGAGCTCGGCAACGGCCTCTGCGAGCATCTCCACGTACAGCTCGAAGCCGAGGGCGGCGACGTGGCCCGACTGCTCGTCGCCGAGCAGGTTGCCGGCGCCGCGGATCTCGAGATCGCGCATCGCGATCGCAAAGCCGGCACCGAGCTCGGTGTTGTCGGCGAGCGTGGCGAGACGTGCGCGCGCTTCGGGAGTGAGCTCCGACATGTCCGGATAGAAGAGGAACGCGTGCGCGGTCACGTCGGAGCGGCCGACCCGGCCGCGAATCTGGTAGAGCTGCGAAAGGCCGAGCTGGTCGGCACGCTCGACGATCAAGGTGTTCGCCTGCGGAATGTCGAGGCCCGACTCGATGATCGTCGTCGACACGAGCACGTCCGCGTCGCCGCGCAGGAAAGCGTGCATCTTCTCCTCCAGCTCTCGCTCGCGCATCTGGCCGTGCGCCGCGAGGAAGCGCAAGTTCGGCGCAAGCTGTTGGAGCTTCTCGAGCACCTCGTCGATCGTCTCGACCCTGTTGTGGAGGTAGAAGGCCTGTCCGCCACGCTCCACTTCGCGCTCGAGGGCAAGCTTGATCGCTTCCTCGTCGTACTCGCTGACAGTCGTGCGGATCGGGCGGCGGCCTTCCGGCGGCGTCTCGATGATCGAGATGTCGCGGAGACCTGACAGCGACATGTGCAGCGTGCGTGGAATCGGCGTCGCGCTCAGGGTCAGAACGTCGACCTCGAGCCGCAGCGAACGCAACAGCTCCTTCTGGGCGACACCGAAGCGCTGCTCCTCGTCGAGGACGACGAGCCCGAGCTCCTTCGGGATGACGTCGCGGCTGAGGACGCGATGCGTGCCGATCAGCACGTCGACCTTCCCGGCCTGGAAGTCCGCGAGCACCTGTTTGACCTCCCGCGGCGACCGGAAGCGCGAGACCATCTCGACGCGAACAGGAAAATCGCGGTAGCGGTCGCGGAACGTATGCCAGTGCTGCTCGGCGAGAATCGTCGTCGGCGCGAGCATCAGGGTCTGCTTGCCGTTGACGGCCACGGCGAACGCGGCGCGAATGGCGACCTCGGTCTTGCCGAAACCGACGTCGCCGCACACGAGGCGATCCATCGGCCGCGGTGCCTCCAGGTCTTCTTTCACAGCCTCGATCGCGGCTTGCTGGTCGGGTGTCTCCGGGAACGGGAACTCCGCTTCGAGTCGCTCGAGGTACTCGTGGCGCAAGTCGTACGCAACCCCGGGCGCTTGCTGGCGCTGCGCATAGAGCGCGAGCAGCTCGCCGGCGAGCTCACGCACCGACTCCCTGGCGCGACTCTTGAGATTGTCCCAGGCCTTGCCCCCGAGCTTGGAGAGCGCCGGCGCGGAGTTGTCGGCACCGATGTAGCGGGAGACCTTGCCGAGCTGCTCGTGCGGGACGTAGAGCCGGTCGTCGCCGCGGAAGCCGAGGAAGAGGTAGTCGCGCGTGACGCCCGCGACCTCCTTCGTCTCGAAGCCGAGCAGCTTCCCGACGCCGTGGTCCTCGTGGACGATGTAGTCGCCGCTGCGCAGGTCGGCGAACGACTGCAGCGCCCGCCCGCCGACTCGCCGTTCGCGCGGAGGACGCTTGCGGAAGACCTGCGTGTCAGGCAGCAGGACGAGGCCGAGGTCTCGCCAGACGAATCCCCGTCGCGCGGGTGTGACGGCGAAGACGAGCCCTGCGCCGCGCGGCAGTTCGTCGCCCTCTGCGATGACACGCGCTTCGATGCGGCGCAGCAGGTTTTGCTGCCGCATCGCCTCGCCGGGGTGCGGGAACGCGACGACGACGCGCTGTCCCGAGCGGACGAATGCGGCCAGCTCGTTCTCCGCTTCGGAGAGGCCGCGCGCGACGAGAGCCGGCCGCTGCGCCTCGAAGGCGAACGGTTGACCTGCTGGGAGCGTGTCGAGCAGCGCTGCCTTCCCGAACGGCACCGGCTCGAGGCCCTCCTCCTCCCAGACCGTTCGGACTTCGTCGGCCTGCCACACGAGGTCGGGGCCGCCCGGCACGGCTCGCACGAGATCGGTCGGGATCGGGATCGGCTGGTCCTCGCCGACGAGGGTCGGCTCGAACAGATCGAGGCGGCGCTCCGCGGCCGGATAGATGACTGCCGTCTCGACGGGATGGAGCGCACGCTGCGTGAACGGCGAGAACGCGCGCATCTGTTCGATCTCGTCGCCCCAGAACTCGATGCGGAGCGGCTCGCGGCCGGTCGTCGGGAAGACGTCGACGAGGCCACCGCGGACGGCGAACTGGCCGCGCTCGTCAGCGCGCTCGACTCGCTCGTAGCCGGCGAGCGCGAGTGTCTCGGAGAGCTGCTCGAGACTGGTCTCCTCGCCCGGCGTGATACGGATCGGGTGCGGCCGAGCCTGCGGCCGCGGCATCGGCTCGGCGAGCGCCGCGGCCGAAGCGGCGACGAGCCCGCCGGCCGAGAGCACATCGAGCGCCCGTGCGCGCTCGCCGACGAGGTGTGGCGCGGGATCGAGGCCGGAGCCCCACTGGACGCCGCGGCTCGGCAGCATGGCAACGCGTTCCTCCCCGAGGAACCACGCTGCGCCCTCGGCCGCGTCTCGCGCGTCCTGATCCTCCGGAGCGAGGAGAACGAGCGGGCGATCGAGCTCTTCGTACAGCGAGGCGAGCAGCAGCGGCAGGGCCGGCTCGGAGACACGGGCAGGCGCCGGGAACGCCTCGGCAAAGCCCTTGAGGCGGTCGGTCGCGCGGAGCTCCGCTATGAAGGGGTGGAGGATCGTGTGGTCCATGACGAAAGGCCGAACCCGCAGGTTCGGCCTTGTAATGGTACCCCGGCATGGATGGTCGACCCGCCGCGGAGCGCGAGCTGGTTCCGCTCCGACGGAATCGGGACTTCGTTCTCCTCCAGATCGGTCAGGCGCTGTCCACGGTCGGCTCGGAGGCGTCGGGGATCGCGTACACGTTGCTCGTGCTGGCGCTCACGGGGTCACCGGCGAAAGCCGGGCTGGCGGCGTTCGCGCGTCTCGTGCCCTATGCATTGTTCGCGCTCCCCGCCGGCGTTGCCTCCGACCGCTTCAATCGCAAGTGGCTGATGATCTGGGCCGACGTCGTGCGGGTGCTGGCGCTCGGCTCATTGGCGGTCACCATCGGGACCGGGCACGTCAGCTTGGCCCAGATCCTGGTCGTCGCGTTCATCGAGGGGACGATGTTCGTGGTCTTCAACATCGCCGAGATTGGGGCCGTCCGCTCGGTTGTTCCGGCGGTACAGCTCCAAAGCGCCTTTGCAACCGAGCAGGCGCGGATGTCGAGTGTCTACCTCGCTGGGCCACCCCTTGGAGGCGCACTGTTCGGGCTCGCCCGATCGCTGCCGTTTCTCGTCGACGCGATCTCCTACGCGTTCTCTACCGGGACGTTGCTCGCGATGCGAACGCCGTTCCAGGAGGAGCGGGAGGAGCAGGAGACGGCGGGCATCGGGGCGCAGATCAAGGAAGGGCTCGCCTGGCTCTGGGGACATCCGTTTCTTCGCACCTGCGCGCTCCTCTTCGTAGGCGCGAACTTCCTCTTCGGCGCACTCGACCTCGTGCTGATCGTCGCCGCGCAGCGTCAGGGTTACTCCTCCGCCGTCATCGGTGCGCTCGTGGCTGTAACGGGAGCCTTCTCCCTGCTCGGCTCCATCGCCGCGCCGCGCTTCCTACGCCTGCTCCCGATGCGAGCCGTGTTGGTGCTTTCCGCGTGGCTGGCGGTCGGAATCGTCGCGTTCGTGATCGTGCCGAACGTCTTCGTGCTCGTCGCCGGCACAGCTCCCCTCATCTTCTTCAACCCGACCGTCAACGCCATGGTGATCGGCTACCGCGTCGCGATCGTGCCCGACCGGTTGCAGGGACGTGTGAACAGCGTCGCCAGGTCACTTGCTCTGCTGGCCTTCCCCCTTGGGCCAGTCGTCGCCGGGCTCCTACTCGCTTCGTACTCCGTCAGAACCGCAGCCGCGTTCGTGCTGGCAGGTTTCGTCATCCTGGCCGTCGTCACGACGGCGAACCGTGCGATCCGCGGCGCGCCGAGCTTCGACGAAGTGACCAGTACCGCTAGTTGAACTGCGACTGCGCCCGCTCGAGCCCCTCCGCGTCGAGCTTCTCGACGGCGTCTGCCGCGCGCGCGATGAGCGTGTCCGCCTCGTCCTCGGCGGTGAAGTTCGAGAGCACGTAGTCCGCGGGCCTGCGCGGATCGCCTCGCCCGGGGCGGCCGACGCCGACGCGCAGACGCAGAAAGTCGGGGGTCTTCAGATGCGCTGCGATCGAGCGGAGGCCGTTGTGGCCTGCAAGGCCGCCACCGCTACGGGCCTGCAAGCGTCCCGGCTCGAGATCGATCTCGTCGTGCACGACGAGGATCGCGTCGGGCTCGAGTTTGAAGTAGCGCGCAGCCGCACCGACGGATCGTCCCGATTCGTTCATGAACGTCTCGGGCTTCAACAACCCGACGCGGTGGCCGTCGAGGCGGACCTCCGCGAGCTGGCCGGAGAATTTGCTCTTCCAGGACGCGCCGTGCCTGCGCGCGAGCTCCTCGACGACCATCCAACCGACGTTGTGCCGGTTGCCGGCGTATTCGCGGCCCGGATTGCCGAGGCCGACGACGAGCAGCTCGAGCGACGAGGCCCGGTCGCCTCGACGCCACGGGAGGCGCATTAACTCTCGGGCTGTTCGCCCGAGCCCGCGTCTGCGACCGGGGCCTCGCCCTCGGCAGCGCCTTCGGCCGCCTCGCCCTCCGGCACCTCGCCCTCGGGCAGCTCCTCACCCTCTGCCAGCTCCTCGGGTTCGGGCTCGACTTCGCGCGCCGGGAGGCCGACGCTGGCCAGCACGGTCTCCTCCGGGTCGTCGAGGTAGGTGACACCCTCCACCGGAGCGAGGTCTGCAAGTCGGAGCGTGTCGCCGATCGCCATGCCGCTGACGTCGAGGTCGACGTGCTCGGGAATCTCCATCGGCAGTGCCTCGACGTTGATCTCGCGCTGCACCTGCGAGAGCACGCCGCCTTCCTTCACCCCTACCGGCTCGCCGACGAGCTGGACGTTGACGCTCGCCTGGATCGGCTGGTCGAGCCGCACCTCGTGCAGGTCGATGTGCGAGATGTGACCCCTGATCGGATCCTGCTGGTAGTCCTTGAGGATCGAGGCGTGTGTCGTGTTCCGTCCTTCGAGGACGACGTCGAGGATCGCGTGAAGACCGCCGGCTCCGGTGAGCACGCGCCGGAGCTC
>JBBWZE010000222.1:0-5290 GCA_039648845.1 Actinomycetota bacterium | reverse complement strand
TTCCGCGTCGCCACGAACACGACCATCTTCAAGGAGACGTCGATCGAGGACGTCATCGAGATGATGGGCTACCTCACGAACGAGATAGGTATCGACGGCATGCTGATCGCGCCCGGCTATCAGTACTCACAGATCGATCCGGCGCTGACGATGACTCGGGCCGAGCACGAAGAGAAGTTCCGGGTCATCCGCAAGGTGGCGCGCCAGCGGAACTACCGCTGGCTCGCAACTCCCATCTACCAGGAGTTCCTGACCGGTGAGCGGAAGCTCAAGTGCGCGCCGTGGGGCTCGATCACTCGTAATCCGTACGGCTGGAAAGGGCCGTGCTACCTGCTCACCGACGGGATCTTCCCGACCTACGACGCGCTCCTCGAGGGCATGGAGTGGGATGACTACGGACCGGGGAACGATCCTCGCTGTGAGCACTGTGCGATCCATTCCGGTTTCGAGCCTTCGGCCGCGTACGAGGCCGCCGGCTCGGTCAAGGAGAGCGCGAGGAGCATGGCTTGGACGCTGACGGGCTGACCTTTGCGTGCGCCATGACCGTCGAGGAGCGCATCGCGCGACGGCTGGGACGGACGGCGGTGGTGGGACTCGGGGCGTCGAAGGGCGTGCCCGAGGGACGGCTGGTCTCGTTCGGAATCGCGGGCGCACTCTCCGGTGAGCTGCCGGTCGGCACGGTCATCGACGCGACGCGCGTCGTGGACGAGTCGGGAGCGGTTCTCTGGGAGGGCGGTCCGCTCGGCGCGTCGCCTGCACGAACGGGGACGATTCTCGGCGCGACCCGGATCGTCGACGATCCCGCTGAGCGCGCGCGGCTTCACGCTCGGACCGGGGCTGACGCTGTCGACATGGAATCGGGCACACTCGCGCGGAGCGGCCGCCTGGTCGGCTGTCTGCGCGCGATCAGCGACACGCCGACGCACCGGCTGGGCGGGGTCGCGGAAGGTGCAACCCCGGACGGTGAGGTCGACTACGTGGGTTTCCTGCGCGGGTTCGCGCGGCAGCCGCTCGTGACGCTGCGCGCGGCGGTCGGAGCCCGGCGCGCGCTCAAGGGACTCGAGGCGATCGCGTGAGCGTCACTCGCCTTCAGCTCGCTCCCTTCTTTAGTGCTCAAGGGCCGGGAGTCGGCCCGTGAGCAAGCGAGTTCTCCTCGCCGCGCCGCGGTCATTTTGTGCGGGAGTCGACCGCGCGATCGAGATCGTCGAGCGCCTGCTTGCCGAGCACGGCCCGCCGATCTATGTCCGGCACCAGATCGTGCACAACGACCATGTCGTGCGTCGTCTCGAGAACCTGGGCGCCGTCTTCGTCGACGACGAGGACGAGATCCCGGCCGGTGAGATCTGCGTCCTCTCCGCGCACGGTGTTGCGCCTGCCGTCCGCGAGAACTGTGAGAAGCGCGGCCTGCGTGTCGTGGACGCCGTCTGTCCGCTCGTCTCCAAGGTTCACGCGGAGGCACGCCGCTACGCGGACACCGGCCACCTCGTCGCGCTCGTCGGGCACGCCGACCACGTCGAGGTGATCGGTACGCACGGCGAGCGCCCTGAGTCGACGGTGGTCGTCGAGTCGCCGGCGGCGGCTGCCGAGCTCGAGTCCGACGGCAGACCCGTCGCCGTCATCAGTCAGACGACGCTCTCGCTCGATGACGTGCGCGCAACGGTGGATGCTCTGGAAAAGCGCTTCGGTACGCTCACGCGTCCAGGGGCGGACGACATCTGTTACGCCACCCAGAACCGCCAGGACGCCGTC
Source organism: Actinomycetota bacterium (assembly GCA_039648845.1). Classification (GTDB taxonomy): domain Bacteria; phylum Actinomycetota; class Thermoleophilia; order Gaiellales; family Gaiellaceae; genus 3-1-20CM-4-69-9. The sequence goes on along the minus strand of JBBWZE010000222.1, from coordinate 3,541 downwards.
AAGCGGCTCGCCGAGGAGGCGACGCTCATCCTCGTGATCGGCTCGCAGACGAGCTCGAACGCGCAGCGCCTCGTCGAGGTTGCCCGGATTGCCGGCGCAGAAGCGGAGCTGATCGACGGAGAGAGCCCGCTCGCGGCAGAGATGGTCTCGCGGCACGAGGTGATCGGCCTGACGGCCGGTGCCTCCACGCCGGACGCGCTCGTCGACGCGACCATCGAGCGGCTCGCCGCGCTCGGGCACGGCGAGGTCATCGAGGTCACGGTTGCGCGCGAGGATGTGCATTTCCGCCTGCCGCGAGAGGTTGCATCCGCGTGACCTCCGTCGAGATCCCCGTCTCGATCGCAGCTGCGCTGCCCAACCTGACCGTCCTCGACATCACGAACGACGTCCGACGCGAGATCGCCACGACCGGAGGCAGCGGCATCGCCTTCGTGTCGCCGAACGGCGACCCTTCGCTGATCCGAGTCCAGGAACGTGAGAGTGGCTTCTTCTCGGATCTCGAGGGCCTGCTGGAACGGCTCGTCCCGCTCGAGGCCGAAGAGCGGGCGCGGCTCGTCTCGATGCTCCTCGGCCCCCGCACGGAGCAGATCCCGTTCAGCGACGGCTCACTCTGCCTCGGCCATTATCAGCGGATCTTCCTCGTCGCCTTCGAGGATCGCTGCAGCAACGAGTGGATGTTGACCGTAGTCGCGTAACCGCGGGGTTCCTGGCTCAGTTGCGCAGAATGTGCCGGGAGGCGCAAACTGTTGTGGGGATGGAGCGTGCACGGCGTCACCAGCGTGGCCTCGCGCGACTCGCGCTCCTCCTGCTTGCCCTCGTAGCTGAGCTGACAGGTCGCAGCTTGGCGCACCGGCTGGATTTCGGTCGTCACGTCGAGACGCCGTATTCGGGTGCCCAGTACTACCCGATCCTGCTCGCGGTCGTGAAGGTCGCGGTCGCGTTGATGCTGGCCCGTGTCGCGTGGCGGTTCGTCAAGGCGCGAACGGTCGCGCGAGCGGCGCGCCGGCTGCTCGACGCGCACGGGTCGCCAGTCGCGCGGCCTGCACCGCGTGTCCGCATCGAGCTCTCGCCGCGGCTGTGGCTCGGCTCCTTCGTCGTCACCTCGTTGATCTACCTCTTGCAGGTCGATGTCGAGGGCATGTCTGCCGGGCGCTGGTCGCTCCTGGCTCCGTGGCTGCATACCGCGGCGCTGCCGGTCTTCGCCGTTCTCTCCGTCGTGGTCGCACTTGTCTACCGGGCCGTGGAGAACTGGCTCTCCGACTACGAGAGCTATGCCCGCGACACGGCCGCCCACGCGTCACGTCTCCTGGGTGGGAGCCTCCCGGCCCCTCGGCCGCCGGGCGGCGAACTCGTCACTCCGCGCAGCCTGTTCGGGCTCGCGTTCGAAGTCAGACCTCCTCCGGCGCCGGCCTAGACCGCGGGCGCCTTCGGCGTCCGTCGGCCCCGTGCACTGACCTCGACTACGGGAGGAGGACGTCGTGAACGCAGAACTCGTCAGCGAACTCAAAGCACCTCTACAACGAGCGGCTACCCGCGCCCGCATCGTCTCCGCGCTCGGCCCGGCGACCGTGCTCGGCGGTGTCGGCTGGGCGCTCGTCCAGCCCTACCGGGTCACCTTGCTGCACCCACGTGCACAGGGCTTCTGGTGGCTCTTCGTCGAGCCGCCTCTACTCGTGATCGCCGCGGGGCTCTTCTTCTACTTCGTCGTCTTACCGGGGCTCCTCGAAGACCTCGAGGAGGAACATGCAACCGCCCAGTGAGCACGTCCACTGGCTGTTCGCGACGGGATTCCTCCTGCTTGGCCTCTGCCTGCTCGGCGAGGCGATCGTCGGAACCGAGGTATGGCGGCGGCGTGCCTGGCGCGCGTATCTCTGGCCGGGGCTCGTGTTTGCGCTCGGTGTCCTGATGTGGCCGGTGATGACCTTCTACACGAACTCGGCGATCCACATGCTCGCGCACGGATCCTGGGCTCAGATGCTGATGATCGCGGGCGCAGCGGAGCTCGGGCTCGCGCGCGGCAAGCTCCACAGCCAGTGGTGGCGGCTGGCCGTGGCCGCGGGCTTCGTCGTCTCGGGCACAGCATTACTGGTGCACGAGCAGAACACCTGGTTCTTCCAGCGTTCGTCCTTCCTTCACCACCTGATGGGATGGACGATCGTCATCGCCGCGGTGTTCCCGCTTGCTCGCGCCATCAGGCCGCTCTCGCAGGTGGCCGCCACCGGATTCGCGCTGACCTTCGTCGTCGCCTCGGTGATGCTCTACTGCGATCGCGACGTCGCGCCCGTCTTCGGGCGCATCTCGCCGCTCGCGGGGACCCCGCACCGTTGAAGCGCCTCGTCCTGACTGCGGCGACGTTGGCGCTCGTCTTTCCGGCGCAGGCGCTCGCGCACGCGACGCTCGAGCAAGCCTCGCCCGGATTCCGGCAGCGGCTCGACTCCCCGCCGCGCCTCGTCACCTTGAGCTTCGATCAGTACGTGAAGGCGCTGCCGGGGTCGGTCCAGCTCTTCTCTGCGAAGCATCCCGTGCCGGTGAAGCGAATCTGGACCGATCGCTTCGTGCTCAAGGCCTCGCTGCCGCGGCTGCCGAAGGGTCCGTACACCGTGCGCTGGCACGCCCTCTCGGGCGACGGTCATGTCGTCTCCGGAGTCTTCACGTTCGGTGTGCGGGCGAAGGCGCCGCCGCCGACCGAAGCATTCGGCGCCTCGGGTCCGACTACCACCGAACACGTTGTCCGCTGGTTGTACTTCCTCGCGCTCGCGCTCGTCGTGGGCGGACTCGGGTTTCGATTGCTCGTCCTGCGCCGAGGCCCGCTCACGCCGCCTGCGGAGAAGCGCTTCTACATCACCGTCGGGATCGGTGTCGTTGCGGCGATCGATATCGGCGTCGCTGCTTTTCTCCTCCGTGCGGAGGACGCGTTGCAGCTGCCGTTCGGCCGGCTCCTCTACGGCGATCTCTCTCCGCTGGCCCGGTCACGGTTCGGCGATGCCTTCATCGCGATGACGCTGGGCTTCGCGGGCGTCGCGGCGCTCGTCTTTCTCGCGTGGCTGACCGACCGCACGGTCCTGCTCTGGCCGGCCTTCGTGCTGGCGCTCGGTTTTGGCTCCGGGCTCTCGCTCTCCGGGCATTCCGCCGCCGATGCCGGCGCGTCGTGGAAGTCGCAGGTCGCCGACTGGGCTCACCTCTCCGCCGCGTCTCTCTGGATCGGCGGTCTCATTCAGCTCGTGCTCGTCGTCTGGCCGCTCATGCCCGATTTGAGGCGCGACGCCTTCCTCGCCTTCTCGCGACTCGCGACCGTCTGCGTGGGCGTGTTGCTCCTCGCCGGGATCTACCTTGCCATCCTTCGGCTCCCGCAGGTGAACGACCTCTGGACGACCCGTTACGGCGAGGTCCTGCTCGTGAAGATCGGGCTCGTCTCGCTCGCGTTCGCCTGGGGCGGCTTGCACAAGCTCGTCGCAGTTCCGCTCGTCGAGCGCGGCAACGGGCGTGCTCTGCCGCGCCTCCGCGGGAGCCTGGTCGGCGAGAGCATGGTCGGCATGGCCGT
>JBBWZE010000196.1:0-2899 GCA_039648845.1 Actinomycetota bacterium | reverse complement strand
GAACCGCCTGGAAGGCGTCGTCGGGGACGTGAAGATCGAGGGCCTGCTCGCGGAGGTCGAGCTCGACGTGACGAAGGGCGGTCGGCTCGTCGCGGTGATCACACGCGAGTCGGCGGAGAGTCTCGGGCTCACACTCGGGATGCCCGAGGCGGCGGTCGACAAGGCGACATAGGTCATGGTTGAACGAAGAATCGTCTGCTCGCCGTGGTCGTCGCCGCGCTTGCGCTGCCTGCATCCCTCTCGGCCGGGACGCCGATCACCGTCTTCGCCGCCGCCTCGCTGACCGAAGTGCTGCCACGCATCGACAAGTCGCCCCGCTACAGCTTCGCCGGTTCGGATCAGCTCGCGATCCAGATTCAGCAGGGAGCGCCCGCGGACGTCCTTGCGGCCGCGAGCCCGAAGCAGCCGGAGCTCCTGTTTCGCGGCGGCCTCCTGCGCAAACCCGTCGTCTTCGCAACTAACAGGCTCATCGTGCTCGTGCCCCGCTCCAATCCGGCCCACGTCCGATCCGTGTACGACCTCCGGCGTACGGGAGTGAAGATCGTGATCGGTGACGGCACCGTTCCGATCGGGGCATACACGCGGCAGATTCTCGACGCGCTCGGCATCACAGCCGAGGTGACCAGGAACGTCGTCAGCCAGGAGACGGACGTGAAGGGAATCGTCGCGAAGGTCGCGCTCGGCGAGGCGGACGCGGGCTTCGTCTACCTGACGGACGCCAGGCCCGTCGCGTCACGAACACGCTCCGTCGCGCTGCCCACCTGGGCCCAGCCCGCGATCCGCTACGAGGTCGCAGTCGTGAAGGCGAGCTCGAGACCGCTGGTTGCGAAGGCATTCGTGAGAAAGCTGCTCTCCAAGCGCGGACGCCTTCTGCTGAAGCAAGCCGGGTTCGGGCTCCCGAGGCAGCCGTGAGGGCGCTCTTCGCCGCGCTGCTCGCGGTCGCGACGGGGATAGCGCTTGCGTTTCTGCTCCTGCCGATCGCGGCCATCTTCCTTCGCGTACCGCCCGGTGATCTCGTCGGCGCGCTCGGCCACAACGTCACACGCGACGCCTTGCTGGTAAGCATCAAAACCAGCGCAGTCGCGCATGCAGTCGTGCTCCTGATCGGTACCCCCGCCGCGTATCTGCTCGCGCGACGTCGTTTTCGCGGCCGCGGGGTGGTGCTGACGCTGATCGAGCTCCCGCTCGTCCTACCACCCGCGGTCGCGGGAATCGCGTTGTTTGCCGCGTTCGGGAGGATGGGGTTGCTTGGGGACGAGCTCGACGCTCTCGGCGTCCAGATTCCGTTCACCCAGGCAGCCGTCGTACTCGCGGTCGCCTTCGTCGAGAGCCCGTTCTACTTCCGTGGCGCGATCGCCGCATTCGAGGCCGTCGACGGAACGCTCGTCGATGCGGCACGCACGCTCGGCGCGGGCCCTGCGCGCGTGTTCGCGCGCGTTGCGCTCCCGCTCGCAGCCGGAGGCCTCGGCGCAGCATCCGCGCTCGCGCTCGCCCGCGGGCTCGGTGAGTTCGGCGCGACGATCATCTTCGCCGGGAGCCTGCAGGGGGTGACGCAGACCCTCCCGCTCGCGATCTACGCACAGTTCGAACAGGACTTCGACACCGCGCTGGCGATCAGTGCCCTCTTCATCGTCGTCGGCGCGCTCCTCCTCGTCACCCTGAAGCTCTACGGATGGCTTCGCTTCGCCTCGATCTTTCGCTCCCGCTTCGCGGCTTCGACCTCGAGCTAGCGCTCGAGGCGGGGCCGGAGACGGTTGCGCTGGTCGGTCCGTCCGGTGCGGGCAAGACGTCGGTGCTGCGTGCGATTGCGGGCCTTGCGAGGCCCGCGCGAGGAACGATCTCCTGCGGCGACGAGATCTGGTTCGACGCCGACAGGCGCGTCGACCGCCGGCCGGAGGAGCGTTCGGTCGGTTTCGTGTTCCAGGAGTACGCCCTCTTTCCGCACCTCAACGTGGAGCAGAACGTCTCCTTCGGCGGCGCGCGCCCGGATCGCTTGTTGTGGCGGTTGAGCATCGAGCACCTCGCCAAGGCGAAGCCGTCGGAGCTGTCCGGCGGTGAGCGCCAGCGCGTTGCGCTGGCGCGGGCGCTTGCCCGCGGACCGAGAGTGCTTCTCCTCGACGAGCCGATGGCCGCGCTCGATCCGCACACGCGCGGGAAGGTTCGGGCCGAGCTGCACGACCTGCTGCGTGAGCTCGCGCTGCCCGCGCTTCTCGTCACGCACGACTTCGAGGATGCGGCGGCGCTCGCCGACCGCGTCGGAGTGCTCGTCGAAGGCCGGCTGCGGCAGCTAGGGGCACCTGCTGAGCTCCTGGGCGCCCCGGCGGACCCGTTCGTGGCCGAGTTCGCGGGAGCAAACGTCCTCGAGGGCATCGCCGAGAGCGGTCCGGACGGGCTGACGCGGTTCCACCTCGACGGGGAGCGGATCGTGTACTCGACCGACGAGGCGCGCGGCCGCGCGGCGCTCGTCGTCTATCCGTGGGACGTCTCGCTCGCCCGCCGGGCCGCCGAGGACTCGGCCCTCAACCACCTCGAGGGCGAGATCGTCTCCCTCGTCCAGGTCGGCAATCGCGTCCGCGTGCGGCTTCCATTCCTCACGGCCGAGATCACCGCCTCCTCTGCGGAGCGGCTGGCCCTTCGGCCCAGGGAGGTCGTCTTCGCGAGCTTCAAGGCGACCCAGGCCCGCCTGCTTCCAGCCGATTAGAGGCCACAGGACCGGGTAAGTCCCTCAGGTGCCCGGGGGATTGCCGATTGCCGACTCGCGCAGTCGGTTCGCCGATCTCTTCTCCGTCTACGAGTTGGTGACGATCGTGGTCGCTGCGATCGTCTTCGGGCTGGTGTTGTTCGCAGTCGTTCGGTACCGGCGCCGCGGAGACGAGTACCCGCGCGTCAGGGACAAGCG
>JBBWZE010000221.1:0-3137 GCA_039648845.1 Actinomycetota bacterium | reverse complement strand
GACCGGTGCCGACGGCAGCCTCGTGACCGCGCAGGAGCGCAGCCTCCCGATGGCGATCGCGCGCCGCGTGGTCGACTTCGTCCCGTACGGGGAATGGCTGCCGATCCCGTACAACTTCGACCTGATGCTGGACGGCCGCCTGATCGGTCACATGAACAGGAAGTTCCAGCTGCGCGACCGCTACGTCCTCGACCTGAGCGCCGATCACGAGCTGAAGCTCGACCGGCGGCTCGGGATCGCGCTGGCGATCGGGTTGGACACGCTGCAGAACCGCTGACCCTGACGCTCCTCTCCGCGAGATAATCCCCGCATGGGGGTGGTCGAGCTTCTGGCCGCGCTGGCCCTCGTAGGATCGTGCCCGGCGACGGGCGTGCACTACCAGGCGACGCAGGTCGGCACGCCCTGGGCCAGATCCGCGAAGATCACCGCGAATCTCTTCTACTACACCGGGGCCACACTGATGGACGCGCGCGTGGATCAGTCGGACGGCGCCGTCATCTACACCGGCGGCCGCACTCCCGGAGGCACGACCAAGATCCTGTGGACGGTGTCGGCCCGCGGTGCGAGAACGTCGCTGGAGTTGAAGGCTCGGCGGCTCGACGGATCTGGCGCCTTCACTCGGCGTTTCTCCAATGCCGGCCCCGGCCAGTTCCCGTCGATCCTCGACATTCCGCAGGCGGGTTGTTGGCGTCTCGAGGTCCGCACGGGGAAAGTGCGCGCGGTGTTCGTCGTCAAGGCGATCGATGCGCCGGCGGAGCCACGATGCGAGCCGACGCCCGTCTTCAGGACCGTCCCGCACCCGCGGTTCGGCCGCATCACCTGGATGCCCGCCTCGCCCAGGAGCTCGGGTCTTGCAGCGGTGCTGTTCGTCGGCACGCTGCGCGGCGCAGAGACGGCGACGGTGTATGCGGGCGGTCGGGCGCCCGAGGGCTGGAACACGAAGTTCCTCTGGTGGTCGCCCAAGCCGGGTGGTTCGCTTCGGTTGGTCGGCACCCGGCTAGACCTTCCCGGAACCTTCGAGCAGGTAGCGCACAGGGCGTACGGCATCACGCCTCCTGTGACGGGGCCGGTTTTTCCGTCGATCGTCGACATACCGACCGCCGGTTGTTGGGCGGTGAAGGTGCTGACCGGCAGTCGTGCCGGCCTGGTCGTCTTCCAGGCGGTTGTCACCAGCTAGGGTCGAATTCGTGGGCAAGGCCTCGGACTGGCTCCGCGAGGAGCGTCGTAAGGTGCTCGGCGACTGGGTGGCGTTCTGCCTCGGCTGCGGAGCCGCACGCCGGTGGTTCGACGAGTTCGAGGCCGAGGTGCCGGACGAGTGTTCGCAGTGCGGCGGCAAGATGCTCCGGCGCTGCCCGTCCTGTTCGGCCCCCTTCAGCTCCACGTTCGCCGTCGACTGCGAGTCCTGCGGAGCCCACCTCCGGGAGCCGGAGCTCTTCGGAACGAGGATCCGACGGCGCTAGCTTTTTCGGCCACGTACCGGTGCCAGGCACGGGTACGAAAGTGGAACGAGGCTGTCTCGGATTCGCGACGCTGCGGCAGGGGGCGCGGCGCCCCGCGTCACGTACCGGTGCCAGGCACGGGTACGAAACCGTGACGCGGGTGCGTCAGGTCTTGATCTGCGAGAAGCGGATCACGGTCACCGTGTCGTCGGGCGTGACCTCACGGTTGTAGAGCTGGCTGAGGAAGGACGCCATGTCCTCGGTGCGGCGGATCTCGGGGTTGTCGTGCTCGATCTCACGCGGGGACAGCTCCGAGAGCATCTTCACCTCGACCTTGTCGATCACCCCTGCGAACACGCGGTCGCGCGGACTGAAGCGCGCGCCGGCGAGCACCTGGACGATCATCCCCTTGCGGTACTTCGCCGACTTGTCTCCGAGCCGGATCGTCGCCGTCTTCCGGCCGCTCCGCAGCTGTTCCGCGACGATCGGGGAGTAGAAGTTGAGCGCGTACATGGCCTCGGTCACGTCGGCCGGCGCCAGCGCGTGCGGCGGCGGATGAGGAATTCCGTCGCGATCCCGAGCACCCAGCCCGTGATCGCGCTGACGATGACGAGCCACACCAGCCGGGTCTGGGTGCTCCCGAAGACGTAGTCGACCTTTACGCGCCTTGTGTTTTGAGCGATCAGCAGGATCAGGAAGACAACGGTGGCGATCGCCACGAGGAGCGAGACGTACAACCCGGTTCGATGCGAATAGCGGACGCCTCGCCGCAAGCGGGATTCGGCCTCGAGGACAGATGCCTCCTTCTCCGGCTCGCTCACGCGCGGAGCCTAACGCGAGAGGCGCTCGAGCGCCTTCGCCGCCATCTCCCGCTCGCCCTTGTAGGCGAGCAGCTCGGGGGCCTCCTCGAGGGGGAGCCACCGCACCTCCGCCACTTCGTGGGCGTACTCCGATGGGATGTCGCCGAGTCGGCCGGCGCGATAGCGGAACAGGAAGAAGCTGACCACCTTGAAGACCCGCTCGCCGGCCCAGGTATAGACGTAACGGACATCCCCGAGCTTCTCGACGGGCGTCGCCTCCACGCCGGTCTCCTCGCGGACTTCCCGGAGAGCGGTCATCTCGGCCCGCTCACCGGGCCCGATCAGCCCTTTCGGCAGGGCCCACGTCCCCTCCGGCGTCCCCCCGGGCCGGATGGCGGCCATCACCGGGCGTCCGCGAAGGTTCCGGACGACGACACCCCCCGCGGAAAACTCGCGGCGCACCAGGACTTTGTAACACAGGCGCACGTGGTGTCTTGCAGACCCGGGTCAAGGCACGGTACAATCGCTCGGCACTCTCACCCCGAGAGTGCCAGTTGGTGTCACAAAGTCGTCTGAACAGGAGGAGAGTGGATGAACCTGCAGCCGCTTGGTGACCGTCTGATCGTCGAAGTCCTCGAGGAAGAGGAGCAGACCTTCAGCGGCATCGTGCTGCCCGACACGGCGAAGGAGAAGCCGCAGCGCGGCCGCGTCCTAGCCGTAGGTCCCGGTGCTCGGGACGAAGACGGGAAGCACATTCCCATGGACGTCGCGGAGGATGACGAGATCATCTTCAGCAAGTACGGCGGAACGGAGATCAAGGTCGGTGCCGACGAGGTGCTGATCCTCCGTGAGTCGGACGTCCTCGCAAAGGTCATCGGCGACCGCGAACTCGCGGGCG
>JBBWZE010000179.1:0-20852 GCA_039648845.1 Actinomycetota bacterium | reverse complement strand
TGCGACACGAGCAGGATCTTCACCGGCCCCTATACTCCCTGGCCGTGTGACGCGTCGTTGAGCCCGCCCGCAGTCTCGTAGTTCCTCCAGGGAGGTTCCGACCCATTGCCTGAGTCAGTCGTCCACGTCCGTGAGCTTACGAAGGTCTTCAAGGTGCCCGAGCGGGAACCGGGACTCCGCGCGGCCGCGAAAGCCCTCATCCGCCGCAAGACCCGTGACGTCCACGCGGTCGAGGCGATCTCGTTCGATATCGAGCCCGGCGAGGTCGTCGGCTTCCTCGGTCCGAACGGCGCGGGCAAGACGACGACGCTGAAGATGCTCGCGGGCCTGCTTTATCCGACGAGCGGCGAGGCCCAGGTGCTGGGCCACGTCCCGTCACGGCGCGAGAAGGACTACCTCCGCCGGATGACGATGGTGATGGGAAATCGCAACCAGTTGCAATGGGACATCCCCGCGCTCGACTCCTTCGAGCTGTATCGCGCCATCTACCGTCTGCGGCGCGAGGACTATCTCGCGATGCGCAACGAACTGGTCGAGCTGCTTGACGTCGGCGACCTCGTGCGCAAGCCCGTGCGCAACCTCTCGCTCGGAGAGCGGATGAAAGTCGAGATCGTCGGGTCGCTCCTGCATCGCCCGCAGGTGCTCTTCCTCGACGAGCCGACGATCGGACTCGACGTGACGATGCAGAAGCGCATTCGCACGTTCGTGGCCGAGTACAACCAACGCCACGGCGCGACGGTTCTGCTCACGAGCCATTACATGGCCGACGTCGAGGCGCTGTGCAAGCGCGTGATCGTCATCCACCACGGCCGGATCCTCTTCGACGGAGCTCTCGCGACCCTCGGGAACGAGTTCGCCGCCTACAAGACGATCGGCGTCCTCCTGGAGAACGGAGAGGCAGAACTCGACGGCTACGGCGAGGTCATCTCGCGGGACGGCGACCGCGCCGTCCTGCGCGTGCCGAAGGCGGAGACATCGCGCGTGGCCGCGCGCCTGCTGTCCGATCACGAGGTGCTCGACCTTACGATCGAGGAGCCACCGATCGAGGACGTGATCGAGCTGGTCTTCGCCCAATCGCGATGAGCGTCCGCGCCGCACCTCTCCCCGAGGAAGGGCGCATCCGCTCGCTCGTCGACTTCTACGGAACGATGATGCGAGTCTCGGTCGTCGCGCAGCTGCAGTACCGCGTCGCGCAGTACTTCTACATGCTCGGGATGGTCGCCGAGCCGGTGATCTACCTCGTCGTCTGGTCGACGATCGCGCGGCAGCACGGCGGGGCGGTCAACGGGATCACGGCGGGCCAGTTCGCCGCGTACTACATCGTTTGGACGCTCGTCCGGAACATGAACATCGTCTTCGGCGCGCCATTCTGGGAATACCGCATCCGGGAAGGGCGCCTGGCGGGCGATCTGCTTCGGCCCCTGAACATCCTGCACTACGACTTGGCCTTCTTCGCGGGCTGGAAGTTCGTGGTCGTCGCGCTGTGGATTCCGATCGCGATCGGCCTCTCGGCCGTGTTCCACCCGGACCTCCATCCGTCCGCCCTCGAGATCGTCGTCTTCATCGCCGCGATCTGGGGCGCGTACTTCGTGCGCAGCATGTTCCAAGCCACGATCGGGATGCTGAACTTCTGGACGACTCGAGGTGCTGCGGTCTTCGATCTCTACATGGCAAGCGAGATGCTGCTCTCCGGCAGGCTCGTTCCCCTGAAGCTGATGCCGGGCTGGGTTCAGACGCTCGCGGATTTCCTGCCGTTCAAGTGGACGTTCGGGTACCCGATCGAATCCCTCGTCGGCGATCTGTCGACCCGCGCGCTCCTATTCGGCCTCGGCGCGCAAGTCATGTGGACCGTGGTGGGCTACGTGCTGTTCACGTTCGCATGGCGTGCGGCAATCAAGCGCTTCTCGGCGGTGGGCGCATGAACACGCTTCGGGTCGCGTGGCTGTACTTCAGGGTCGGCGTGATGAACGAGCTGCAATACCGCGTCAACTTCTTCGTGCAACTCTTCCAGTCGCTGATCCAGGTCGGCACCGGCCTTGTGATGCTCTCGCTCGTGTACTCGCACACGACAGAGCTCAACGGCTGGACGGAGTCCGAGTTGCTCTCGCTGCTCGGGGTGCAGATCATGCTCGGCGGTTTCATCCACACCTTCATCCAGCCGAACATGGAGCTCCTCATGCAGGACGTGCAGCAGGGAACGCTCGATTACGCGCTGACGAAGCCGGAGGACGCGCAACTCCTGGTCAGCGTGCGGCAGGTAAGGATCTGGCAGATCGTCGAAGTGATCTCCGGCCTCGTCCTCCTGACCGTCGGGCTCACGGGAGTCGAGAGCTCGATCGGAATCGTCGATGCGCTCGCCTTCGGCTTCGCGCTCGGGATCGGGGGCGTGCTCGTGTACTGCTTCTGGCTGATCATCACGATCGGCGCCTTCTGGGTCGTCCGCATGGAGCACGTGCTGGAGCTCTTCGAAGGGATCTACCAGACTGGACGGTGGCCCGTGGGCGTCTATCCGGGCTGGCTGCGCTACAGCGTGACGTTCCTGGTACCGGTTGCGTTCGCCGTGACGGTTCCGGCGCAAGCATTGACGTCGAGGCTCCAGTGGCAGACGCTCGCCTTGTCGATCGGCTTCGGAGTAGTGCTGTTCGGCTTCACCCGCTGGTTCTGGCACTTCGGCCTACGTAACTACTCGGGTGCGTCGGCTTAGCGGGACTTTGACAGGCGCATTTTTCCTTCGCAGCCAAGGTTGTCGCGTCGCTGATGTTTTACGCTTCTCGCATGGGTCGCTACGGAAAGCGCGCGGACCTGATTGTCCACGAGGAGGAGCCGTTCAACGCCGAGACGGGGCTCGCCGGCCTAGCCAGTTCGCTGACGGCCACGGATGCGTTCTACGTGCGGGGACACGGGGCGGTGCCGGAGATCGACCCGGGCGCGTGGCGGTTGCATGTGCACGGGCTTGTCGAGCGCGAGCTCGATCTCTCGCTGACGACGCTGCGCGAGGCGTTCCGGGAGCGCGCCGAGACGGCGACGTTGCAGTGCGCCGGCAATCGCCGCGCGGGATTGATCGCCGTCCGCGACATCCCGGGCGAGGCGCCGTGGGGTCCTGGGGCGACAGGCACTGCGATGTGGACCGGTGTCGCGCTCGCCGACGTGCTCGCGCTCGCCGGCCCGCTGCCCGACGGCGCGCACGTCGGCTTTGAGGGCGCCGACCTCAGCCCGGAGGCGAAGCCCGCCCAGCGGTTCGGTGGCTCGATCCCGCTCGACAAGGCCTGCCGACCAGAGGTCCTACTCGCCTGGGCGATGAACGGCGAGCCACTGCCGCCGGTTCACGGTGCGCCGCTACGTGTAGTCGTGCCGGGCTACCTCGGTGCGCGTAGCGTCAAGTGGCTCGAGCGGATCGAGGTCCGCTCGACGCCTTGGCCGGGGTTCTTCCAGCACGTCGTCTACCGGCTGTTGCCGGAGGACGGGACGCCGGGGCCGGGCGCTGGTATGCCGCTCGGACTGATCGCGCTCAACGCCGCCGTGGTTTCTCCGGCCGACGGCGAGACGGTCGCGGCCGGCCCGGTCGAGGTACTGGGTTACGCGTTCGCGGGCGGCGAGCGGTACGTTGACCGGGTCGACGTCTCGCTCGATAGCGGAAGTTGGTCGCAGGCAGAGCTGCTCGACGACCTAGGGCGGTGGGCCTGGCGGCACTGGCGGATCACGGTCGACCTCGCGCATGGGGAGCACGAGATCGTTGCGCGCGCCTGGGACTCCTCGGCGGCGACGCAGCCGGAGGATGAGGCAGGGGTATGGAACCCGAAGGGCTACGCGAATAACGCCCGCCCGCGAGTCCGTGTGCGCGCGGCCTAGCTCAGGACACAGGGCGCGCTAGGTTTACGAGGATGCCGGTGCGCGAGCGACAGCCGCCTGGCGGCGGGCGCTTCGACGAGGCAGGTGACGCCACACGGCGAACCCGGCTCGCCAACGAGCGGACATACCTGGCGTGGTGGCGTACGGGCCTCACCGCGTTCGCAGTCAGCATCGGGTCCGGGAAGCTCGTCCCGGCGCTCTCGAAAGGAACGACCTGGCCATACACCGCGATTGGAATCGGCTTCGCGATCGTCGGCGTCTTCTGCACGGGCTACGCGTTCTGGCGCTACCGCGAGGTCGAGGAGGCAGTCAGCCGTGGGGAGTTCGCTCCCCCGGACGAGCGCCTCGTCGCGCTGCTGTCCGGCGTCGGCGCCGGACTGGGAGTTCTCCTGATCGTAGTGCTCCTGACCGCGAGCTGAAAACAGCACACCGAAACTCGTGGCGCGGCACGTGCGCCTAACCGAAGCATTGCTCAGGGATGTTGCGCGTCGTACATACCGAACTCTTCGCGAAGCACGTTCGAGATCTCTCCGATGGTCGCGCGCGCGCGCAACGCCTCACGCATCGGCACCAGCAGATTGCCTTCGCCGCGTGCGGTCTCGCGCACAACGTTGACCGCACGCTCGGCATCGTCGGGGTTTCGCTCTGCCCGCACGCGCGCCGTCCGTTCTAGCTGCCGCTTCTCCGCCGCGGGATCGAGGCGGTGCAACTCGATCGGCTCCTCCTCGCCCTCGGCGAAGCGGTTGACACCGACGATCACCCGCTCACCGGACTCGACGTCCTGCTGCCACCGGAACGCCGCCTGCTCGATCTCGCCCTGCACAAAGCCCTGCTCGACCGCGGCGACCGCGCCGCCGAGCTCGTCGATGTGCTGGATCAACTCCCAGGCCTTCGCCTCGAGCTCGTCCGTGAGCGCCTCGATGAAATACGAGCCACCGAGCGGATCGACGGTGTCAGTGCCGCCCGCCTCGTGCGCGAGCAGCTGCTGTGTCCGCAACGCGATTCGTGCCGCGCGTTCGGACGGCAGAGCAAGCGCTTCGTCGTAACCGTTCGTGTGGATCGACTGCGCGCCCCCGGCCACGGCCGAGAGCGCCTGGATCGCGACGCGAACGATGTTGTTCTCGGGCTGCTGCGCCGTCAGCGTCGAGCCGCCCGTCTGCGCGTGGAAGCGCAAGGCCTGCGCCTTCGGGTTTGTGGCGCCGAAACGCTCCTGCATGATGCGCGCCCACAGCCGCCGCGCAGCACGGAACTTCGCCACCTCCTGGAAGAAGTGATTGTGCGCGTTGAAGAAGAAGGAGAGACGCTCACCGAGCTCATCCGGAGATAGACCTGCTACGACCGCCGCCTCCGCGTACGCAATGCCGTTGGCGAGCGTGAACGCGAGCTCCTGCACAGCCGTTGAGCCCGCCTCGCGGATGTGGTAACCCGAGATGGAGATCGGATTCCACTTCGGGATCCTCTCGGCGGCATACGCGAACAGATCCGTCGTGACGCGCATCGAGGGGCGGGGCGGGAAGATGTAGTTCCCGCGCGCGATGTACTCCTTGAGGATGTCGTTCTGCACCGTGCCGCGCAACTGGTCACCGCGGACTCCCTGCTCCTCAGCCACGAGCTCGTAGAGCAGCAGGAGCAGCGCGGCGGGTGCGTTGATCGTCATCGACGTCGAGACGTCGGCAAGCGGGATCTGGTCGAAGAGCAGCTCCATGTCTGCAATCGAGTCGATTGCCACTCCGGTTCTTCCGACCTCCCCCGCTGCGCGCGGATCATCCGAGTCGTATCCGAGCTGCGTGGGCAGGTCGAAGGCGACCGACAGTCCGGTCTGGCCGCGCTCGAGGAGATAACGAAACCGCTGGTTTGTCTCCTCAGCGGAAGCGAAGCCCGCGTACTGCCGGATCGTCCATGGACGCCCTCGATACATATCCGGATAGGGGCCGCGTGTGAACGGGGACTCCCCCGGAAGCTCGATCTCCTCGGGGGCGTCCTCGGCGGTGTAGACCGGCTTGATCTCTATGTCCGAGTCGGTCCGCCGCTCGTCGCCGGTCGTGGTCACGTGACAATCGTAGAGGCGAGCGACAGGGACGGCGGCTCGATCTTCTTCGTCCGATCGCGGCAGGGACTGGGCAGCCTCTTCACCCTGCAGGGCGAGCGGCTCTCCGGCCCACTGCTACGAATTGGCTACAGCCTCGGCTATTACGGCCACCGTTGCTGGTGGCTCAGCTGCTAGCGCCTTTTACTTGTAGCGGTAGACGATCCGGCCGCGGTTGAGGTCGTACGGCGAAAGCTCGATCTTCACCCGGTCGCCAGGGAAGATACGGATGCGGTAGCGGCGCATCTTTCCGGCGGTATAGCCGAGCGTCTCGTGGCCACCGTCGAGGGCGATTCGGAAATAACCGTTCCGCAAAGCCTCGACGACCTCGCCGTCGAGCTCGATCTTTTGTTCCTTCTCGGCGACTACGCGTCCTCTCTACTGCGGAGTGACGTTGATCGCCTCGGGGCCCTTCTGGCCCTCGCGCGACTCGTACTCGACCTTGGCACCCTCGGTCAGCGACTTGAAGCCGTCGCCGGCGATGTTCGAGTGATGGACGAAGAGATCCTTGCCGCCGTCCTCGGGGGCGATGAACCCGTATCCCTTGGCATCGTTGAACCACTTGACGGTTCCGGTTGCCACGTAATTTCCTCCCTTGCTTTGCCGATGACGAACAAGTAGAGGAAGGGCTGGAAAGCACTACCGGTACTCGTCCTGATTACCCGGACAACGTAGCAGCCTGCTTCCCGAGGTGTGCTCTTTCAGACGGGCGTCGGAGCCGCATCGCGTAGATCCTCGTCCGGGAGAGCCCATTCGAGGCCGGCGGCCGCGTAGGCGTCAGGCCCCTCAAGCGTCTCCCGATCGAGCAGCGCCGAAGCCAGGTCGTCCAACTTGGAGCGATGCTGACGCAGCAGCGCCATCACCTCCTCGTAGGCCTCGTCGACGATGCGCCGGACTTCTTGATCGACGAGCTGCTGGGTTTGTTCGCTCGGCGCAGCTGCTCCGGGCAGGAACGTTCCGCGGCTGTCAACGGCCATCACGGTGACGGGTCCGACCACCGAGCTCATCCCCCAGCGTCCCACCATCTGACGTGCGATGCCGGTGAGCTGTTGAAGGTCCGACTCGGCCCCGGTGGTCAGCTTCCCGTAGACGAGATCTTCCGCGGCGCGTCCGCCGAGGGCGACCTTGATCAGAGTCCGCAGATAATCCTCGTCGTAGCCGTGCCGATCCTCCTCGGGCGAAGAGAGCGTGACGCCGAGCGCCACGCCTCGGGGGATGATCGACACCTTCCTGACCGGGTCCGCGTCGGGGCTCATCATCCCCACGATCGCATGCCCCGCCTCGTGGTAGGCGGTGCGCTCCCGATCGGCAAGGCTGAGGACGATATTTCGCTCCGCTCCGAGCAGCACCCGCTCGAACGCGTCGCCGAAGTCGTCCGTGTCGACGAACTCGTGGCCTCGGCGTACAGCGAGCAGAGCCGCCTCGTTGACGAGATTCGCGAGGTCGGCGCCAACCATTCCCGTGGTGCTTGCAGCAATGGTGTCGAGATTGACGCCGTCTGCGAGTGGGACTTTACGCGTGTGCACTTCGAGAATCCGCTGACGCCCGGAGCGGTCGGGAGGCTGCACGGCAACGCGCCGGTCGAAGCGGCCCGGACGAAGCAACGCAGCGTCGAGGATGTCCGGCCGGTTCGTCGCCGCGATCACGATGACGTCGGTCGAGGGATCGAATCCGTCCATCTCGGTCAGGATCTGGTTCAGCGTCTGCTCGCGCTCGTCGCCCCCGCCACCGCCGACCTGGCCCGCCGAGCGCGAGCGACCGATCGAATCGAGCTCGTCGATGAACACGATCGCGGGCGAGGCGTCCTTCGCCTTCTTGAAGAGATCGCGGACACGTGAGGCGCCGACGCCGACGATCGCCTCGATGAACTCCGAAGCGGACATCGAAAAGAAGGGCACGTTTGCCTCGCCTGCGACGGCCCGTGCGAGCAGCGTCTTGCCCGTTCCGGGGGGGCCGCTGAGCAGCACGCCGCGTGGGATCCGTCCGCCAAGCCGCCCATAGCGCTGCGGATTCTTCAGAAAATCGACGATCTCCGTCAGCTCGTCTTTCGCTTCCTCGATGCCTGCAACGTCGTCGAAGGTCACGCGCTCCGAAGAGACCTCGTAGCGTCGCGCGCGGGAACGACCGAACGAGCCGAGCGCCGAGCGACCGCCACGCCTGATCAGAAGCACTAAGAGACCGATGAGCAAGAGGGTCGGGCCGAACCCGTACAACAACCTCTCCCACCAGGCAGCGGAGCTTTGCAGCGGCTCGGCGTTGATGACGACGTCGTTCTCTTCGAGAAGTTTTGACAATGTCGCGGTATCCGCGAACGTAGGTATGAGCGTCGAGAACCGCGCGGAGCTTCGCGAGTTACCGCCGGTCGGTGGATAGCGCACCGGACTCTTGAAGAGCCCCTGGAGTGAGGTTCCTTTGGACGTGATGCGGTCGACGTTTCCCTCGCGAACCTCGTCCAGGAACAGCGGGCTATAAGGAATCGCAAGAGGTGCCGGCTCGGAGAGCGAGCGAGACGCAAGCCAGTAGTTCAGGACGAAGAGAGCGATGATCGCCACGACAAGCCACTTCCCGACGGGCCCCAGCGGACGGCGTGGCAGTCTCCAAAAGGACTTCGCAACGTCTGGAGCGACCTGCCGACGAGGGTCTCTGTCAGTGGTGCTGGTCGGAGAGGCCTCGGGCATCCGTCACTAGGCTGCTCATCATGGGCGTCCGCGTCAAGCTCTTTGCCGGTCTCAGGGAGCGCGCAGGCTGGAGCGAACGGGAGCTCGATGGAGCCGATCGGGTCGCCGATGTCTGGCCCGCGCTCGAGCTCGGCGACGAGCCAGAAGGTTTGCTGTACGCCGTGAACAAGGAGTACGCCGACCGCGATCATCCGCTCGCTGACGGCGACGAGGTGGCACTGATCCCACCCGTCTCGGGCGGTGCGTTCCGCCTTACTCCAGAACAGCTCTCCCTGGGTGCAGCCGTCGACGAGGTGCGCTCGGACCGGGCCGGCGCGATCGCGACGTTCATCGGCACGACCCGAGTTCAGTCACGCGGCCGCACCGTCCTGCACCTCGACTACGAGGCTTACCAGGAGATGGCCGAACAAGTCATGGCCGAGATCGCCACGGAGCTGAAAGGCCGCTACGTCCTCTGCGAGATCGCGATCCACCATCGCACGGGACGCGTCGAGATCGGCGAGGCCAGCGTCGTGATCGCTGTCTCCGCGCCCCACCGGCAGGACGCGCTGGCCGCGTGCAAGGACGCGATCGACACGCTCAAGGAGCAGGTACCTCTCTGGAAGAAGGAGTTCTACGAGGGCGGCGAGGAGTGGATCGGACGCGGTTCGTAAGATTCAGGCCGCGGAGTCGATGGACATAGCCGGAGCTGGGGCAGCCGACGCGAAGCATCTCGGCTGCAGGTCGGCCAAGTACTCCAGGTGTAACTCCCGGCGTGGCCCTGGGCCAGGCGCACAGCCACTCCACCGCTTCGACGCCGGCGCTCATGGGCCGCCGCGGTGCGACCGATACCGGTTGGCACAATGGCAGGCATGGAGCAATACCCACAGGAGTGGCGCGGGTACGAGCCGATTCAGCCGAAAGGCTTCGATTGGCGCGGCCTTTTCCGACGGCTCTGGGCACCGATCGCCGCCGTCGGCGCATTTCTGGCCAAGTTCGGGTTCGTTCTGCTCAAGTTCAAGTTCCTGTTCTCGATGTTCGTGTCGGCCGCGGTCTACGTCTGGATCGGGGGCTGGTGGTTCGGGATCGGGCTAGTCCTGCTGCTGTTCGTGCACGAGATGGGACATGTGCTCGAGGCGAAGCGGCAGGGGCTACCGGTCTCGGCGCCGCTCTTCATTCCGTTCATGGGGGCGCTGATCACGCTCAAGGAGATGCCGCACAACGCCTGGCGCGAGGCAAAGCTCGCGATCGGAGGCCCGCTGCTGGGCTCGGCCGGCGCGCTGGCGATCTATCTCGCCGGCGTCGCCTACGACTCGAACTCCCTCAAGGCCCTCGCGTTTCTCGGCTTCTTCATCAATCTCTTCAACCTGCTCCCGGTCGTCCCGCTCGATGGGGGGCGCATCACGGCCGCCTTGCACCCGGCACTCTGGCTCGTCGGCTTCCTGGGCCTGCTGGGCCTCGTGATCTGGAAGCCCAACCCGATCCTGATCATCATCCTGCTCTTCTCGGCCTCGGAGCTATGGCGCCGCTGGAAGATGCGCGACCACCCCGAGATGCAGGAGTACTACCGCGTCGAACCGCACCAGCGGCTGATCATCGGAGTGCTGTACTTCGGCCTCGCGATCGCACTGGTGCTCGGTATGCACGCGACACACGTGCCTCGCGACTTCTGATGGAAGACAGACGGATCCTCTCCGCCGAGGAGAAGACCGAAGATCTCGAGCAGGACATCGCGCTCATCGCACAGGAGTTCCGCGACGGCTTTCAGGTAGTCGACAGGATCATCCAGCCGGCGGTGACCATCTTCGGTTCCGCCCGCATCAGCGAAGGAAACCCGGTCTACGAGGAGGCGCGCGCGACGGGCCGCCGCTTCGCCGAGCTGGGTTGGGCAGTCGTGACCGGCGGCGGGCCCGGGGTGATGGAGGCCGCCAATCGCGGGGCGAAGGAGGGCGACGGGCTCTCGGTCGGATTCAACATCCAGCTGCCGCACGAGCAGGCGTCGAACCCCTACCTCGACATCTCGCTGACGTTCCGGCACTTCTACGCACGCAAAACGATGTTCGTGAAGGTCGCCGAGGGCTTCGTCGTCTTCCCGGGCGGCTTCGGAACGGCCGACGAGCTATTCGAGGCGCTGACGTTGATCCAGACGGGAAAGGTGTTGCATTTCCCGGTCGTCCTCTACGGAAGCGACTACTGGGGTGAGCTGATCGACTGGATCAAAGGCGAGGTGCTGGCCGACGGGATGATCTCGCCGGACGATCTGGACCTCTTGTTCGTCACCGACGATCTCGACGAGGCCGTCGAGCGCGTGCGCCAGGCCTATGAGCGTCGCTCCTCGGCGACACCCGCGGCCCCGGTCAAGGCTGACGCGCAGTGATCGCGCGGCTCTGGCACGGCTGGACGGCTCCGCAGAACGCGGACGCCTATGAGGACTTCCTACGCACCACGATGTTTCCCTCGATCCACCGGGTGCCGGGATATCTCGGAGCGGACTTGCTCCGCCGCGAGGACGGCGAGGAGATCGCCTTCGTGACGATCACGCGATTCGAGTCCCTCGACGCGGTTCGAGCGTTCGCCGGCGAGGACTACGAGCAGGCTGTGGTCGAGCCCGAGGCCCGTGAGTTGCTGTCCCGCTTCGACGCGAGTTCCGAGCATTACGAGGTCGTTCTCGACCGTACCTGAGTAGCCTTCGGCCATGAGGCTGCGCGACCTTCCGTCGGTGGACGAGCTGGCGCGGCAGAGCGACGATCCGCTCGCCGTCGAGGCTGCGCGCAAGGTTGTCGCGCGTGCGCGTGAACAGATACAGCTGGGTGACGATCCGGGCGATCTGGTGTCACTCCTGCAGGACGAGCTCGAGGCCGCGCGCATGCCTCACCTGCGCCGGGTCATCAACGCCACCGGCGTGATCGTGCACACGAACCTCGGCCGCGCCCCGCTCGCCGAGGCCGCAATCGACCATGTGCGCGAAATCGCGCGGGGCTACTCGAACCTCGAGTACGACCTGGAGGCCGGCGGACGCGGCTCGCGACAGGAACACGTCGCCGACAACCTCCGCCACCTGACGGCCGCCGAGGCCGCGCTCGTGGTGAACAACAACGCGGCGGCGGTCATGCTCGCGCTTGCCGCGCTCGCGGAGGGCCGCGAGGTACTGGTGTCACGCGGAGAGTTGATCGAGATCGGCGACGGATTTCGCATTCCCGACGTGCTCGAGCGCTCGGGCGCGCGGCTGCGCGAGGTCGGGACGACGAACCGCACGCGAGCCGCCGACTACGAGGCTGCGATCGGCCCGGAGACTGCCGTTCTGCTGCGCGTTCATCAGTCGAACTTCCGGGTGGTCGGCTTCACTGCGCAGCCTTCGCTGCGCGAACTGGGGGACGTTGCCCGTCGTCACGATCTGCCGCTCGTGGACGATCTCGGCTCGGGCGCGCTCGTGGACATGGGTGACGAGCCGACCGCACGCGCAAGCCTGGCTGCCGGCGCCGATCTCGTCTGCTTCTCCGGCGACAAGCTGCTGGGTGGACCGCAGGCCGGCATCATCGCGGGGCGGGCGGATCTCGTTGAGAAGCTCCGGCGGCATCCACTACAACGTGCGCTGCGCGCCGACAAGCTGACGTTGGCTGCACTCGAAGGAACCCTCACATTGGCGGTGGACGCACCCGACGAGATTCCGGTCCTCCGCATGCTGCGAGAGCCAGCGGAGGCGGTGAGGGCACGCGCCGCACGTCTGGCGGAGCTCGTCGGCGGTGAGGTCGAAGAAACCGTTGCGCGTGCCGGCGGCGGATCGCTCCCGTTGACCGAGCTCCCGAGTTTTGCCTGCGCGGTAGAGGAAGGGCTGGCCGCGAAGCTGCGGCACGGCGATCCACCGGTGATCGCAGTCGTGCGCGACGCCCGAACGCTGCTCGATTGCCGAACGCTCACGGACGGCGATGCCGAGGAGGTCGCAGGGGCGGTTCGCCGGTGCCGCTGACGGTCGGAACGGCCGGGCACATCGACCACGGCAAGACGTGGCTCGTGCGGGCGCTAACCGGCAGGGACACGGACCGGCTGCCGGAGGAGCAGGCCCGCGGCATCTCGATCGACCTTGGCTACGCGCCGCTCGATCTACCGGATGGACGTCGGCTCTCGCTCGTGGACGTCCCGGGACACGAGCGCTTCGTGCGCACGATGGTCGCGGGCGCGACCGGGATCGACCTCTTCCTGCTCGTCATCGATGCGGGCGAGGGCGCGAGGCCGCAGACGCACGAGCACCTGGCGATCCTCAGGCTGCTCGGAGTCGAGCGAGGTGTGGTCGCAGTCACGAAGGCGGACGCCGTCGAGCCAGCTGCGCTCGAGCTCGCGCTCGACGAAGCCCGCGAGCTCGTCCCGGGCTCGGAGGTCGTCGCCGTAAGCGCGAAAGAACGCACCGGTCTCGATGAGCTGCGCGCCGCTCTGTCGCGCGCTTCAGTCGAAGGCGAACGCGCGGACGCGCCGACGCGGCTCTACGTGGATCGCGTGTTCAGCCTGCGCGGAATCGGAACGGTCGCGACCGGGACTCTCTGGTCGGGAAGGATCGGCCCGGGAGCCGTGCTCCGTGCGGAACCGGGCGCGCGCGAGGTGCGAGTTCGCAGCGTGCAGATCCACGACCGAGAGGTCGACGTCGCGGAGGCGGGACAGCGAGTGGCGGTCGCTCTCCCCGGTGTCGAGCGGAACGAGCTCGGCCGTGGCGACGCTCTCCTCGAACCGGATGCATACGAGGTCAGCTACCGGCTCGATGTCGAGGTCGAGGAGCTCGCGCCAATCCCGCCGCGCGTGCTCGTCCACCATGGAACATCGACGCTGCTCGCGCGTGTGGTGCGCGTCGACCGCTTCGCACAGCTTCGACTCGACGCGCCGATCGTGGCTGCGCGGGGTGACCGTGTCGTTCTGCGCGCGGGAACGACGGTCGGCGGCGGCGTCGTCATCGACGCCGCACCGCCGCGCCACGCGGACCCGGCGCGATTCGAGCGCAGCGCGCGCGGCGAGGTGCTGATTCACGCGCCCGTCCTCGCAACCGACGGCGTCTGGTCCTTCTCCGACGAATGGCTCGAGGAGCTTCGCGGCGAATACGAGCGGCGTCTGGACGCGGCGGACCCGCTCGACCCGGGTGTGCCGGTTCCGACACAGGCGTGGGCGGCGGCCGTTGTGCCACGCCTTGGCCTGGAGCGGCGAGGTGCGAAGCTCTATCGCCCAGGTACAGCGGGGTCACTCGGCGAACGCGAGCGAGAGGCGGCCGAGCTCGAGGCACGGCTCGGCCTAGATCCGGTGAGGGTCGAAGACGCGGGGCTTGCCCGCTTCCTCGAGGAGCAGGGCCGCCTGGTGCGGACCGGCGACGGGTACGCCGTCTCCGCCGCTGCCTACGAACGCGCCCGCGCCGTCCTGTTCGAGGAGATCGCGGCGTCCGGGCGCATCACGCTCGGTCGCTTTCGCGATCTGCTCGGGGTGTCGCGAAAGACCGCACAGCTGCTTCTGGAGCGTTTTGATGCGGACCGGGTCACGCGCCGCGAAGGCGACGCTCGTGTCTTGAGGCGGCGCGCGCCGCGGCGGTAGCGCCCGCAGACGAGGGATACGGCCGTCCGGATGAACGGCCGATGCTGGTCGTGGCGTAAGTCCTCAACTGCGGAAAGGCGGCATCCGATGCTCGAAGTGCTGAAGAGCAAGCTTCGTGGTTTTCCGACCGGGAACCTCAGCCTGCGGATCGGCTCGTAGCAAGCTTGAAGCGGAGTACGTCCGGCCGGTGATAGTGCCCGGCAGGATCGAAGCGCTGACGTGCCTCGTAGAGCCGCTGTGGATCGAGATCGGCGTAGAGAATGCCCTCCTCGTTCCACAGCGGCTCGGCGAGATAGCTCCCGTCGGGCGCAAGAATCGCCGAGCCCCCCGCGCCGACTAGTTCGTCACCTTCGGCGAGCGGCACGTCGGCCGGGTATCCCGAAGCACGCTGGAAGACACAGCAGCTGAGGACGAAAGCGCGCGCCTCGCGAGCGATGTGCTTCATCGAATCGTGCCAGTCCTCCGAGTCGTCGGCCGTCGGCGCGAGATACACCTCGACCCCATCTTGGTAGAGGGCGAAGCGCGCGAGCGGCATCAGGTTCTCCCAGCAGATCAGCCCGCCGACCTTGCCGACGTCGGTCGGGATCGTCTCCAGCCCACGTCCGTCGCCGAGGCCCCAGACCAGCCGTTCGTGGTTGGTGGGCATCAGCTTGCGATGGTGGAGTGCCAGCTCTCCGTCAGGTGAGTAGACGAGCAGCGAGTTGTAGATCGTCCCGCCCTCGAGCTCGTTGACGCCGACCGCGAGCCAGAGGTCGCTCGCATGCGCGATTTCGGCGAGACGATCGGAGTCGGGGCCGGGAATGGTCAGCGACTGCTGCATCAGTCGCGCAAAGACCTCGCGAGCCGCTCCCGCCTCCGGACCGCCCCAGCCCGCGAGATAGCGAACCCAACGGTTGGAGGGGTAGACGGGGACGAAGGTCTCGGGAAAGAGTGCAAGCCGCGCGCCGGCGGCTGCGACTTGGCCGACGAGGCCTTCGAGCTTGTCGATCGTGGCCGCGCGGTCGAACGCGACTGGCTCGGCCTGCACGCACGCGACCCTGACGACGCCGTTCACGGGGTGAGCCTACGCCTTCGGGAGATGTGCGACGAACTCGTCCTCGGACTCGTAGTCGAACTTCAGGTAGTCCGCTCCACGGATAAGAACCTCGCGCCAGTCTCGATCCCGCGTTGCCTCGATCAACCAGCGGACCTGACGTGGCAACGCCTCGGCCCACGTGGTCGCGGGCCGGTAACCGAGGTCGAGCTCGGCCTTTGTCATGTCGACGAGCAGAGGCTTCGATGCCGACCAGGGCGTCTGACCGACATCGCCGCGAGCGGCGGGCTCCGCGAGCAGAACCTCCTCGAAGCAGTGGCCTGCGGTTTCGCCGATCGCGCGCGAGATCTCCAGCACCGTCGGGGGATCGGGATCGCCGCAGTTGAAGACATCCGTCCTTGGGCGGACTGCGATCAACCGCACGAGCTCGCCGATGTTCTCAGACGCGGTCGTGTGGAAATGCCCGGCACCACGGTTCGTCAGCACGACGTAGGGCCGGCGATCGAGTGCCCGCTTGACGAAGTGCCACTCGCGCCCCATCCGATCGCCCCGCCCATAGATCGCGCACGGCCGCACGACCGCCGCCGGAATGCGGCCGTTTTCGAGCAGGATGCGTTCGAGCTTGGCCTTCTTCGTCGAGTACGTCTCGTCGCCCGGCGCCACGGTCGGCTGCGTCTCCGGAATCGGGATCGGGAATTCCGGGAAGTCGTCGACACCCTCAGCCTCGTCGAGCGTGCGGCCTTGCCCGTCGGCGTACACGGACGCGGAGGAGATCGCGACGAGTGCGCCGGTATCGAGCTCGAGCAGCTGTTCGGCGTGTGCCGCGTCGAACGGAATGACGTCGACGACGAGGTCGAAGCCGTTCGCGACGGAGAGTGCGCCTTCCTCGTCTCGGTCGAGCGTGACGTGTTCGAAGCCCGTTGGCGTCGCCCGCTCGGTCCTTCCTGCAACGGTCACCTGCCAGCCGTCAGCTGTGAGCGACTGCGCGATCGCTGCGCCGACGTTGCCGGTGCCGCCCAGGATGAAAGCGCGTCCCGCTATCGGTGTCTAGACCGCGACGACCGGATCGCCGACATTGATCTCCCCGTCGGTGAGGATGTCGGCGTTGAGGCCACCACGATGCGCGAGCGCCTTGATCACGCCCGGCTGTGTCATCGACTCGAGATGCGCGCAGGGCTCACAGAGCTCGACCCCTTCGCACTCGACGTCGCCGATGCGGAAGCGCTTGCCGAGGAGCTCGTTGACGTCGATTCCGCGCGTGAGCACGTTGCGCCGCGTCGCGGCAGGCTCGATCGACACCTTGCCTTCGAGCGCAACCGCATCCATCGCTTCTGCCGCGATCAGTGTCACCCCTCGTCCGGGTGGCGCATCGCCGTCTTCCCAGAAGTAACGGTTGCCCTCGAGACCGCGTCCGGCATATGCGCGGACGCGCTCGACCGGAGCAGGGAGCTCGCCCGGCTCGGACGCGACGAAGATCGCTTCGACGTGGGCGTTCACGACCTAGACCCTACCCGCCGTGGCCGCCGCCGCCCGGCGTCTCGATCGTGACGATGTCGCCGGCCGCGAGATCGCGCGTCACCTTTGCCGGGAGAAGGTCGCCGTTGAGGGAGTTCCGTCCCGATGCTCCAGGCTCTCCACCGCGCTCGCCCTGCGGCTGATGGATGCGGCGCTCGCTGATGATCGAGAGCCGGCAGTCCTCGAGCACGCGAAGCTCGCGCACGACGCCGTCGCCGCCACGGTGCGCGCCCGTTCCGCCGGAGTCGAGCCGTAGGCCGTAGCGCTCGACCCGCAATGGATATTGCAGCTCGAGCGCTTCGATCGGCGTCGAGAGCGTGTTCGACATCGCGACGTGCACGCCGCTCGGCCCGTCCGCAGCGGGACAGGCTCCCTGACCTCCGCCGATCGTCTCGTAGTAGGTGAAGCTTTGGTTGCCGACGGTGACGTTGTTCATCGTTCCCTGCCCCTGCGCCGGAACGTCGATCGCCTCGCCGAACGCGCGCATCACGACATCGACGATTCGGGAGGAGGTTTCCACATTGCCCCCTGCCACTGCGGCCGGCGGGCGCGCGTTGACGAGGCATCCTTCGGGAGCGGTGACGATGACGGGCGCGAACGCTCCGCCCGACGCCGGCAGATCGGGATCGACGAGGACGCGGACGACGTAGAAGCAGGCTGAGCGCGCAACCGATAGAGGGCAGTTCAGGTTGCCGTCGTGCTGGGCGGAGGTTCCGGTGAAGTCGATTGCGACCGCGTCGCCCTCGACCGACACGGTCACGTGCAGCTCGAGGTCGTCCTCGATCGCCTCCAGCACGTCGCGCGCGGCAAACCGACCGTCCGGAAGGGCGGCAATGCCGGCACGCATTCTGCGCTCGGAGTAGGCGAAGAGCTCGTCCATCGCCGCGACGACGGTGTCGCGCCCGCGCTGCTTGCATAGCTGCACGACGCGCTGCTCCCCGAGGCGGTGGGCCGCGAGCTGCGCGCGTAGATCTCCATGCCGCTCCTCGGGGTTACGCATCCGCGCGACGAGGCCCGCGATGACGTCGTCGTCGAGCCGGGTTGGAGGAATCACGACGCCTTCCTCGTCAAGCGTCCGCGAATCGGCCGGCATGGACCCCGGCTCGCGGCCACCGACGTCCGCATGATGCGCGCGTGTGACGGCGAAGCCGGTATCCGTTCGCGACACGAGCGTGATGTCCGGAAGGTGCGTGCCGCCGGCATACGGATCGTTGAGTGCCCACACCTCGCCGAGGGCCGGGTCGTGCTGCATCACCGCGGCGACTGCATCGGGCATCGCACCGAGATGCACCGGGATGTGCTCGGCTTGCGCGACCATCCGGCCGTGCTCGTCGAACAGCGCCGTGGAGCAATCCCGGCGCTCTTTGATGTTGGCGGAGAACGCCGAACGGACGAGCACGGCGCCCATCTCCTCAGCGACCGCGCGCAGGAGGCTGCCGATGATCTGGAGCTCGATCGTCACTGTCGCGTGAGCCTCAGCATGCGACCATCCCTAACCCCCACCCACCCGGGGGGAATCCAGCAGGTGGCGCCGGCGAGCTCGACGACAGCCGGGCCGTAGACCGTCGTTTCCTCACCGAGCGGCAGCTCGAGCTGTGCGCCCTTGCGGATGTCGGCGGTGCGCACTGCCACCAGCTGGACCTCGCGGTCTCGCTCCGCGAACCCGTACTGCTCTTCATGGGCGCGGTGAAACGCCTCCGCCAGGTCTTCTTGCAACCGCAACGTCAGCTCAAAAGATTGCCCCGCGTAGCGGAGATCTGCTTCGCCCTCCTTCGGCAGCTCCCCTGCGTCGGCCAGCGGGACGAGATATGAGCGGACCGCATCTCGCCGTTCCTCCGACGCAACCAGTCCGAGCGCCGAGAGAACACCCGCCGCCTCCGGGACCAGCACCCTGCGGATCCCAAGCTCGTCCGCCAGCTCGCACGCGTGCAGCGGGCCGGCGCCTCCGAATGCCACGAGCGCGAAGTCCGCTGGATCGTGCCCGCGCTCGACGGAGACGACGCGCAGCGCGCGCAGCATCTCCGCATTGACGACATCGATCACGGCTGCCGCGTCGGTTCCCGCAAGGGCACGCTCTGCCGCAACGTGGTCGAGCTCGACACCACCTGCGAGCTTTCGCGGCAGTCGGCTGAGCAGGAGGTTCGCATCCGTCACGGTCCCCTGCGTGCCGCCGCGCCCGTAACAGGCCGGGCCTGGATCTGCGCCGGCGCTCTGCGGGCCGACATGCAGTGCTCCGCCCGCGTCCGTCCAGACGAGCGAGCCGCCGCCGGCGCCCACGGTGTGCAGGTCGACCGTCGGGAGACGGATCGGCAGGCCGGCGACAGTTCGCTCGCTCGCTCGCTCGGCACGGCCGCCGGCGATCAGGCACACGTCAGTCGACGTCCCACCCATGTCGAATGCGATTGCGTTCTCGATGCCCGCAAGCGCTGCGAGCCGCGCAGCGCCTACCACACCCGCAGCCGGGCCGGAAACGAGGATCGTCGCCGGATGCTCGGCCGCCTCGTCGGGAGTCGAGACTCCTCCGGAAGAACGCATGACGAAAGGCGCTGGCAGTCCGGCCGCAGCGGCGGCAGCTGTCAGCGCTTGCAGATAGCGCGCCACCACCGGCCCGAGATAGGCGTCGGCGGCAGTCGTCGACGCGCGCTCGTACTCGCGGAACTCGGGCGCGACCTCGTGCGAGGCGACGACGTGAGCGTCAGGCAACCTGCGCCGAAGCTCCTCGACAACGGCGCGCTCGTGCGAGGGATCGCGGTACGCATGTAACAGGCACACCGCGACCGCCTCGGCCTCGATGTGCGGCAACGTGGCGAGATCGAGCGGTTCCAGCTCGGCCTCGGGACCGATGCGGCCGCGCACGCCGTGTGAGCGCTCGAGCGGGACAAGGGGCTCTGGCCACTCCGCGCATGGTCGGTAGAGCTGCGCGCGCGTCTGCCGGCGCAGGTGCAGGAGGTGCTCGAAGCCTGCAGTCGTGACGAATGCGGTGCGGGCTCCCTTCCGCTCGAGCAACGCGTTGGTCGCAACGGTTGTCCCGTGTGCGAAGCGCTCCACGCGTTCGGCGCCCGCCGCCCGGGCCGCCGCCACGACCGAATCCTCCTGCCTGGGAGCCGTGAGCACCTTGGCGGTCGTCACGCGGCCCTCGTCCAGGACGACGGCGTCCGTGAAGGTCCCGCCGACGTCGACGCCAAGGACAACCATTCAGGAAGACTGACAGCGTGGCAATTCGCGGGCTCCTCTTCGACTTCGACGGCCTGCTCGTCGATACCGAGACTCCATCCCGGCTCGTCTGGGAGGAGCTCTACCGCGAGCACGGTCACGAGCTGCCGCAAGATCGGTGGGCGACCCTCATCGGGACGATCGGCGCGCCCTTCGATCCACTCGGACATCTCGAGGAGCTCGTCGGCAGGCGCCTCGACGAGCAGGCCTTGACCACGCGTCGCCGTGCCCGCGAATACGAGCTCACAGATCTCGAGAAGCTCCGGCCCGGCGTGGAGGAGTACTTCGCCGAGGCAGAGCGGCTCGGCCTGCGCACCGCAGTTGTGAGCAGCAGCGACGACGACTGGATCGCACGCCATCTCGGGCGGCTCGGCCACCTCGAAGGCCTCGACACGATCGTGGCCGCGAACGGCGACACGGAACGGGCGAAACCGCGGCCGGATCTCTACCTCGAGGCGCTCGACAGGCTCGGGCTCGAGCCGCACGAAGGGATTGCCTTCGAGGACTCGCCGAACGGCGTCACCGCCGCGAAGGCCGCAGGACTCGTCTGCGTTGCTGTGCCGAACCCGATGACGGCGACGCTCGCGCTCGACGAGGCCGACCTCGTGCTCGAATCGCTGGCAGACGTCTCCTTGCGCGAGCTGCTCGAGCGGTTTTGAGGCGCGACCAGGAGGTTTCTCGGCGGTTCCCTTGCCGGACGGAGCGTTCCCGAGCCAAGGCGTAGCCTCGAAGTCGGCAGCGTGCCGCCGCGCCGGCACAACGGACGCACGACAACGAGGAAGGAGGGCGTTATGCCCTACGTCACCGTCGGCCAGGAGAACTCCGCGCCGATCAAGCTCCATTACGAGGACGTCGGCTCAGGCCGGCCGATCGTGCTCGCCCACGGCTTCCCACTGAGCGGCCGCTCGTGGGAAAAGCAGGTCCCCGCCCTACT
>JBBWZE010000173.1:0-3157 GCA_039648845.1 Actinomycetota bacterium | reverse complement strand
CGTGCGTCGGTGTACAGCGCCTCGCCGCGCACACCACGATTCATCAAATGGTAGACCGCACCGGCGAACTGAACGCGTAGCGGACGAGGCATCCCGGCAACCTACGCGCGGACGAGAACGCCGCAGGCCGACGCTGACTTTTGGTGCGGAACAGTCACTCGTGCGTCACACCGTGGGGTCAGACCCGACGGTGTGACGAGAGCGTGCCGACTCTGGGACGGACTTGTGCCGCCCCGGTCAAACGTCACTCGACGAGGGCCAGGAAGCGCTTCGTGCGCTCGTGGCTCGGTGAGGCGAAGAAACGGTCTGGGGGCGCTTCCTCGATCACCTTGCCTTCGTCCATCATCAGGATCGAGCTCGCCACGTGATGCGCAAAGCGCAGCTCATGGGATACGACGACCATCGTCATCCCGTCGCGCGCGAGGCCTTCCATCACGTCCAGCACCTCGCGGACGAGCTCCACGTCGAGGGCCGAGGTCGGTTCGTCGAACAGCATCGCCTTCGGACGCATGACCAGAGCGCGCGCGATCGCGACCCGCTGCTGCTGGCCGCCGGACAATTCCTCGGGATAGCTGTCCGCCTTGTCTGCGAGACCCACTCGCGCCAGAAACTCGCGCGCCCGCTCGCGCGCATCGCGCTTCTTCAGGCCACGCACCTCCACGAGCCCGCACATCACGTTCGCGAGCGCCGTCATGTTCTGGAACAGGTTGAACCGCTGGAACACCATGCCGACCTCGGAACGGTGCACCGCAAGCTCCTTTTCGCGCAGCCCGCTGAGCTCGTCTCCGTCGAGGTGCACAGAGCCGGAATCCACGGGCTCCAGGAGTGCAAGGCACCGCAGCAACGTCGACTTTCCCGAGCCGGACGGCCCGATGATCACCTTCACCTCGCCGCGGCCGACGTCGATGGACACGCCGCGCAGCACTTCGAGCCCGTCGTAAGACTTGCGCACCTCTTCCGCCCGCAGGACGACGTCGTTCATCGGGCATCATGCGCAACCGCAGCAACCGGGACACGACGCCGCCGGCCCGCGGAGCTCCAGGTGTAGCGCCGCTCGAGCTGCGCCTGGATCGCCATCAGCACGCTGACGATCACCAGGTAATAGATCACCGCGGCCGAGTAAGCCTCCGCATAGTGGAAGTCGGCCGCGCCCCGCACCTGCGCCGCAGTGAGGAGCTCGTGCAGCGAGATGACGTAGGCGAGGCTCGTAAGCTTCAACAGCGTGATGAACTCGTTGCCGGTCGGCGGGATGATGATGCGGATCGCCTGCGGCACGATCACACGGCGGAGAATGCGCGGTCGCGTCATCCCCAACGCTCTGCCGGCCAGCTCCTGGCCCGGATCGACCGAGAGCAAGCCGGCGCGGATGATCTCCGACATGTAAGCCGCCTCGTTCAGAGACAGCGCAATGAACGCCGCCAGGAAAGGCTTGAACCAGTCGTTCGCGAACGTGCTCCAGATCTGTGGCAGGCCGTTCCAGATGAAGAGGAGCTGCAGGAGCGTCGGCGTCGCGCGGAAGATCCAGCTGTAAAAGAACACGAAGCCGCGCACCGATCTGAACCGGCTGCTGCGACCCAAGGCAAGGAAGAACCCGATCACGCAGGCAGCCGCCAGCGAGACGAGCGTCAACTCGAGGGCGAGGAGCGCCCCATGCCAGTACGGCCTGGAAGTGAGCGCTTCCCAGAAGATGTGGGTGTCGAAGCTGGCGAGCACCCGCTCTCCGACCTACTTCACGTCAGTCACCGGAATCTGATGCCTCGCGGCGATCTTCTTCAGCGTCCCGTTCTTCTTCAGCGTCTTGATCGCCGTCTTCAGTGCGGTGCCAAGCTTGGTTTCCCCTTTGCGGTAATAGATTCCGAACGAATCGGTCTCAGGGAACAGGTAGGCGATCGCGAGCTTGCCGGGGTTCTGCTTCTTCTGGTACGCGCCCGACGTATCCTGCGTCAGCACGGCGTCCGCACGGCCGACGATCAGCTGACCCACCGCGTCGGTGTCGCCCGGGTAGCTCTGCAGGGTGAACTGGGCCTTGCCCGAGGACTTGAACTGCTCGTTGAGGGTCTTGAGGTACTCCTCGTACTTCGTTCCCGCCTGGACGGCGACGGTCTTGCCCGACAGAGCGTTCGGCCCATTGATCCGCTTCGGGTTGCCGGCTTGCACGACGAGTGCGCGATGCGTCTTCATATAAGCGACGGCTGGAAACTGCGCGACGCGGTCAGGCGTGATGAAGATTCCGCTGATCACGATCGTGCACCTCTTGGCGCCTAGGCCGGGGAGCAGGCCGGTGAAGCCTGTCTCGACGAACTGTGCCTTGATCTTCCAATTCTTTGCGACCGCGTTCGCGAGATCGATGTCGAACCCGACCGCCTTGCCGGCGGCCGTCTTGTACTCCATCGGCGGGAAGGTCGGATCACTGCAGAACTTGAGCGAGCCCTTGATGGGTGCGGCTGTGGGCGCTGCCGACGCCAGTGTCCCGAACACGGCCAGGGCTGCCAGCGAAGCGAGCAGGAGGATCGGGCCGGAGCGGTTCATCGCTACCTCCTAGAGGACGGGAGCCACGAGCCTAACCCGAAACGCCCGCAAGGAGAAACGCGCGCTGCTCCTTCAGCATCTCCCGGGCGATCACGAGTCGCTGGATCTGGTTCGTTCCCTCGTAGATCTGCGTGATCTTCGCGTCACGCATCATCCGCTCCAGCGGGTACTCGGAGATGTACCCGTATCCGCCGAGCACCTGCACCGCATCGGTCGTGACCTCCATCGCCACGTCCGTGCAATACAGCTTCGTCATCGCGGAGAGCTTCGTCAGCTCCGACCCGTCGATTCCCTCGTCCACCGCCGTGCCGAACCTGTACAGGAGCCCGCGCGCCGCCTCGCATTTCGTCTCCATGTCCGCCAACATCGCCGCAACGAGCTGGTGCTCGCCGATCGGCTTGCCCATCGTCTCGCGCGTCTTCGCATACTCGAGCGCGAAATCGGTTGCGCCCTGCGCCAGACCCAGGCCCTGCGCCGCGACGCCCGGACGGGAGCGATCGAGAATCCGCATCGCGATCTTGAATCCCTCTCCCTCTGCGCCGAGCAGGTTGGCCGCCGGCACGCGGGCGTCCTCGAAGACGAGCTCGCCCGTCGTCGATCCCTTGATTCCCATCTTCGGCTCGATGCG
>JBBWZE010000149.1:0-3602 GCA_039648845.1 Actinomycetota bacterium | reverse complement strand
GCTCGAGCAAGACGGTGCAGGATCCCGCCTTCCGGGCGACGATCAAGGACGTCGAGAGCACGATCGCAGGCAACGCCGCGATCAAGAACGTCCGCTCGCCGCTCGACCCCGCACATGCCGACCAGGTATCCAAGGACGGCCACTCGGCCATGGTCGTGTGGGACATGAAGGGCACGTACGAGAACGCCAAGCCGAAGATCGACGGCATCGTGTCCGCCGTCGGTGCTGCCGCCGACCGGCACCCGGGCTTCTACGTCGCCGAGGCCGGCTCGGTCAGCTCCGGGAAGGCGCTCGACAAGATGTTCTCCGATCAGCTCAAGCTGGCCGGCGAGCGGTCGATCCCGATCACGGTCATCGTGTTGCTGCTCGTCTTCGGCGCTCTCGTCGCCGTCGGCGTGCCGCTGCTCGTCGCGCTCTCGGGCGTGATTGCGACGGTCTTCCTGGTTGCGCTCCCGAGTCACATCGTGCCGATGGATGAGAACGTGTCGGCGGTGATCCTGCTCGTCGGGCTCGCGGTGGGCGTCGACTACTCGCTCTTCTATCTCAAGCGTGAGCGCGAGGAACGTGCGCTCGGCAGAAGCCCGCGTGCCGCGCTCGAAGCTGCAGCGGCGACGTCGGGCCGCTCGGTATTGATCTCGGGCATCACCGTGATGGTCGCGATGGCCGGGATGATGTTCTCCGGCGACAAGTCCTACCTGGGCTTCGGCATCGCCACGATGATGGTCGTCGGTGTCGCAATGCTCGGCTCGCTCACAGTGCTACCGGCCCTGCTCTCGCGGCTTGGCGACAAGGTCGAGAAGGGCAAGATCCCGTTCCTGCACCGCCTCCGGCGCGACAGCGGCGAGAACCGGTTCTGGAAGGCGATCCTGACGCCGGTCCTGCGGCGGCCCGTCGTTGCCGCGGCACTCGCGGGCGGCGTCCTGCTCGTGCTAGCCGCGCCGGTTCTGCAGCTCCACACCGCCCAGAGCGGGTTGGACGCAATGCCGAACAGTGCACCGACCGTCGGCACGATGAAGAAGATCGAGAAGGCATTCTCGAACGGCGACCTCGCCCCGGCGATCATTGCGATCGAGGCGAACACCGACTCGCCCAAGGCTCAGCAGGCGATCTCGGAGTTGAAGTCGCAGGCGCTCGCGAGTGGCCAGATGCACGGCCCGATGGTCGTCGAACTGAATCCCTCGCACACCGTCGCGCGAGTTTCGATTCCGCTCGCCGGCAAGGGCAGCGACTCCGTCTCCAACGCGGCTCTCGACACGCTGCGGAACAAGATCCTCCCTGCCACGGTCGGCAAGGTATCCGGCGCGACCTACGCCGTCACGGGGCCGACGGCACAGTCCGTAGACGAGAACGTGCTGCTGAAGCAGAAGGCGCCGATCGTGTTCGGCTTCGTCCTCGTCTTCGCCTTCATCCTGCTGCTGGTCTCGTTCAGGTCGATCGTAATTGCCGTGAAGGCGATCGTGCTCAACCTGCTCTCCGTGGGTGCCGCGTACGGCGTGCTCGTCGCGGTCTTCCAGTGGGGCTGGGGCGAGAGCTTCCTCGGCTTCCAGTCGAACGGCGGCATCGCGTCTTGGCTGCCGATCTTCATGTTCGTGATCCTGTTCGGCCTCTCGATGGATTACCACGTGTTCATCCTGAGCCGCGTACGGGAGGCTTACGACCGTGGCATGAAGACGGAAGACGCAGTCGCACACGGCATCACGACGACGGCCGGCGTCGTCTCGAGTGCCGCCCTGGTGATGGTCGGAGTGTTCGCGGTGTTCGCGCTGATGCCGATCCTCGACATGAAGGAGATGGGAATCGGCCTCGCGGCAGCAGTGCTGATCGATGCAACGATCGTCCGGGCTGTGCTTCTCCCGGCGACGATGAAGCTGCTGGGCGAGGCGAACTGGTACCTGCCACGGTGGCTCGAGTGGCTGCCGAGGCTGGAGCACGAGGCGTCCCCTCCGGCCGAACGGGCACCCGACGCCGCCCCGGCGGGCGCACTCGGCGCCTAGCTCCTCCCCGCTCCTTCGCAAGAAAAGCGCCCCGCTTCGGCGGGGCGCTTTTCGTTCCAGGACTAACGTGCGGCGATGGCGCGCTTGCCGCGCGGCGTGAGGTCGAAATGGACGTCGATCAGCCCGTCGGCCAGCAGCTCCGAGGCGTACTCCCACGGCGGCGACAACTCCGGGTCGTATCGGAACCGGGCGAGTGCGGTCAGCGCAGCCTCCGATGCATTGAAGGTCTCCGCGATCTCCTTGCCGTCCCAGCGGAAGTGCAGATCCGGCCTGTCGACGGACAGATCCTTCCGCGCCGCGATGCGTTCCTGCAGCGAGCCGTCGACCCAGACCTGGTACTCGTCCGCCTGCCCGCGCACCTGCACAATCGAGCCCGCGTCGGTGAGGCCCTGGAAGACGAGCGGCTCGATGCCGGCAGGCTCGTCCGGCATCGGGCGCCGGTTGTGGATGTACTCGCGCCACTGCTCGCGCAGATCCTCGTTGGGAACCCACTCTTCGAGCAGTCGGTCAAACCGCTCGCGCGTGTCCAAGAGCTTCTGCTCGAGCTCTCGCCGGGTCGAGCCCTCGGGCTTTTCACGCTCGAGTTCGTTATGTAGGTGCTGGTAGTGGTGGACGAGCGCCTGCAACTCCTCGTGGAGAGGAACCGCTGCCGGTTCAGGTGCCCGTCTCATCAAGAGCCGGAGGCGGGACTCGAACCCGCGGCATCCGCTTTACAAGAGCGGTGCTCTGCCAGCTGAGCTACTCCGGCGAGCCCTCATCGTAAGCGAAGTTGTTGCGGGCGGTTTTGGACATGGCCCAGCCGATTGGCTCGGCATCCTGGTTGCGATGGAGCATCCGAAGGACATTGGCGACCGTTCGGCACTAGCTGTCGCGATCGCCCTGCAGGGCATCGGACATGCGATCTACCTTCCGTTCGGAGAGAACACCCGCGCCGATTTCGTCATCGACGATGGAACTAGCCTCGCAAGGGTTCAGTGCAAGACCGGACGCCTACGTAACGGTGTCGTGCATTTCAAGACATGCAGTAGTTACGCGCATCACTCGAACCCGGCATCCATCGCACGGGACTACATAGGGCAGATCGAGTACTTCGCCGTCTATTGCCCTGAAACAACGGGCATCTACCTGATACCGATCGACGAGGTACCCGTTAGGTGGAATGGGTCACTCCGAGTGACCGAACCCCGGAACGGTCAGAGGCTCCGAATCAAATACGCAAGGGATTACGAGATCGGACGCGTGACATGCACGCGCCCGATCCCTGATTCGGACTTAGGCCGCATCGACGAGGGCGTCGGGTGAGATCTCGACGACGCCGGCAAGCTCGTCCTGCAGCTTGGCCAGCGCGTCGCGCTCCACCTGGCGGACCCGCTCGCGGCTCATGCTCAGCTCGCGGCCGATCTGCTCCAGCGATGTGGACTCGCCGTCGAATCCGAACCGCAGCTCGAGCACACGACGCTCGCGCTCCGGCAGACGCCCGAGGGCATTTCGCACGAACTGACGGCGAAGGGCCTCTCCGGCCTCCTCGGACGGATCCTCGGCGTTCTGGTCGGCGAACAGGTCGCCGAACTCGCCGTCACCCTCGGAGCCGATCGCCTGGTTCAGCGA
>JBBWZE010000110.1:0-9835 GCA_039648845.1 Actinomycetota bacterium | reverse complement strand
AAAGGATGCACGACTACCTCGGAGTCGATGTCCCCGACGATGCACGCGGCGTTCTGCAGGACACCCACTGGGCTTCGGGATTGATCGGGTACTTCGCGACGTACCTCCTCGGGAGCGTCATGTCGGTGCAGATCTGGGAAAAGGCGCTCGTGGACGTTGCGGATCTGAAAGGCCAGATCGGTCGCGGCGAGCTCGGCGCGTTGCGCCACTGGCTCGGCGAGCACGTTCACGCACACGGCAGGAAGTTCTCGCCGCAGGAGACGCTCGAGCGCGCGACTGGAAGCCAGATCGACGCGAATCCGTATCTCGCGTATCTCCGCGCCAAGTACGGCGCCGGCGTCGCCGCCTAACCGCTGGGCCAAGCGTCCGCGAGCCGGCGGCGAGTCTCGACCAGATGCTCCGGCAGCACCTTCACGTCGGCGAGCACGGGCATGAAGTTCGTGTCGCCGCCCCAGCGAGGCACGACGTGCAGGTGGACATGGTCGACGACGCCGGCGCCGGCGACACGGCCGAGGTTCCAGCCGACATTGAATCCCTGGGGCGCGTACAGCCGTCCCAATGCGCCCATGCCGGCGGAGGTGAACCGGTGGAGCTCGAGGACCTCCTCTGCGGTGAGGTCGCCGTATTCACCGATGTGCCGGACCGGCGCGATCATGAAGTGACCAGACGAGTACGGATACTTGTTCAGGAGCGCGATGACTTGCTCTCCGCGCTGCACGACGAGTCGCTCCTCGTCGTCACCCTCCACGGCGTCGCAGAAGATGCACCCGTCCTCCTCGTCCGCGGACTTGATGTACTCGAGGCGCCACGGCGCCCATAGCTGCTTCACGCGGGCGAGTCTAGAGCGGCTGGTCCGCGGACTCGACCGGGACGGCGTCCGGCTCGATCCGGCCGCGCGTCGAGGCGAGGAGCAGCATGGAGCCGACCATGGCCACGACCATGAGCAGGGAGGAGGTGAGGAGGATCGCTTGGAGAGTGAGCATGTCGGGAATTGAACGGGCCGCTCACGACTTCGGGTACGCGGTCCAGAGTCCTGCCAGGCAGTCCTACGGGATGAGAGCGGCGGCGGCGAAACGACCAGCGCCGCCGGCTTTGAAGCGGGCCGTGACCGAGCGCTCTCCGCAGACAAGTGCGGCGGAGACCCCTGACGAGAGGCGCTTCACATTCGCGGCCCCTTTGACCGTCAGCGTGGAGCCGTGAGGACCGCGGAGCTCGGCGGCGAACACACCGTCGAGCGGGGTCTTGAAGGTGAACGACTTCTGCTGGCCGCGCCGGGAGAAACGTCCACTCTTGAACTTGAGCGCCGTCTGCTTCCACGGCTTGAGCACGTCCTGTTCGATCGCGGCGAGAGCGCCGGCATCAGGGGTGAACATGGGGTCGTAGCCCCATGGGGTTTCCGGTAGTCCGAGTTTCACCTCGTTGAGGTGCAGGAACGACTCGGCGAAAGACTCCCCGGGATTCTGGAAGTAGTGCTCGCCTTCGTCGCCCGGGAAGGCGGCGCCGGCGGCTTCCTTCTGGCAGACGCCCTCGTAGGTCGACCAGCGCTTTGTCCCGTAGGCAATCGCGGGCCAGGGGTCGTTGACCCTGTTCTTTGCGATGTGGTGCCCGTATTCGTGCGTCACGACCTCTTCGACCGTGCTCCGGGGCGTGTCCTCGCCGACCGTGATGATGTCGCCGCTCGCAGGGAAGTAGCAGCCGTCGACCTCCTGGCTGTTGCAGAGGGTCCCTACCTCGGCCGGAGGAGCGAAGTAGATACTGACCGTGGAAATTTCCTTGCCGTGGACGAGGCTGTCGACGAAGTCGGCCGCGGCCTGGTTCACCGATTCGTCTACGGGATAATCCTTCGAGGCATGGACGGTGACCTGCGCGCCGCTCTTGGCGGTGTAGACGCCGCCCCAGGCGCCCGGAGGGACCGAGGCGAAGCGTCGCAGCTTGTGGTCGACGACCTGCGAGCGAACCCGCCCGAACCCCTGGCCCAAGCCGAACACGTTGAGCCTCTTGACCGTCGGCCGATCTGCGGCTGCTGTGGTGCTGCCGGCCGAGAGTGCGGCGGCGGTGACGAGCAGCAGAGCAAGACCCCTGCGTCCGTGCGGCGCGGACATAGCTCTAGTCCTCGGGGCGGCCGGAGCCGTTCTGGATGACCCGAACGAGGGACTTGCCGAGGGCTTACACGTCCTGCGATCGACTTTTGAGGATCTCGTAAAGAACGACTCAGGCTTCGAGGGATCGTGCTAGGAGTACCGGCCGTGAGGGTGGTCCCGATAGTCGCGATCGCGGCCGGCGCTGTAGCTCTTGCTGGGTTCTCGGGGACGTCGTCTGCGTCTTCGAGGAGCGGGCAGGCGTGCGGAGGTCTGCCGGAGTACACAACAGGCCCCGAGGTTGTGTTCGGTAGGCCCACAACGCTTGCTGCCGCTCAAAAGCTGCAGGCGCAGGTCGTGGCTCAAGGCTTCACATTCACATCGATCGAGGTCGGCTGCAACGAGTTCCGCGTCGTCATTCGCGGCTACGACACGTTCGCCACCGCAGTGGCCCTCCAGGAGGAGGCCCGGAAATCCACCTTCCATCCGACGGTCGAGTGCTATCAGTCACCCGACAAGAACGGCGAGCTCGAAGTCGACATGGGACACGAGCCTGACCGTGACTCGGCCAATGCCCTCGTTGCTCTCGCGGCTTCACGCGGGCTCGTGAACGCGCAGCTCGAGGCGGACCCCTGCGGCGGGTACGAGGTGATGATGAAGGGCTTCACGGATCGAGCGCAGGCGAATGAATTCGCGGCCGAGGCCTACGCCGTCGGCTTCAATGCCCACGTCGAGGCCGAGAGCTAGGGCCTCAGAGCCAGCGCTTGTACTTGAAGAATCCGATCATCCCGATGATCACGGTCACCATCAGCCCGACGATCGCCCAGAACGCGGCGTGGGTCTGCTCGCCGGGAAAGAGGACGTTCATTCCGAAGATTCCGGAGATGAGCGTCAGTGGGAGCAGGATCACCGAGAACACGGTCAGGATCCGCAAGACGTCGTTCTGGCGATGCGAGATCACGGACTCGTTCGTGCTCTCGAGCGCCTCGACGACTTCTTTGTAGTTATCGAGCAGGTCCCAGATGCGCTCCGACGCATCGACGAGGTCGTCGAAGTAGAGCTCGAGCTCCTCGGGAAGGAAGCGCTCGATGTGCCGCTCGAGCAGTCGCAGGGCGGGACGCTGCGGCTTGATGATCTTGCGGTAGGAGATGATCTCCTGCTTCACCTTGGAGATGTCGGTGACGATCTCCTCCGAGCGGCGATCCTCGATGTCGTCCTCGATCGAGTCGAGCTTGTAGGCGATCTTGTCGAGGATCGGGAAGCAGTAGTCGAAGAGATCGTCCAACACCTCGTAGAGGAGGCGGCCGGATCCCTTGCTGAAGAGTTGCTCGCGAAAACGCTCGTCCTCCTGAACGCGATTGAAGAGCCGCGTGACCGGAAGCAGCTCGACGTTCGAGATCGTGACGAGGTAGTCGGGACCGAGGAAGAAGTCGAGCTCCCCGGCGTTCAGGCGCTGGACGTTCTTGTCGTACGCGGGGAAGTGGAGGACGCCGAAGAGATAGCCGTCGTCGACGTAGTCGTCGACCTTCGGCCGCTGACGCTTCGATAGGACGTCCTCGACGTCGAGTGGGTGCCAGCCGAAGCGCTCTCGCAGCGCGTTGACCGTTTCGGGATCGATCGGCGGGTCGAGGTGGATCCAGGTGAGGCCGTTGGCGCTGAGCTCAGCGACGCGTGGTTCCGGGCGCGGTGCGACCGCCTCTGCGTACCCGCGAGGCCTCGTCCGCCGGATGCGGGGCAGGTTGGGCATCGGTACTGAGCGGCTCGTCTGTCGTTGGCGCCATGTTCGCCATGGTACCCGGGACGCCTCTCGAGGAATCCACGTGGGGCGTCAGATGAAGGTGAGCGGGGATCCGCCGCTCGAGCGCCAAGGCGTAGACCGAGGCGAGCAGGCAGACCGCCGCCGCCGCCGGCCAGAGGGCGAGCGGCTCAGCCTGGAGGATGAAACCTCCCGCGGCGGGGCCGATCAGCCAGCCGAGCTGCCAGGAGAAGCTGGAGAAAGCCATGTAGCGGCCGAGCAGCCGCGGTTCTGCCAGATCCACGACGAGCGGCGCATAGATCGCGCCGTGCAGGCATTCGCCGAGAGCGAAGACGCCGACGGCGATGCCGAAGACGACTGCCGCCTGTGTTCCGGTGAACCACATCCCGCCGAACAGCACCGCGATGAACGTGCCCGCCCAGACGACGCCCATCAACGCAAGCCCGCGCATCCGGCTCCTGCCTTCGACCAGCTTCACGATCGGCAGTTGGCCGAGCGCGACGCCGCCTGCGAAGACGAACCACAGCACGCCGATTGCAGGCTCGCTCACGTGCGCGGTGTTCTTCGCGAACGGCGGAAGGAGCTCGCTCATGACAGCGATCCCGGCGCCGATGAAGATGACGTTGAGGAAGATGTAGCGGAGAAAGACACGGTTGCCCAGGACGTCGGCGTAGCGGCCGGGCTCGTGGTGGGCCTCCACGTGACGCGGTGCGGCAACGAGCCGCAGCACGGCGACGAAGACGAGGAACGTCGCGGCGTTGAGCAGGAAGAGAATCGTGAACGTGCTCGGTTCGTCCGTGCGGGCGATCGCGCCGGCGACAAGGCCGCCGAGTGCGATGCCGAGGTTCATCGTCATTCGTTGCTGCGCGAAGGCGGTGTGACGCCGCTCGCTGGGCGTGAGCGAGCTGAGGAGCGTCGACTGGCTCGGCCAGAATGAGCCGCTACCGAGGCCGACGAGCGCGTTCAGCGCAAAAGCCTGCCAGGGGTTGCGGATGAGCGGGAAGAGGGCGAACGCCACCGCCATCACGATCAGCGCACCGATCAGCACCCGGCGCGGGCCCAGCCGGTCGGAGAGAGCGCCGCCGACGAACCCGGAGAGGAGGCCGGCGGCGGAGTTGGACGCGACGACGAGACCCGCGATGCCGAACGAGATCCCGCGCACGTTGTGCAAGTAGATGATCAGGAACGGCCCGATAACGCCGTTCCCGAACATGTTGGCGAGCCCGCCGGCCTGAAGAATCCAAACGTCCCGCGACAGTTGCGGATTCAGGCTCCGAAGGTACGCCGCGAACGGCTTCACTTGCGGACCCTAATTGCCATCAAGGAAGGAGCCCGGCCAGTTGGCCGGGCTCCCATGAAGAATCGAGCCGTCGATGGATTTTCTAGGGACCCGTCCTGGCGCACCAGTTCGTGTCCTGCAGACCGTTCCCGGCACGTTTGCCGCCGATCTGGCCCGCGTACCAGATCCTCTGCTGCCCGTCTGGCGAAGCGTTGTTGGCGAACGCGATGTGCGCATTACCGTCCGGCCCGACCTGGATCTGGAAGAAGTCGAGCAGTGATCGGTCACCGCCCGCGACGCACAAGATCCCGACCAGGCAGACGTCACCGTGGTGGATGCTGCCCGGATAGGGCCGGGATTGCTTGATCATGGGCTTGGCCGTGTTCGCGTTGCGGATCTGCGCGAAGTCCACGTGCCAGTCGTTGTCCGCGCGGCTCGGATCGGAAGTCGTCGCGCTGTACCACGCCATGTCGACCACGCCACCGTCTCCGGCCGAGATCGTGGTGTAGATGTGAGCGTTGCCGACGTCCTGGTTCACGCGGTACGGCGTGCTCCAGTTGTCACCGTGGTCGGTCGAGTAGGCGAGAAAGACGTCGAGAGGCTGAGCCTCGGTGTCGCGACCGGCCCACGAGACGTACACACTCCCGTCCTTGTCGATCGTGATCCACGGGAAGATCTCGCCTGCAATCGCACCGACGCCCCCTCGCTTGACCAGATGAAGGTGGAACGTATGACCGTTGTCGTGCGAAACGCCCACGACGACCTGCTCGGGATCGCCGAAAGGCGGGATCCCGGTCAGGATGTTGCCCGCCGTGCTCGAGATGGCGAACGTGATGTAGACGTCGCCCGTCTTTTGATCGACGACGACGGGCCCGGAGAACGTATTCACACCCTGGTTGGCTGCAACCTCGGCGTCCTGCTTACCGGGCGCTGTCCCGGGCGGGCTGATGAACGTCGGAACCGTGTCCCAGGTCACTCCTCCATCCTCGGAACGGTTGAGCATCTCCGCCTCGAGCACGAAGTCGTGGTAGCCGAGAAAGACCTGGCGGTCGCAACGATGCGCGAGCCACTGACGGTCTTGCTCGATGCCTACGCCCTGCTGGGTGAAGCTCTCGAACCGATCCGTCGAACGCGAGACGGCCGAATCGGTGATTCGTAGGTCGGCGGTGTAACCGACGTCCGTCAGCGTGAACTCGACCTCCGAGTCGCCGCCGCCGCCGTCCGAGGCGATCTCCTTGTGGTCGAACGTCAGTCCGCCGTCGAACGAACGCCACATCTGCACGCCCGCACCTCCCGGCGCCGTAACGTAGATGTTGCCCGCGTGGTCGAGGTCGATGCTCGGCTCGCCGAAGTCCGACTGGTTCGCGACCGGCCGCGCATCCCAGACGAACCCGTTCGACTTGGAGCGGACCGGTGCCGGTCCGGAAGTCGGCGCGGGTGCATTGAATGCAACAGTCCCGGCGTACGCCGTTGCGCCTCCAGCAGCGGCGGCGATCAGTCGATAGTGCCCGGGCGCCGGATCGCGCACGGAGACGGACTCAGACGTCGTCCCGGAACGCGTCGACGACCCAACGAGCGCCACGAGGCATTGCGGATCGTCGACCGCAGTCCCCTGGCAGAGGTAGAGGTCGAGGTCGTTGGCCGGGTTGGCCCAGTTGATCGTGACGGTGAGAACCCGGTCGTTCAGGTCGTAGAAGCCGGCGGGCACGTCGACGAGGAGGTCGAACGTGTCGCAGTTCTGTCCTTCGACGCAGACTCTGCGGGTCAGGGCCGGCGGAACCGCCGAGATCGCAGCACCCTGGTACTGGACCGCGGCGACGGCCGGAGTCACCGTCCCGGAAGCGGGGTTCGCTGCTTGAGCGGCCGGTAAGAAGAGGAGCCCAACCAAGATGGCGGCCGGCGCAAAACGGCGCATGTCCTTCCTCCTGTTGTCGATGCCGGGCGGGAGCCGCGCGAGGCGGCGCAAGTTGTTATGCCCCGGAGCACGTTTTCGCAATCAACGACGAGGGGCCCGGACAGGGTCGGGCCCCTCGTTTGCCCGCTTCGAAGCGAGTCCAATCCACTACGCCGCGAATGCGGGCTCTGCCCGCGTTCGCCACAACCGCTGCATCGTTAGCAGGAGAGCCCGAACGAAGTCATCATGGCTCAGCGCAGCTGAGCCGGACTGCGGTCGGCGATGCGCCTGGCAGGAATCGAACCTGCGACCTTGCGCTCCGGAGGCGCACGCTCTATCCCCTGAGCTACAGGCGCGGGGGTGACTAGTGTAGCCCCGATGGACGTGACCGCCCGGATCGCGACGCTGGAGCTCGCCGAGACGTTCGTCATCTCGCGCGAGTCGAGCGACACGGCGGAAGTCGTGTTCGTGGAGATACGTCGCGGCAAGGTCTCGGGGTTCGGCGAGGCGGCTCCGATCGAGCGCTACGGCGAGAGCGCGGAGTCCGCGGTCGCGTACATCGACGAGCAC
This sequence comes from Actinomycetota bacterium, assembly GCA_039648845.1. GTDB lineage: Bacteria > Actinomycetota > Thermoleophilia > Gaiellales > Gaiellaceae > 3-1-20CM-4-69-9. The sequence continues at coordinate 2,258 of JBBWZE010000110.1, read as the reverse complement.
GCCGACCTCCTCGGCGACGATCCGTTTGCGCTCGACGCGATCGAGCAGCGGCTGCCGCCGCACGAGTGGGCGGCGCGCGCAGCGATCGACGCCGCGCTGCACGATCTGCAGGGAAAGCTCGTCGACCTCCCTGTGTGGCGACTCCTCGGGTTGGGACGCGAGGGACCTCCTACGTCTTGGACGATCTGGCTCGGCGATCCGGACGACATGGCCCGGCGTGCGACCAAGGCGGTGGATTTCACCCGCCTGAAGCTCAAGCTCGGCGCAGGCGACGGCCTGGACGTCGAGCGCGTGCGTGCTGTTCGCGAGGTCACGCGCGGGCCGCTCCAGGTGGATGTGAACGAGGCCTGGACATTCGACGAGGCGCTCGACGCACTGCCCCGGCTCGCGGAGCTCGACGTGGCGTACTGCGAACAACCGCTGCCGGCCGGTGATCCTGACGGTCCCCGACTGAAAGCCGCGTCGCCGATTCCGATCTACGTGGACGAGGATTGCCATCGTCTGAGCGACGTTGCGGCCTGCGCCGAGCGCGCACACGGCGTCAACATCAAGCTCGCAAAGTCCGGCGGCATTCGCGAAGCCGTACGCATCGCACATGCGGCGCGGGCACTCGACCTCGGTGTCATGCTCGGCTGCATGGTCGAGTCGGGCCTCGGAATCGCTGCGGCCGCGCAGATCGCAAGCCTGTTCAACCACGTCGACCTCGACGGCAACCTCCTGCTCGCGGAGGACCCGTGGCCGGGCGTGGAGTTCAGCGCGGGAATCCAGTGGCCATCCGACCAACCAGGACTCGGTGTCAGAGAAGAAGTACCTGATCCTCGCTGAGGAATTTTCGCACGACCCGCACTACGCCAAGACGGCACGGGGGGTCATGCGCTACCGACGCGATTCCGTCGTCGCAATGCTCGATTCGAAGCGTGCGGGCGAGAGCGAGGACGGTGTCCCGATCGTCGGCACGGTCGACGAGGCGCTCCGCTTCGAACCGGACACCGCACTCGTCGGCGTCGTCACCCAGGGCGGGCATTTTCCGGGCGACTGGCAAGCCCTGCTGAAGAGCTGCGTCGCGCAGGGGCTCGATCTCGAGAACGGACTACACGTTCGCCTGCACGACATCCCCGGGCTCACCGAGCTCGCCGCGAAGCACGGCGTCGAGCTACGGGACCTCCGCGAACCGCCCACCGACCTGAGCACGGCGACGGGAGAGAACCTCGAGGTCGACGCGACGATCGTCCTGACCGTCGGCTCGGACTGTGCCATCGGGAAGATGACCGCAACGTGTGAGCTCGACCTCGAGGCACGCAGACGAGGACTGCAGTCCGTCTTCGTCCCGACCGGCCAGACGGGGATCGCCATCGCCGGCTGGGGGATCTCCGTCGACGCCGTCGTCTCCGATTTCCTCGCCGGCGCTGCGGAGCGCCTCGTGGTCGAGGGCGCGAAGAAAGGCGATCTTCTCTGGGTGGAAGGGCAAGGAGCGATCCTGCATCCGATCTACTCGGGCGTGACCGTGGGCCTGATGCACGGAAGTGCGCCGCACCTCTACGTGCTCTGCCACGAGGTGGGGCGGACCGTGGTCGAAGGCGACCCGACGGAGTCACCGATCGTGAGCCTGACGGAGCTCGTCGACCTCCACGAGCGGATGTCGCTGAAGCTCCGGCCGGCCAAGGTGGCCGCGATCGCGCTCAACACGTCGAACGTCTCCGAGGAGGAGGCTCACGCGGCGATCGCCGCCGCGGAGGAGGAAACCGGCCTGCCGGCAGATGACCCCGTTCGCTTCGGAGCCGAAAGACTCCTCGATGCAGTGCTCAAACTCACCGCCTGATCTGCCGAAGAGAGGGGCATGTGGCGGATCACTGCGGTCCTGGCGTGCGCCTGCACGGCTCTAGCCCTCGCGAGCGGGGCCTCGAGCACCACGTTCGGTGTCGCCGACGACGCGGGTAAGTACGCCGAGGACGGCGGACCGGGCTTCTTCCACATGCTCACCGACCTCGGGATGACCGAGAACCGAATGGCGGTCTTCTGGGATCCCGCCCAACCCGACACGATCGTCGACCAGGCCTTCCTCGACCGGGCGTTGCCGCAGGCGATGCGTCACGGCATCGAGGTGATCTTTGCGATCTATCCGGCAAGAGCGCGCTCACTCGTCGACACGCCGAACGGAGTGCAGCTCTTCGCGCAGTACGCGGCCAGGGTCGCGCAGCGCTACCCCTACGTCCGGAAGGTCATCTGCCTGAACGAGGGCAACCAGCCACGCTTCCACC
>JBBWZE010000211.1:0-14588 GCA_039648845.1 Actinomycetota bacterium | reverse complement strand
ACGGCCATGGGTCGATGCTAGCGGGGCCGTTTGGGGGCAGCCGAGACCTGGCTCGACCGCTCATGCCGACTCCAGCCACGACTGGGACTGTCCCCGACAGGTCCCGCCGAGACGTTGGCCAAACCGGCTCGATGGGACATGGAGATCGGGCCGAGAAGGTGACTTTTCTTCCACACACAACGGATGCGGACATGCATAGGCTTCCGCTTCGTGCGGCTCGCGCTCATGATCGAGGGACAGGAGGGTGTGACCTGGGAGGATTGGGTCGCGCTCGCGTCGGCCTGCGAGGAGAACGGTGTCGAGGCGCTCTTCCGCTCCGACCACTACATCTCGTGGTTCGACGAGAGCCGTCGCGTGCTCGACGCGTGGGCGACGATTGCGGGACTGGCCGCGCGCACGACGAAGCTGGAGCTCGGCACCCTCGTCTCGCCCGCGACTTTCCGGCAGCCGGCGGTGCTGGCGCGCTCCGCAGCGACGGCGGACGAGATCTCGGGCGGACGGGTGACGCTCGGAATGGGCGCCGGCTGGCAGGAGCGGGAGCACGCTGCGTACGGCTTCGAGTTCGGCACGGCCCGAGAGCGCGTCGCGCGGCTCGGAGAGCAGCTCGAGATCGTGCACGATCTCCTCCATGAGGATCGCGTGGACTTCGACGGCGCCTACTACCGCCTCGACGACGCGCCGGGGCTCCGACGTCCTGACCTGCCGATCCTCGTCGGCGGCAGCGCCAAACCCGGTACCGCCGGGCCGGCGGTGCGATTCGCCGACGAGTACAACGCCCTCTTCGGCACGCTGGACGAGGTCCGCGAACGCAAGCGGCTGCTCGACGAAGCATGCGAGCGCGGCGGCCGCGATCCGTCCACCCTCCTCTACTCGCTGATGGCGCCCTGCGTCATCGGCCGCGACGAGCGGGACGTGCTGGCATCTGCGCGACGAATCGGCGCGCGTTTCGGACGCGACTCTGACGACGTACTCGAACGCTACCGCGAGCACGGCCCGGTCGGGACCATCGCTCAGGCGGTCGAGCGCCTGCAGGAACTGGAGGAGATCGGGTACGAACGTGTCATGCTGCAGCACCTCGCGCACGACGATCTGGAGACGGTGGCCCTGATCGGGCGCGAACTCGCCCCGGCCGTGGCGTAGCTGCCGCCTTGCGCGGCCCGATCGAACGGCTTTTCCCGAACCTCCCATCAGGGCTGCGGACGGTGGTCGATTGGGTGACCACGATCGTCGGCGCGGCGCTGATCGTTCTCGCCGTCAAGGCCTGGGTCGTCAATCCGTATCGCATCCCGTCCCCCTCCATGGAGCCGACGCTCCACTGCGCGCGGCCTGAGCCCGACTGTCAGGGCGGCCGCTCGGATCGCGTGCTGGCCAATCGGTTCATCTACCACCTCCACTCTCCCAGGAGAGGCGACATCGTCGTCTTCCATGCCCCGGACGAAGCGCGGCGCACATGCACCGGCGGCATCTTCGTGAAGCGGATCATCGGCCTGCCCGGCGAGGTCTGGTCGGAGCGAGACGGGGTTACCTACATCAATGGGCGCCGCCTCGCCGAGCCCTACGTCGCGCCTTCGCGCCGCGACAGCGATACCAAAACCCTTCGCGACATTCCGCCGCTCGGCAAGCTGCGCCGCATTCCGGCGCACGTGTACCTCATGGAGGGAGACAACCGCGCGCACTCATGCGATTCACGGGTCTGGGGGCTCGTGCCGCGCGCGAGCATCATCGGCAAGGTCATGCTGACCTACTGGCCGCTCAACCGACTGGGGACTCCGTAAAGAGAGAGCCCCGCGATAGCGGGGCTCTCGAACGAGGTAATGCTCGATCTAGTAATCCTCGCGAACGACCGTCCGGCGGCGCCCGTCAGCGGGTCCGCCGAAGCCGCCCCAGCTCGACCAGAAGATGAGCGAGAGAAGTGCGCCGATGGCGCCGACGGCGAGAAGAATCCAGCCGATTGTGTGGATCTCGATCCCGCTGACCGTCGCGTTGACCGCCCAGACGAGGACTGCTCCAACGGCGACGAGGAGAAGGCTGACACCCATACCCATGTTTTTGTCTCCTTTCGATGAACAGGCGGAGAAATCTCCGTGTCAGCAGGTAAAACGGGGAAACCCGCTGCGAAGATACGGGCTGTGGACGAGCCCGAAGGGCGGCCGCGTCCTAGGGAGCCGAGGACAGCTCGAGCGTCCGCGTAGCGCGAAAGCCGGCCAGAAAACGCCGGTCGTGCGACACGAGCAACACCGTCCCGGGAAAAACGTCGAGCGCGAGCTCGAGCTCTTCGATCGCGGCCACATCGAGATGGTTCGTGGGCTCGTCGAGAACGAGGCAGTTGACGCCCCGAGCGGCGAGCAGGGCAATCAGCGCGCGCGTCCGCTCGCCGGGCGAGAGCGACGCCGCGTCGCGCAGAACGTGGTCGGCGCCAAGGCCGAACTTTGCGAGCAGCGTCCGAGCAGCTTCCTCGTTCACCTCTCCCGCCTTTGTGAACGCGGGTAGCAAGGGCCCGTGCGCGAGCTCGTCTCGGCTCTGTGCGACTTCGCCGAGGATGACGCCCCGCCCGAGCCTGCATGTGCCCTCGGCGAACGCAACCCGTCCGAGGATGGCGTCGAGCAGCGTCGTCTTGCCACTGCCGTTCGACCCGACGATCGCAAGCCGGTCGGCCCAGGCGAGCTCGAGATCGATCGGGCCGAGCCGAAACGAGCCGCGCTCCATCACCGCGTCCTCCAGGCGAACGACAACGTCGCCGCTGCGGCTCTGAGGAGTGAGCTGGAGCCGAAGCTCCCACGGCTCGTACGGCTTGTCGACGGCGCCGAGTCGTTCGATGCGGCCGCCGATCGACTTCTTCACGTCCTTCGTCTTCTTCTTCTTGCGGCCTTGCCCGTACCCCCGCTCTTCCCACTGCTGCATCCGGCGCAACTGCTCCTCGAGACGCGCCTTCTTGCCCTCGTAGGCCCCGTAGGCCTCGGTCTGGCGGCGCAGCGCTTGGGCCCGTGCCTGCTCGTACTCGCTCCAGCCGCCGGCGAAGACGGTCGCTCGATGCGTCCATTCGTCCAGCTCGACGATGCGCTCGACCGTCCGCTCGAGGAAGTCACGGTCGTGTGAGACAACGACGATCGATCCCGCGAGATTCAGGACGAACCTCTCCAGGCGGTCGAGGCCGGCAAAGTCGAGATCGTTCGTCGGCTCGTCGAGCAGAAAGACGTCGAAACGCGCCAGCAGCACGGCAGCCAGTTGGGCACGTGCTGCCTCGCCTCCCGACAGTGCGCCGAGCGGTGCATCGAGCGACGCATTCAAACCCACCTCCGCACAGACAGCACGGGCCCGCGCATCCAGATCGCCGCCGCCGAGCGTCAGGAAACGGTCGAGCGCCGAGGCGTGACGTTCGGCCAGATTCGGCTCCTCTTCGAGCCGTCGGGCAAGCTCGTCCATCTCGATCGCTGCCGCGGCGACGCCTGTGCGGCGCGCAAGGTATGCGCCAAGCGGCTCGGCGGAATCGGCGTCCCGCTCCTGCGGTAGATAGCCCACCGAGAGATCAGCGGGCAGGCGGCGCACCGTTCCGGTGTCGGGCTCGTCGAGCCCGCCGAGGATGCGTAGGAGCGTCGACTTTCCGGCGCCGTTCGGTCCGACGACGCCGACTCGGCTGCCCGGCGGCACGACGAGCGTGACGTCGCTCAGCACCAGTTGGGCTGCGTGATGCTTCGTGATGTTGGCTGCGGCGAGAGTGCCGCTCGGGCGTTGCAAGAGGACCTCCTCGGAAGGCGGAACGGAAGGGTGTGTGTCTCGCCTAGGCCCTCATAGAACGGCGCAGAGCGCCGCTGCTGATCTTAGCTACGGACCAGTGCCGTTAACGAGCCGCACGATCGGGGAACCGTGCAGCCAGTCCACGATGTTGACGGAGGCGGTGCGCTGATCGATGCGGAAGATCGCCTCGCCCTCGACTCCGAGCCACGTTGCCAGAGCCGCGCGAATCGAGCCCGCGTGCGTGACGATCGCGACGGTTTCACCGGCATGGCGCTCGACGATGTCAGCCAGCGCGCGACAAACGCGCTCGCGCAACTCGCCGTACGTCTCGCCGCCGGGGAAACGCACGGTCAAGGGCTCGCCGAGCAGCCCGGCTTGAAGCCCCGCTGAAAGTTGTTCGAACTGCACGCCCTCGACGTCGCCGAAGTCGATCTCCCGGAGGTCGGCTACCTCGACGGGGACCAGCCCGTGCGGAGCGGCGACCGCTCGCGAGGTTGCCAGCGCTCGCTCGAGCGGGCTCGTGTAGACGGCCCTCAACGGAACCGACGCGAGGACCGCGCCGAGTTCGCTTGCCTCGTCCTCATTCCCGGCCTCCGCATGGCGGCAAAGCACGAGACGCGTCACGAGAACCCCGCCGCAACGACCAGCATCACCGTTTCAGAAAGCTCGGTCACGGCGCCGAGGCAGTCGCCGGTCGCGCCCCCGAGCCAGCGGCGGTAGAGGAGCCCGAGCCCGATCGCAATGCAGGCTGCAGCCGCAGCCAGCCAGACTGCATCGCTCCCGACGGCGAGAAACGCGATCGCCACCCCGAGGATGGCTGTTGCAGCGGCGATGAGGCGAGGCATCTGCGCGAGGGCGCCTCCTGGGCCTGCGACGGGACGCGGATATGGCAGCAGCGCGGCAACCGGCGGGGAGGCCGCACGTGACAGCGCTCCGGCTGCGATCAGGGCGGGCAGCGCTCCGCCCCGAGCCAGTAGCGCCGAGACCGCACCCACCCTGACCAGGAGATCGAGCGCAAGTGCCGAAACGCCGAACGTGCCGAGGCTGGAGTCGCGCATGATCTCGAGCGCACGTTCTCGACTCCTTCCGCCGGCCGCGTCGAACGTGTCCGCGAGTGCGTCGACGTGCATCGCCCCCGTGAACAGCACCGCGCCGGCGACTGCGGCACCGGCCGCCGTGAACGCCGGGAGCCAGGGATGCAAGGCCAGCGCGATCCCACCCGTGAGGGCGCCGACTCCTGCCCCGACGAGCGGAAAGAGCGGCGTCCCGCGTGCCACGTCTCGGGCGTCGAGAGCGGTGATTCGACCAGCTGGCACGATCGTCAGAAAGGACAGCGCGCCCGCGACGGCGCGGGCGCTAGCGGTCGGCATCCGTCACGCCGGCGGATTCGAAGGTCGCCATCTCCGCGAGGATCGCAAGCGATGCGTCGACCAGAGGCAAGGCGAGCGCCGCGCCGCTTCCCTCACCGAGTCGCACGCCCAGATCGAGCAGAGGCTCGAGCCCGAGCGCGTCGAGGGTGAGCCGGTGGCCGGGCTCGGGCGAGAGATGAGCGGCGATCATCGAGTCGGTCGCGTCGGGCGCAAGCTGCGCCGCGACAAGCGCCGACACAGTCGCGATGAATCCGTCGAGCAGGACGACCTGATGATTTGCGGCGGCGCCCAGCGCAAGTCCGCACAGGAACGCGAGCTCGAATCCCCCGAGTGCCGCCAGCGCCGCGATCGGATCGCCGCAGAGCTCATTCGCGCGCAGCGCGCGCGACACGACCTCGACCTTGCGCGCAACACCGGCGTCGTCGACACCTGTTCCCCTGCCGCAGGTGGCCTCCGGATTCACGTGGAGCAGCGCTGCGCACAAGGCCGCGGCGACGGTCGAGTTGCCGATTCCCATCTCGCCGACGGCCACGACGCCGACACCGTCCCTCGCCAACTCGTCGGCGACGCCGATGCCCTCCTCGACCCACTGCAGAGCGTCGGCCTGACTCATCGCGGGGCCTTCGGCGATGTTTGCCGTAGATCTGCCGACTCCCGCGTCGACGACCAGCAAAGATGCGCCAGCGATTCGCGTCAGGACGCACACTGCGGCGCCCCCATCGTCGAAGTTGACGAGCATCTGACTCGTCACCTGTTGCGGGTACGCGCTCACGCCTTCACTCGCGACACCGTGATCGGCAGCCGCAACGACGACCGTGGCCCGCAGCCGCCCGGGTGCGGGATCGTGTCTGATCCCGGCGATTCGCTGCGCAACTTCCTCGAGCCGCCCAAGGCTCCCGCGAGGCTTCGTCTTCGCGTCGAGCGCGCGACCGGCTGCAGCGCGCGCCTCGGAATCTGCTGGCTCGATGCGAGCCAGCACTTGCTCGAGGATGCCCGTCACGAGAGCGGGAGCGAGCGTCCCGCGACGACGAAGGCCGCCTGCTCGGCGTCAGCGGCCCAAGACGCGTTGACCCGGCCGAGGACGTCGCGGTATCGACGCCCCACTTCCGTGTTCGGAACGACGCCCAGCCCGACCTCGTTGCTGACCGCGACCGTGAGCGATCGCCTGGCGGCGGCAAGCGCCGAGACGGCGCGGCTCTCCAGCTCGATCTCGTCGGCGGCGTCTCCACGCTCGATCAGGTTCGCCACCCACAACGAGAGGCAGTCGAGGACGACGGCCGCCTCGTCGGCAACGAGCGCGAGTGCCACCCGCACGTCGAGCGGAGCCTCGACCGTCTGCCATTCCGCCGGACGCTCGCTCTGGTGAGTGCGGATCCGCTCGCCCATCTCCTCATCACCCGCCTCGCCAGTCGCGATGAAGGTGACCGGTCCCGCCCACGCCCGTGCGAGCTCGACTGCGAGTGACGACTTGCCGCTCCGCGCGCCACCCAGAAGAAACGTGAGGCTCACGAGGGACGCCGCACCGGGACGACCACGAAGCCGGAGCCCGGCGCGTCGACCACGTCGACCTCCGCGCCGTAGTGCTCAGTGATCAAGGCGCGCGTCAAGACCTGCTCGGCCGAACCTGCCGCGACAAGCTGACCACGGTCCAAGAGCAGGAGGCGGTCGGCGTACTGGCCAGCGAGAGTGAGGTCGTGCATCGTCGAGAGCACGGTCAAGCCTCGACTCGTACGAAGCGCATCCACGATCTCCAGCACCTGCTGCTGACGGCCGACATCCAGAGCGGCCGTGGGCTCGTCCAACAGCAGGATCGGGGCGTCCTGTGCCAGCGCGCGAGCCAGTGTCGCGCGCTGCCTCTCTCCTCCCGAAAGCGTGTCGAGACGGCGCCCCGCAAACGGCACGAGGTCGAGCTGCTCCAGCGCGGCGTCCGCGGCCACATGGTCCGAGTGGCGCTCGCTTCCCAGGTAGCTGAGGTAAGGCGTGCGCCCGAGCAGGACGTACGCACGCACGGTCATCCCGCCCGGGATGACCGGCACCTGCGGAACGAGCGCCACCGAGCGGGCGAGATGCTTGCGGGCAAGTCGTCGTGTGTCCTCCTCGAAGACCCGCACGCAGCCCTCGTGGCTGACGAGCCCGGCAACGGCGCGCAGGGCCGTGGTCTTCCCTGCGCCGTTCGGGCCGATCAGCGCGACCCATTCGCCGTCCTCCACAGCCGCAGACAGGCGATCGACCACCCGCGCCCCGCCGAGCGTCACCGAGAGGCCGTCGAGGGCGAGTGCGCTCACACCCGCGCCCGGGTCGTGCGGAGGACGACGGCGAAGAACGGTGCGCCGAAGAACGCGGTGACGACGCCGATCGGCAGCTCCGCCGGCGACATCACCGTGCGCGCGATGACGTCCGCCAGCACGAGGAAGCCCGCACCCACGATCACCGATAGGGGCAGCAGATGGCGGTAGCTGCCACCGGCGAGCAAGCGGATCGTGTGCGGGACGATGATTCCGACGAAGGCGATCAATCCGCTGACAGCGACCGCCGCAGCCGTTGCGATCGTCGCAGCCGCAACGACGAGGAGGCGGACACGAGCGACGTTGACGCCGAGCGCGGCGGCTTCCTCTTCCCCGACCGACAACACATCGAGCAGGCGACGGTGGCCGAGAATGATCAGCCACGCCGCTGTCGCATAAGGAACGATGATCCCGACCTCGTGCCAGCCCGACGTCGAGAGGCGTCCAAGCAGCCACGAATAGACCTCCTGCACCGTGTCGACGTTCTGCTGTTGCACGAACGTCTGGAGCGCCGTAAAAAAAGATGCGATGGTTACCCCGGCGAGGATGAGAGCCGTCGGCCCCGCTGCCGCTCCCGCAGAACGTCCCAGCGCGTAGGCGGCGATGACCGCGACCGCGGCTCCGACGAAAGCGGCGATCGGGAGCAGATCGCCCCTGAGCGAACTGGCCGGCGCGTACGCCGCGACCATGGTTGCACCGAGACCCGCACCGGCCGCGGCGCCGAGGAGGTACGGATCGGCGAGGGGATTGCGGAAGACGCCTTGATACGCAGCGCCGGCGGCCGCCAAGGTCCCGCCCACGATCGCACCCAGGATCACCCGCGGCAAGCGGAGCTGCCAGAGGATTGCGTCGTCCGCGCCCGTCAGGGGAGAGCGCAGCCCGAACACGTGCGCGAACGACGCGTGGATCACGTTCACGACTCCGAGGTGAACGGGGCCGACGAGGACGCCGGTGAGCAAAGCCGCCACGAGGAAGAGCAGCGATGCTGGGAACCAGACTCTCATCGCGCCCGGTCCTCTCACCGTTTCAGAGCCTTCCCGACGGCCCGAACGAGGTCGACGATCCTGGGGCCCCAGCGCGACGCGACCGAGTCCGCGATGCCGACCACGGCACCGGTGCGCACGGCGGCAATTCCGCTCCAGCCAGGCCGTTCGCGGAGTGTCGCGGCCGACTGTCCACAGCACTGCGTGTCCGCAAGCACGATGAGACTCGGGTTGGCGGAAAGGATGTACTCGGCCGAGAGCTGCGGATACCCGGAACCGCTGGAGTCGGCGGCGTCCGCGATGTTGCGCAGACCGAACAACTTGTAGATGCCGCCGATGAACGTGTTCGAGGTCGTGCTGTAGAAGTCGGGGGTCAACTCGTGGTAGACCGAAACCTGACGCCGGGGTGTCGAGGTGACGGTCTGGCGGATTGTTCGCTTCATTCGCGTCACGAGCGCAGTTGCCGTGCGCTTGTGGCCGGTGACGGCACCGAGTTGTCGGATCTGTGTGTAGGCCGCAGCGAGGTTCTTCGCGGGTTCCTGGATCAACACCCGAATGCCGAGCTTCCGCAATCCGCTTGCCACGTCGCTGATGTCGCCAAAGAGCACGACGAGGTCGGGCCTGTAGCCGGCAATCGCCTCCACGTTCGGCGAGTAGCCCGAGAGAGTTGTGCGTGGAGCCCTTTTCGGAAAGTCGGACAACTGGTCGACGGCGACGACTTGACGTCCTGCACCGATCGCGAACAGCGATTCAGTGGCCGTGGGCGAGAGCGAGACGATCCGGTGCGGGACTGCAGCAGCAGCGGGATGAATGACGAGCAGCGAAACGACAGCCGCCAAGGCGACCGCAAAAGTAGGACGGTGGTACACGAATCCTCCCTTCCGCGAGGGGTTCGGGTTGCCGGCGGCGGAGGTCTTCTGACTCGGGGCTCCCTCCCTCGCCGCCTTCCCAGCCCGTGGGCCAGTGGCATGTGGCGCGGGAGCGTCTCCCCTTACAGCGGCGGGACCGTTCCGGAGTTGCACCGGATTCCCTTGCCGCTCGCCGGTTTGTGGCCGGAGACTAGCATCGGGCGCCGATGGTCAGATCGCGACTTCTCACGGTCTGGCTGCCCGTCCTCGTTTGGGCGGCCGTCATCTTCGCGTTCTCCTCGATCCCGAGCCTCTCGAGCGGGCTTGGAACCTGGGACACGATCCTCCGAAAGGGGGCGCACGTGACGGAGTACGCCGTTCTCGGGGGATTGCTCTACCGCGCGCTCGGCCGAGAGCCCCTCGCTCTCGCGGCCGGGATCGCGTACGCGGCCACCGACGAACTGCATCAGCACTTCGTCCGCGGCCGTCACGCATCGCCCGTCGATGTTGCGATCGACGCCGTCGGGGTCGCCCTTGGGATGCTCCTCTGGCTTCGGCTACGCGAACGATGAAGGCGGTGGCGATCAGCCTCTCGGCGCTCGGCGATACGGAGCCGCTCTGGCGCGATTGGCTCGAGGATGCGCGCCGCCGCTTCCGGGTCGACGTCGAGGCATTGGATCAGGAGTTGCCAAACTGGCGGGAGCTCCTGGAGCGATTCGCGGAGGAGCGCGCGCCGGTCTACTTCCGGCGCGACGCCGATGCCAGCACCACTCTCCGTCAGCTACGCGCAAACGGCACGCGCATCGGCGTCTTCACGGACGCACCCGCCGAGCTGGCGCGCATCGCCCTGTCCCATCTCGGCGCCGAGCGTCATGTCGAGGTGCTAGAAAGCGGCCCCGGTGCGCAACAGCGGACCTTGGCGGCGCTCGGCGACGGCGCGCAGGTGATCGATACCCGGGAGGAGCTCCTCGCCGTAACATGAGCGGGATGGAGCGACCGGACGTCGGCGACCGCCAGCTCGATGCTCTTCTGGAGCGGCTGGACCGCCTCTGCGACGAGATGCACACGCTGAACAGGCGGCTCGACTCCAACGATCAGCTCCTCCGCATCGCGCGCGAGCTGTCGACCCTCAACGAGTCGCTGCAGACGCTCGCCCACGCGGCACTCGGACAACAGGCGCCGACAGTTCGCCGGCGACGAACGGGCTGATTAGAGGCCTGATGCGAACTTCCGCCGGGCCGATGACGCACCAGACCTCTAGCCGGCGAGCCTGAAGATCTCCCCGTTGCCGCTGCCGAAGTAGAGCTCGCCGGCAGCATCCTGGCCGAACGTGGTCAGGGAGGAGACGCGAAACGGCTCGCGGCGAACGTCGACCGCGCTGCCGTCCTGCATGCGCAGGCTCCAGACGATCCCGGAGCAGTAATCGCCGAAGAAATAGCGGCCGACAGCCGAGGGCACGGCACGGCCGCGGTACACGTAGCCGCCGGTTACCGAGCAGTTGTTTTCCGCGTGGTTGTACACGTACACGGGCGCGACGAGCTGGCCAGCCCCGAGAGCGGTGTTCGAGTACCGCGCGCGTCCCTCGAACGCCCTCCAGCCGTAGTTGGCAAGCGTCGAGATCGCTGCCCGCGGTCGGTAGTCGATCTCCTCCCAGTTGCCCTGGCCGACGTCCCCCATGTAGAGATCCCCGTTCGCACGGTCGAACGAGAAGCGCCAGGGATTTCGCAGGCCGAGCCCGACGATCTGCCACTGTGCCCCGCGACGGAGCGGGTCGATCCGCAGCAGCTTGCCGAGCCGCTCGTTCATGTTCTGGGCGCGATTGCCGGGATCCCCGCCGGAGCCCCCGTCACCCATACCGACATAGAGGCGCCCACCGGAGTCGAACTGGAGCTCGCCGCCGTTGTGGTTCGAGTAGGGCTGGCGGACGAACAGGAGTTGGCGCGCGGCCGACTTGATCGCCCGCCCATTGCGTGAGCGGAACTCCACGACGCGCGTATTACCGCTCTTGTCGGTGTAGTTCACGTAAAAACGGTGGTTGCGGGCGTACTGGGGATGGAACGCCACCGATAGCAGACCCTGCTCGCCCCCACTGACGACGCGCTCGCGGATGTCGAGGAACGTCCCGCCCAGCTTGCCGTTGACGAAGTAGCGGATTCTTCCAACCTGCTCGACCACGTAGAGACGACGCGGCTCAGCCTTGTTCGAGGCGATCGCCGTCACCGCAGAAAGTCCGCGCGCAAACGGACGGACCGACAGCTCCTGCCGAGCCTGTTCCGCCGCGGGCGAGACCAGGGCCACGGCTGCGATGACCTCGGCGAGCATTCGCCCCAAACTACCCGCCGACGGCCGGCGGCGGATCGCTTCTTAACGGAGGTCTTACCTACTTCTTAAGCAGGATCTGGCGGAGCTCGTCTTCCTTGCCGGGTTGGAGGACGGCCAGCACCTGATCCCCGGGCTTGAGCTCGGTCTTGCCAACGGCAATCTCGGCCTTGCCATCGCGCATCACGGAGATGAGCCGGGCGCCCTCGGGCAGCCGCAGCTTCTCGACGGTCGTGCCCGCGCACGGAGACGACTTGTCGATCTGCACCTCGACGATCTCCAGGTTCTCCTTGCGGAGCTCGAGCAGATGCACGAGATCGTGCTCGGGAACCTCGTGCTCGACGAGTCCGAGGATGCTGGAGGTCGCGCAGACGGTGGGCGAGATCCCGAGCAGGTCGAAGTGCGGCTGGTTGCGCGGATCGTTGACGCGCGCGATCACCTTCGGCACGCCGTACTTCTCCTTTGCTATCTGCGCGATCACCATGTTGTCCTCGTCGTCGCCGGTCAAAGCGAGAACGAGATCTGGCGGCCGCTTCACTCCGGCCTTCTCGAGGACGAAGAGCTCGGTCGCGTCTCCCTGCATGGCCTGATGCTCGAACTCCGACTCGAGCCGCTCGAAGCGGCTGCGGTCCTGCTCGATGATCGTTGCCTCGTGGCCGTTGCGCAGGAGCGTGCGCATGACGTTGGCGCCGGCCTTGCCGCCCCCTGCAATCAACACGTACATCTAGACACGTACCTCCTCCCGCGGCTGCGGGATCTCGCAAGAGCGCACTGCGTCGCTGAGCGATTCGATGGCGGCGGACGTCGGGGAGATCGTGCGGAGCCCCCGCTCGCGGTAGAAATCCGCTCGGGCCGGATCCAGGATCCGGACGACGGTGCACTCGATGCCGAACCGCTTCTGCGCGACCTGGCCGATCACGAGATTCGTATTGTCGCCGTCGGTTGAGACGACGACGGCGTCGGCGTCTTCGATGCCGGCCTCACGCAGGACCGCATTGTCCATGCCGTGGCCCCGAACGAACCCGCCGGTCCAATTCTCTCCAAGGCGGCTGAGGGCTGACTCGTTCTCGTCCACCGCGGTCACGTCCCACCCTTCGAGGGCGAAGCGCTTCGCGATCGTCGAGCCCACCCGGCCGCAGCCGATGACGATGAGCTTCACGTACTCAGCGTAGCTTGGCGGTCAACCCCGAGGCTGGTCGCCGTCCCCTTCGAGCGCTCCTTCGTTCAACGCCCGCCCTGCGGATTCGGCGAACCGTCCCCCTCGAGCGCTCCCTGCGGGAACGCGACGATCAGGACTTCACTGGGCGCCTTTTTCAGGACGTAATCGACGGTTGGCGAGAAGAATCGGGACTGCCTCCGCCAGCGGGGCGCGGAGCCGAGCACGATCAGGTCCGCGCCGGAGTCCTGTGCCTCTTGGACGATCGCCTGTCCGATCGAGCGGGCCCGGACCGTCTTCCCCACCACCTGGACGCCGTGGTCTGCCCCGAGCGCCTTCGCCTCGGCGAGTGAGGCCTCGGCCCGCCCCTCCTCTTCGAGCAGCTCGGCGTCGAGAGGAAGCTCCATCGGAACGCGGATCACGTGGAGGGCCTCCACCGACACCCCTCGCTCCTGGGCGAGCTTGACGGCAGTGGCAATCATCTCTTCGCCGATGTCGCCCAGCTTCATCGGAACGAGGATGCGCGAGAACTCTGCCTCGGCGAGACCACGATGTTCGTCCGCCGAAACCACCCGCTCGAGCAGGCCCTCCCCGCGTGACCTGCGAACGACGATGTACACGACGAGGCCGACGACGAGCCAGACCGGCCCGGCGAGGCGCGCGCCCTGGTGCGTGGCGATTGCGATCACCCAGACCGTGAACGTGAGGAGCGCTCCGACGACCGACGGTACGGGCACGCGGCCGACCGTGAACGGCACCCGGTAAGGGCGCCTGCGGCTCGGCTCGCTAAAGCGCAGCTTGATCACGGCGAGCTGTGCAGCGGTGAACGCGAGGAGCACGCCGAAGCTGAAGAGGCTCGCGAGGAAGAGCACGGGATGCGCGAGTGCAGCCGTTCCGACCAGCAGCGCAATCGAGATCAAAGCCGCAGCAATGATCGACTCCGGCGCGACGAGCGTACGGGGTCTGAGGAGTCCGAAGCGGCGCGGCAACTGTCCGTGCTCGCCCAGCGAATAAGCCAGGCGGCCGAAGCCGGAGATGGAGGTCGTTGCGGCGGTGAGCAGAATGAGCGCGCCGGAGAGCCCGACGAAGACCTGCAGCGGCGCGCCGATCACGTCGGGCACCTGCTCCCGGATCTGCGTCACGATCCCGACGAGCGGCGCGCGGATCCAGTTGCTGCCGAGCAGCGTCCCGTGCTTCGGTGGAAACGCAGAGAGGCCGACGACTGCAATCACCACGTAGAGGACGACGACCAGGCCGATGGCGCCAAAGAGACTCCGCGGCAGGTCGCGGCCGGGGCGCCGGGTCTCCTCGGCCAGGTTCGCGACCGTCTCGAGCCCCGTGTAAGCGAGCATCGCGAGCGGGATCGCAAACGCGATCGAGTGCCACGTTGGCGACGTACCAAGCGACGTTCCGGCGGTGAGCGCGTCCGGCGAGAACAGCAGTGCCATCCCGAGGGCCACGATCAGTAGCTGGGTCACCAGATCGACGAGCGCGACGATCAGGGCCCACCGGTGGAGGCGCGTGCGGTGTACGAGCCTGATCGTTGCGACCCCCGCGATCACCCCGCAGCCGGCGACGACATCCCAGGGGCGGTCCACCTTGGTGAAGAACGCGCCCGCGACGTAGTGCGGCAGGAAGAGGGCCGAGAGGGCGATGACGATCAGGTAGTCGAGGAAGAGCACCCAGCCGGTCACGAAGCCCCAGAAGTCGTTGAACGCGATGCGAACGAACGTCGCCGCGCCACCGGTCTCGCGAATCGCCGCGGTTCCCTCCGCGTAGGAGAGGGACACGATCAGGAAGAGCAGGCCGGTCGCCAGCAGGACGAGCGGGGTGAAGCCGAGTGCGTGCAGCGCGATGATGCCGAGCGCGAAATAGATCGACGAGGCGATCTC
>JBBWZE010000034.1:0-3758 GCA_039648845.1 Actinomycetota bacterium | reverse complement strand
CAATCCGCGCGCGCTGCGCCGCCTCTTCAAAGGCCGCAAGCGCATCGACGAGATGCCCTTCTACGGGCCGGTCGAGCGCGAGTCCGTCTACTTCCTGACGAAGCAGAACGCTCTGCGCATCCCCGCTCCGCCGACCATGAAGAACGAGGGCAACTATGTGGCGTCGCTGTCGCGACTCGGCCGCTGGCTCGCCGAACAGGCGGAAGAAGCGGGCGTCATGCTCTTGCCCGAGACGGCGGCGGAGAAGCTCCTCGTCTCGGACGGCCGGGCACGCGGCGTGAGGACGGGCGACAAGGGCCGGGGACGCGATGGGCAGTCGTTGGGAAACTTCGAGCCGGGCTCGGATCTGGTCGCGAAGGTCACGGTCCTCGCCGAAGGGACACAGGGACATCTCACCGGCGTCGCATTCGAGCGCTTCGGCCTTGCAGGCGAAAAGCCGCAGGTCTGGGCGCTCGGGGTGAAGGAGGTCTGGAAGGTCGCGCGCCCACTCGACCGTGTGATCCACACCATGGGCTGGCCGCTGCGGCCGAATGCGAGGTACCGCGAGTTCGGCGGCTCGTTCATCTATCCGATGGGCGAGGACATGCTCACGCTCGGGATGGTCGTCGGTCTCGACTACCGCGATGTGGAGCTCTCCGTCCACGATCTCTTGCAGGAGCTGAAGACGCATCCGCTCGTGCGCAGGCTGCTGGAAGGCGGCGAGCGCGTCGAGTGGGGCGCCAAGACGATTCCCGAGGGCGGCTTTCTCGCGCTGCCGAAGCAGCTGCACGCGCCGGGGCTGCTGATCTGCGGCGACGGCGCCGGGCTCGTGAACGTTCCTGCGCTCAAGGGGATCCACTATGCGATCGAGTCGGGCGCGCTCGCAGCCGAAGCGGCATTTGGTTCGCTGCAGCGCGGACAGACGCCCGCGACGCCCGGTGCGCTCTCGGGCTATGACGATTCTCTGAAGCGGAGCTTCGTTTGGAAGGACCTCTACGAGGTGCGCAACATGCGGCCCGCATTCGGGCGCGGCTTCGTCGTCGGCGGGGCGCTCGCGGGCGCGATGACCGCCACGAAGGGCCGCTTTCCACGGCATGACCTCGAGCTCGAGCGAGATGCCGACGTCGATCTGATCCGGACCGGCCGCGCGAAGAGCTATCCAGCGCCTGACGGCAAGCTCACGTTCGACAAGCTCTCGTCCGTCTTCGCCTCCGGCAACAAGACTCGCGACGACCAGCCGAACCACATCGTCATCCGGCGTGAGGTCCCACAAGACGTTGCGGAGCTCTGGGAACGAATGTGCCCGGCGCAGGTCTACGAGGCAACGGAGACGGGCGTCGACGTTACGCCGTCGAACTGCGTCCAGTGCGGCGCGATCACCGCGAAGGGCGGCCGGTTGACCCCGCCCGAAGGCGGCAGCGGCCCCGAGTACAAGCTGACCTAGCCGCGAAGGCGACGCTCCTCGGGACACGTACCGGTGCCAGGCACGGGTACGAAACGGTGACGTCGCTGTGACGACATTGTCACGTCTCCAAGGAACTCTGTGGCAAAGGCAGACGCTCTTCCGGACACGTACCGGTGCCAGGCACGGGTACGAAACTGTGACGTAGCGCGGTCAAGAAAACCGCCGGTCCCGCCAAGGAGTAAGGAACGGTATGCGAAGACGACTGACACTCTTGCTCGCGACCGCGGCCCCCTTCCTGCTGGCCGGCTGCGGCAAAGGCAAATACTAAGAAGCGGCCCGTATTCTCCGGAGAGCGCGATGAGGCTCGCGCCTAACCGCCCTCTCGGGCTGATGGCCTCTACCGAACGTCCAACGACGATCAGTAGGAGGCCATCGTGGATTCAGTTCAGCTCGCAACAGTTCTCGCCGCCGTAGTTCTCGTCGCCAGCCTGATCTCGGTCGAGGTCGGTCTGACCGTGGCGCTGCTTGAGCTCGCTCTCGGGGTCGCGGCGGGCAATTTGTTTCACCTGCACACCCAGGGGTGGCTCGACTTCATCGCCCAGTTCGGCTCGATCGTCCTCACGTTCCTCGCCGGGATGGAAGTCGACCCGGCGTACATGCGCCGTCGCCTTGGAGCTTCGCTTGGGATCGGCGTGGTCTCGTTCCTCGGGCCGTTCCTCGTTGCTTCGGCCACTGCGTACCTCGTCCTCGATTGGAGCACACGCGCGCCGCTGATTGCCGGAAGGGCCCTTTCGACGACGTCGCTCTTCTTCGTCAAGGGCGGGATGAACGTCTCGCTCGGTGCCGTCGCCACGAACCTGGGGCTGCTCGCCGTCCTGCTGGTGGCGAAGATGCTGCCCAAGATCGCCTTCATCTACCCACTGGCGCGTCGAGCCGATCGGAGACATGGCAGCCTCACGACGCTGCTGATGAGCACAGGGCTGACCTTCGGCACGATCTCGTCGCTGTACGGGCTGAACGCCGGGATCATCGACAAGAACCAGTTCTCGTTGCTCGTCAGCGTCGTCGTCCTGTCGGCGGTCGTACCCACCGCCGTCGCAGAGCGCTGGTTCCTTCCGGACGCGGAACGCGAGCAACGGGTGGATCGGCGCCTGGCCTACGCAGAGAGCGAGGAGTACGTCTAAAGCCGCGCCCGAAGTACGATCTCCGACATGGCGACGACCGGCTCGCTGATCTCTCTCGACGATGTCTATCGCGCACGCGAGCGAATCGGTGACCGGCTGCACCGAACGCCGCTGCTCCGCTCCGCCACGCTCTCCGATCAGGTCGAGGCCGACATCCGGTTCAAGGCCGAGCTCTTCCAGCGCACAGGCTCGTTCAAGCCGCGCGGCGTGCTGAACAAGCTCGCGACGCTCACCGACGACGAGAAGAAGCGGGGCGTCATCTCGATCTCTGCGGGGAACCATGCGCAGGCGGTGGCCTACGCATCGGCATCCGAGGGAATCGACGCGCTGGTCGTCATGTGGCGGACAGCGAGCCCGATGAAGATCGCCGCAGCCCGCGGCTACGGCGCGACGATCGACACCGAAGCCGCCGACATTCCGACTGCCTTCGAGCGGCTCGAGGAACTGATCGAGTCGACCGGCCGCACTCTCGTGCATCCATACGACGATCCGTACGTGATGGCGGGACAGGGAACCGTGGGCCTGGAGATGCTTGAGGATGCGCCCGATGCGGGCGTCGTCCTCGTCCAGGTCGGAGGAGGAGGGCTCGTCTCAGGGATCGCCACCGCCGTCAAGGCACTCAACCCGCAGGCGCGCGTGATCGCCGTGGAGCCTGAACGCTCGCCGGCCCTGCACGAGAGCCTGAAGGCGGGCGAGCCGGTCACCGTCGAGGCGAAGTCGATCGCCGACGGTCTCAACGGTCCGTATGCCGGCGCGAACTGCGTCCGTGTCTGCACGGAGCTCGGAGTCGAGTCGGTGCTCGTCACTGAGGACTCACTGAAGGAGGCATTCCGCTTCATGTACGGCCGGATGAAGCTGGCCTGCGAGGTCGCCGGTGCGGCTACGGCCGCGGCTTTGCTGTCCGGAGCGTTCGTGCCAGAACCGGGTCAAACGGTGGCCGCCGTCGTCTCCGGGGGCAACGTGGCACCCGAAACAGCCGCTGCTATCCTGAATTCGGATGAAGCCTGAGATTCACCCCGAATACGTCCTCGCGACCGTTACGTGCTCCTGCGGGAACACGTTTCAGACGCGTTCCACGAAGCCCGAGCTCCACGTCGAGATCTGCTCCAACTGCCACCCGTTCTATACGGGCAAGCAGAAGCTGGTCGACACGGGCGGACGCGTCGAGCGCTTCCAGCGCCGGCTCGAGA
>JBBWZE010000013.1:0-3059 GCA_039648845.1 Actinomycetota bacterium | reverse complement strand
GAGCTCGATCGTTACGTGCGACACCGCGAACCCAACTTCGGGATGCTCGAGCGGCGGCCGTACGGCGACGCTGTCGTCACCGGCTACGGGACGATCTTCGGCCGCAAGGTCTTCGTCTTTTCACAGGACTTCACCGTATTCGGCGGGTCGCTTAGCGAGGTCTTCGCCGAGAAGATCTGCAAGGTGATGGACATGGCGCTCAAATTCGGCTGCCCCGTCATCGGCATCAACGACTCGGGCGGCGCGCGCATCCAGGAAGGTGTCGTGTCGCTGGCGGGCTATGCCGAGATCTTCTGGCGCAACGTTCAATGTTCCGGCGTGATCCCGCAGATCTCGCTCGTGATGGGCCCCTGCGCCGGGGGCGCCGTCTACTCGCCCGCGATCACGGACTTCGTCTTCATGGTCGAGGGGACTTCGTACATGTTCATTACCGGTCCCGACGTCGTGAAGACAGTGACCGGGGAGGAGGTGACCTTCGAGGAGCTCGGCGGCGCGTCGACCCACGCCGCCAAGTCGGGGGTCGCGCACTTCATCGCTCCTGATGAGAAGGCCTGCCTCGAGGACGCGCGCTACCTCCTCTCGTTTCTGCCGCAAAACAATCTGGATCCGCCGCCGTTCTCCGAGCCGTCGGATCCACCGGGCCGGGAGGAGCCCGAGCTCGACACGCTCATTCCGGACAGCCCGAACAAGCCGTACGACATGCACGAGGTCATTCGCCGGATCGTGGACGACGGCGACTTCCTCGAGGTACACGAGCACTGGGCGGAGAACATCGTGTGTGGCCTCGCGCGACTCGGAGGACACCCGGTTGGACTAATCGGCAACCAGCCGCGTTCGCTCGCGGGCGTGCTCGACATCGACTCGTCGGTGAAGGCGGCGC
Organism: Actinomycetota bacterium; assembly: GCA_039648845.1. Taxonomy (GTDB): domain Bacteria; phylum Actinomycetota; class Thermoleophilia; order Gaiellales; family Gaiellaceae; genus 3-1-20CM-4-69-9. The sequence goes on along the minus strand of JBBWZE010000013.1, from coordinate 2,179 downwards.
GCTTCATCCGTTTCTGCGACGCGTTCAACGTCCCGCTGGTCACGCTCGTCGACGTGCCCGGGTTCCTGCCGGGAACGCAGCAGGAGTGGGGCGGGATCATCCGGCACGGCGCCAAGCTGCTCTACGCGTACGCGGAGGCGACGGTGCCCAAGCTGACCGTGATCACGCGCAAGGCCTACGGGGGCGCCTACGACGTCATGAGCTCGAAGCACATCCGCGCAGACTTCAACTTCGCGTGGCCGACCGCCGAGGTCGCCGTGATGGGCCCCGACGGCGCGGTGAACATCATCTTCCGGAAGGAGCTCGAGGAGGCCGCCGACCCCGACGCTCGGCGAGCGGAGCTGATCGAGGACTACCGCGAGCGGTTCGCCAATCCGTACGCCGCAGCGGAGCGCGGGTACGTGGACGAGGTGATCGAGCCGCGGCGCACGCGGCCCGTGCTCATCGACGCTCTGGAGACCTCACTGACGAAGCAAGAGCCGCGCCCGCGGCGCAAGCACGGAAACATCCCTTTGTGATCCGGCGCGCTGCGCGCACCGTGATGATCACAAAGCGATTCTCCTTCGGAACGCCGTAGCGGCGCGCGCCGGCAAAGCCGGCACGCGCGGGTCGGCCGCGTCCTTCCGAGCTGGTTAGGACGCAAGTGCCGGCAAAGCCGCAACGGGCTCAAGCGAGGCACTGTGTCCGAGCTCCTCCGCGAACGCCGCGACGATGCCCGGGTCGAACTGTGTGCCCGCGCAGCGCTCGAGCTCTGCGAGTGCGGCCTGGGAAGAACGCTTCGGCCGGTAGATCCGGTCGGACGTCATTGCGTCGTACGCATCGGCGACGAAGATGATCCGGGCGCCGAGCGGAATCTGTTCGCCGCGCAGGCCGTCTGGATACCCGCCGCCGTCCCAGCGCTCGTGATGGTGCAGGACGAGATCGGCGACCGGGTCGACGCCGAGGCTGTCGAGCATGCGAAAGCCGATCTGGGGATGCCGTTCCAGTACGAGCCGCTCCGAATCGGCCAGCGTGCCGGGCTTGCGCAGGATCTCCTCCGGAATTGCGAGCTTGCCGAGGTCGTGGAGGCTGCCGGCGAGGCGTGTGAGTTCGACCTGTTCCGCATCTAGGCCCAAGCTCGACGCTACCCGCGCAGCCAGCTCGCCCACTCGCTCGGAGTGACTTCCCGTGTACGTGTCGCGGGCGTCGACCGCCTTGGCGAGGGACGCCGCGGCCCGGTAACGCGCGGCCTTGTCGGGCCCAGCCGCAAGTCGTTTGAGCTCTGAGATCTCGACGACTTCCGGGCGATAGAGCCGCACGCGATTCTTGCCGTGCTCCTTCGCCCAGTACAGAGCGCTGTCGGCGAGGCGGATGAGCTCGTCGCGCCCGTGGCCCTGCATCGGAAAAGTCGCGATGCCCGCACTCACCGTCACGGTGCCGATGTGGTCGAAATCGACCGTCGCTATCCGCTCGACGATCGAATCTGCGGCCGTCAGTGCCATCGCCTCGTCGTGATCGACAAGCAGAAGCGCGAACTCGTCGCCGCCGAGCCGGAAGGCCTCGCCGCCCTGGCGAAGCCTGGCGCCGACCTGCGAGAGGACGCGGTCGCCCGACGGATGCCCGAAGCGGTCGTTGATCTTCTTGAAGTCGTCGATGTCGACGAAGCAGAGCGTCAGCGGCCTCGCCTGCTCCTCGGCGCGCAAGAGTTCGCGCTGGAGCCGCTCGTGGAATTGACGGTGATTGCCGAGCCCGGTCAGCGGATCGGTCAGGGCAAGGCGCATCGCCCGAAGCGCGCGGTGCGTCGAGCGCTGGTAAAGCGCGATCGCGAGCAGCGGCCCGACGAGCGCCACTGACAACACCGGCGAACGCTCCCACAGGACGACGAGCATCAGCGCCGCAGACGCCATGAACGCAAACGGCACGATGGTCGCGCGGATGTGCGTCCGCATCAGCCGGAGATAGGGCTGGCCGCTGCTGAGCGCGATCGCAGCCGAAATCAGGACGATGTTGACGACATTGTCGGCAGTGGCCGCAAGCACGACCTGAGCGACCACCGCACCGACGCTCGAGCCGTGGATGGGGGCGATCAACAAACCTGCGGCAAGGGCGACGAGAGCGAGAACTGCGACGTTGAACGCGATCCGCTGTAGCGGGCGGTGCTGGGCGAGTTGGACGATGGCTGTTGCCGCGAGCAGAAGCA
>JBBWZE010000079.1:0-6462 GCA_039648845.1 Actinomycetota bacterium | reverse complement strand
CGCTCGCGCTTGACGATCAGCCCGAGCGTGGGCGTCTGCACGCGGCCGAGCGAGACGACGCCGCCGACCCACGCGCGGCCGCGAATCGTCGCGGCGCGCGTTGCGTTCATACCGACGAGCCAGTCGGCCTCGGACCGTGAGCGCGCGGCGTCCTCCAGCGACTGCATCTGGGTGCCCGGGCGGAGCTTCTCGAACCCTTCGCGAATCGCCTGTTTCGTCATCGACGAGATCCACAGACGCTCGACGGGCTTCGGCGCCTTCGGGCTCGTTGCGGAGCTGCCGAAGACCGACTCGTACACGTAGGCGAAGATGAGCTCGCCCTCACGGCCGGCGTCACATGCGTTGATGATCTTGTCGACATCCTCGCGCTTCAGCAGCGTCTCGATCAGCTTCAGCTGCTTCTTCGACTTCGCGTCGCGAGGAACGAGCTTGAAGCCGTTCGGCGGGACGATCGGCAGGTCGGCCATCTTCCACTTCTTCCACTTTTCGTCGTACTCCTCGGGCTCGGCCAGCTGCACCAGATGGCCGACGGCCCAAGTGATCACGTAGTCGTCGGATTCGAGGAAGACCGCCTCGTCGCGGGTGGCTCGGGTCTTGGCCGTCGACTTCGCGGACTCGACGACCTCTTCGTTCGTCGGCTCTTCGGCCTTCTTCTTGCCCCGCTTCGGCTTGATGTCGTCGAGTTTCCGCCGCTGGAAGGGTCCGTCCAGCGCGCCCGCGAGATCGCGGCCGACGGAGGGCTTCTCTGCAATGACAAGGGTCTTGGGCATCCAAAACACCATAGCGTCCCTCGGAATGGGCGCCGGGCCGGGGATACTTGGCCGGGTGCGGCCCAGTCTCCTCTATTCCCTCATCGCCGCACTCTCCTGGCCCGTGGTGCGCTGGCTGTACCGATTGCGTGCCGAGGGTGCGGAGAACCTTCCCGCCGAGGGCGGTTACGTCCTCGCGGCCAACCACATCTCGAACCTCGATCCCTGGCCTCTCGGACTCCCGCTGTGGCCGAGGCGGTTTCTTCGGTTCATGGCGAAATCCGAGCTGTACTGGTGGCCCCTGGGTCGGGTGATAACTGCGGGCGGCGGTTTCCCCGTGCGGCGTGGCGAGCGTGACCTCGAGGCAATCGACACGGCGATCGGCCTCGCTCGTCAGGGGAACGTGGTGGCAATGTTCCCGCACGGCACGCGGCAGCGGAAAGGGCTCGTGAAGCGGTACCAGGCCAAGGCGCACACGGGCGCCGCTCGGATTGCGCTCGAGGCCGGCGTGCCACTCGTGCCAGCCGCGATCGCGGGCACCGACCGGCTCTCGAAGCTCGGGCCGCTGCGAGTGCGCTACGGCACGCCGATCCCGCTGAATGATCTGAAGGACGAGGATCCCGACATCGCAGCGCGCCAGGCGACCGACCGGCTGATGGCGGAAATCGACCGTCTGGGTGCGAATCTGTGACCAAGTCGTTCGCCTGCGGCGCGCTTCCAGTGGCGGAAACCATGTTTCCCCCACTAGCCCCCTTCTTCAGGTCACGCCTCAGCACCCGCGCCGCTCAGATCGCCGCGTGCGCCGAGGAGCAGGAAGGGAAAAACCTCACGGTTTCCCCTGACGCCCCTTCCCTGGCTCGTCGGCCGGAGAGCGGCCGATGAGCAGGCCGCTGCTCGTGATCGACGGCGATTCCCTCGCACACCGCGCGTACCACGCGCTGCCGAGGTCGATGCGCCGGGCCGAGGGCAAGCCGAGCAACGCGCTCGTCGGGTTTTCGAACTTCCTCATGCGCCTCTGGCAGGCCGAGGCGCCCCGCGCCGTCATCGTGGGCTGGGACACGCTCTTCGTGCCCACGTACAGGCACGAGCTCTTCGCGGGGTACCAGGGTGGCCGCGAGTTCGACGCCGAACTGCTCGAGCAACTCGACTTGCTTCCGGAGCTCGTGCGTTCCTTCGGCTTCGTCGCTGCCAAGGGCGAGGGCTACGAGGCCGACGACTTTCTGGCCGCCGCCGTCGCGCAGGAGGAGAAGAACCGGGGCACCGCGGTCGTGGTCACATCCGACCGCGACTCGTTCCAGCTTGCGAGCGAGCGGACGACCATTCTCCAACCGACCCGCGGGGTGAGCGAGCTCAGCCGGGTGGGGCCTACGGAGGTGCAAGAGCGCTACGGCGTCGAGCCGAGGCAGGTACCGGACTTCATCGCGTTACGCGGCGACCCGTCGGACAAGCTCCCCGGCGCTCGCGGCGTGGGGCCAAAGACGGCGGCGAACCTCCTGGCCCAGTACGGAACGCTCGAGGCGATGCTCGAGGAGGGGCGCTTCGAAGCGCAGGCGGAGGAACTGCGGATCTACCGTCGAATGGCAACCCTAGACGCCTCCGCCCCCCTACCTCCCCTCGTAGATCAGACCCCCAACTGGGCGGAGGCGTCTTCCTTCGTTCGGCAGTTGGGCATGAATGCCCAGGCCGACAGGATCGCCGCGCAGGCCGCGTAGGATCGGGCCGGTGGACGACTGGCTCACGCGGGCGCGCGATGCCCTCGCCTCCGAGGCCGGGCTCGATCCCGCAACGCTTCAGCTTTCCGACGAAGAGTCCAGCACACTCCTCGACCTGGCGCGCATCGCCGCACACGACAGCGGCGAACGGATCAATGCACCTCTGCTCTGTTACCTCGTCGGCCGTGCGCAGGGCTCGCTCGCACTCGACGACCTAGCTGAGGCCGTCCGCCGATCGACGTCCTGACTCATCGGGCGCTCGCGCGCCTGCACCCGACCGTCGACCATCCGGAGTCGCCCGACCGGCTCGCGGCCCTGGTCGCAGCGTTCCCCGGGGCACGCGAAGGGCGGCCCGCGGCGCGCTCGGCTGTCGAACGCGTACACGCGCCCGAGTACCTCGACGCGCTCGAGGCGCTGACGCAGCCGACCTTCCTCGATGCCGATACGGTCGCCACGGAGACGAGCTGGACGGCAGCACTGCTGGCCGCGGGGATCGCAATCGACGCCGCCGAGACGTCCGGTTTTGCTCTGGTGCGGCCGCCAGGCCATCACGCTCGGCCGGGAGCCGCGATGGGCTTCTGCCTCGTGAACAACGTCGTCGTCGCTGCGCGCCACATGCAGGCCGTGCGTGGCGTGGGCCGTGTAGCGATCGTCGACTACGACGTGCATCACGGCAACGGCACGCAGGAAATCTTCTGGGAGGACGACACGGTTCTGTTGGTCTCGCTCCATCAGTGGCCTTTCTATCCGGGCAGCGGCGGTCCGACCGAACAGAACGAGACGACCGTGAACATTCCGTTGAGCGCGGGCTCCGGGGACGACGAGTACCTACTGGCGTTCGACGAGGTGGTCGAACCGGCGGTCGGGCAGTTCGGCCCTGATCTCGTTCTGGTGTCGGCCGGTTTCGACGCTCATGAAGACGACCCGCTTGCGGAGATGCGCGTCAGTGCGGACGGCTTTCGCGAGCTCAGCAGGCGCTGCGCAGCGCTTGCGCCACGCGTGGCCGCCGTGCTCGAGGGTGGCTACAACATCGCGACACTGCCGCGCCTGGTCGCTGCGGCCTTGGCAGGGTTCTCGGAAAAGACGACGGCCGGCTGAGAGCCGGCCGTCGAAATCGTTCGCCACTGATCGTTCTCCGGAAGTATCGGCAGCGAGCCCCTTGGAGGCATCGCCCGGCCAAGGGGAAGGCACTCACCCATGGCGGGTGAGGCACTCAGCGGCGGGCTACGGACAGAGCCTCGAGCGCTTCCCGGCGCGAAGAGACGCCGAGCTTTCGCAACAGGCTCTTCACGTGCGAGCGCACCGTGTGCTCCGAGATGAAGAGCCGTTTCGCGATCTCGTCGGTGGCTAGGTGGTCGTCGAGGAGGAGCAGCACTTCGAGTTCCCGCGCCGAGAGCACGGTTGCGATCGAGTCGGGGACACCCGAGCTCCGCCCGCCGCCTTCACGCACCTGCTCGAGCAGCCGACGCGCCACGGCCCCCGAAAGCGCGGCCTCCCCCTGCGCCACTCCGCGGAGGAAGTCCACGATTCGCTCCGGCGGTTCGCTCTTGAGCAGGTAGCCCGCCGCGCCGCCGCGAATTGCGCCGAGGAGGTTCTCTTCCGTTCCGGAGGCGGTGAGGACGACGACCTCGCATTGGGGGGCGGCCTCGCGCAGACGCGGCAGCGCGCTCAAGCCGTCAAGGCCGGGCATCGAGAGGTCGAGCAGGATCAGGTCGGGCTCGAGTCGAGCGGCAGCCTCGATCGCCTCCTCGCCGCCGGAGGCCTCCCCGACCACCTCGAAGCCATGCTGCTTCAGCAGCCCGGCCAGAGCCGAGCGCGTGAGGGGGTGGTCGTCGACGAGGAGGATTCGCTCAGCCATCAGGGTCTCAAGGCTTATCGGCGGACTGCTATCTGCCGACAAGAGTGAACATGCGACAAGACAGCAGAGACGACTTCCAGGCCTGGCTCTGGGGAGAGATCCTCCTGTTCGGCTTGCTCGGCTCCTCGCTCGCGCTCTTCGTCTCCAATCACGAGCTCGAGACGAAATTCTCTCTGCCGCAGCTCGGCCTCGTCCTCCAGACGGTCATGGCGTTCGCGGGCGGGATCATCGCCCTTCTCGCCGGGATCCGATTTGCGGTCGAGGGCCGGCGCCTCGACCTCTTTCTCTGCACCGGCTTCCTCATCGCCTCGATCTCCATCGTCGCCTTTGCGATTGCGCCGGTGCTCGACGGTCAGCCCGTCGAGCGAGCGGAGGCCTGGGCGGGCGTCGCCGGCCGCCTGCTCGCCTGGACGCTCATCGCGGCAGCCCCGTTCGTCCCTGGGCGGTCGGGACCGCGAGCACTCGCGAACACCGCGGTCGCCGCGTGTGTCGTGCTGATCCTCGGTTGGCTTGCGCTCCGGTCCTCGAGCGCCGTCCTCCCTGCGATCGATCCGCACTCCGAGACTCCCGGCGTGCTGACCGGCACGCTGGCCGCTCAGGCACTCCTGAATCTTCTTGCGGTCGTCGGATTCGGGAAACGTTTCTACGAGCGGCGCGAGGATCTCGACCGCTGGCTCGCGCTGGGCTCGACGCTGATGCTGTTCGCCTCGCTGCATTACGTCTTTACACCTGTGCTCGCAGCGGGGTCGGTCTCGCGCGGCGACGCTTTGCGGCTGCTTGCGTACGGACTGCTGCTCGCGGGTGCCTGGCGCGCGATCAGCTACGCAGAGTTCGGACGCGCGGTCGCCGAGGAGCGCGCACGGGTCGCGCGCGAGATCCACGACGGACTCGCCCAGTATCTCTTCGCCGTCTCGACGCATGCTTCGATGCTGGAGAACGGAGCGCCGCAGGAGGAGACGATCGCAAAGCTCCGAGAGGCTGCTAACGCGGCTCAGCAAGAGGCGCGCTTCGCGATCCTGGCACTGTCCAGCGCAGCAGGAAACGCGCCATTCGATGCTGCCTTGCGCCGGTACATCGAGTTCCTGACTGCAGATGGGCAGCTCGAGGTCGACCTCGAGATCGACTCCGAGGTCAGACTGGCTGCGGACGAGCAGATCGAGGTCTTCCGCATCGTGCAGGAAGGTTTGGCCAACGTGCGCAAGCATGCGAACGCCACCTGGGCCGAGGTGGTGATCGGTAATCGCGACTACGAGCGCTTCGTGCTCGTCCGCGACAACGGTGAAGGCTTCGACGGCGAATCGCCCGCGGCAGGTCAGGGCCTGAAGAACATTCGCGCACGCACGAAGACGATCGAGGGCGGATTCACACTCACGTCGAAGCCGGGTCTCGGCACGGCGCTCGAAGTCGTCCTGCGCACCTAACCGCATACGCTTCGCGAATGAAGGATCCGGTTGCCCTGTGCGCCGATGCCGTCGCCGGCTGGCATTCGGCGTGGCTCGCGGCGCTCGGCCTTCGGTCTGCTGCCGATGCTTTCGCGTGGCACGCGCTCGACCAGGCGCCACACATCTACTTCAGTGCGATCACGCGTCGTCCCGACACCCCGGCCGAAGCGGTTGCCGACGCAGCCGGAGCGGTATGCGACTCGTGGCAGACCGTCGCCCTCGAACAGTTCGGCTTCCACGACTGGCGGCACGAGCCGTGGTTTTTCTGCGAACCGTCAGTGGCGCCTTCCGGCGAGACGCCTGACGAGCTCGAGATCGTACGAGTCGCGACTGCGCAGGAAGTGGAAGAGCTCGAGGCGGTCAGTGTGCGGGGTTTCGGGAACGAGGGCGACACAATCGAGCCCGGCGCGATTCATCCCCCGACGATCCTCGACGAGCCGCGCATGGTTCTCTGGCTCGGGAGAGTCGAGGGTAAGCCGGTCGGCGCGGCAATGAGCTACCGCACCGACCAAGCCGTCGGCATCTTCGGCGTCACGACGATCGCGTCGATGAGACGGCGTGGGTACGGCACCGCGCTCACGCGTTCGGCAATGCTCGTCGATACAGGTCTCCCATCGATCCTCGCGCCGAGCCCCGAAGGGGAAGGTGTCTACCGACGGCTCGGCTTCGAGCACGTCGGCGAGCTCAGGATCTGGGCCCGC
>JBBWZE010000270.1:0-2858 GCA_039648845.1 Actinomycetota bacterium | reverse complement strand
TCGTCGTCCCGATGTTTCTCTTCTCTGGAACGTTCTTTCCGGTGTCGCGCCTTCCCCTGCCGCTCGAATGGCTTGCCTACGCCACACCGCTTTGGCACGGAGTCGAGCTCTGCCGCATGTTCACGCTGGGCGACGTGCATGTCGTGCGTGCGCTCGGGCACACGGCGTATCTCCTGCTCTTCGTCGTGGTCGGTTTCATCTGGGCGCAGCGCACGTACGCGGAGAGGCTGCTGAAGTGACGACTATTGCGTTTGCCGGGAGTCGGGGCCGGCTGCTCTTCGAGCGCAATCTGATGGTGTACCGCCGCTCCTGGATGGTCATCTTCTCGGGTGTCTTCGAGCCCCTCTTCTACCTTTTCTCGATGGGCATCGGGCTGGGGCACTTCGTCGGCGAGGTGCCGGGCCCGGGTGGACGGCTCGTCGAGTATGCGAGCTTCGTCGCACCGGCGCTGCTGGCCTCGGCGGCCATGAACGGCGCGATCTACGACGCGACGAACGTGTTCTGGAAACTGAAGTACATGAAGACATATGACGCGGTGCTCTCGACGCCGATCGAGCCGGCCGACGTCGCGGTGGGCGAGACCGCGTGGGCGCTCTTCCGAGGGTTCCTCTATGCGATCTCGTTCATGGCCGTGGCCGGAGCCCTCGGCCTGATCGAGTCGGCGTGGGGGCTGCTCGCGTTGCCCGGGGCGGTCGTGATCGGCTTCGCATTCGCAGGCGTCGGCGTGGCCGCGACCACGTTCATGCGCACGTGGCAGGACTTCGAGCTCATCGGCCTCGTGCAACTGCCAATGTTCCTGTTCTCGGCGACGTTCTTCCCGATCACGACCTATCCGGATGCGATCCAATGGGTCGTGCGCTTCTCCCCGCTCTACCACGCCGTGCAGCTGCTCCGCGCACTCAACCTCGGCGTCGTCGGTTGGCCCCAGCTCGTGAACGTCGGCTATCTCCTCGTTCTCGGGGCCTGCGGCCTGTTCGTTGCTCAACGACGCATAGGCAAGCTCCTGCTCAGGTGACCCGCATCGTTGCTACCCTTTTCACCGACCGCAGCCGCGGCTTTCCGCCTACTTCCAGCGGATTGCTGGGACTGGTAACCAGGACGGAGGTCGGATGAGATGGGCCTTACGAAGGAAGTGAAACAGGAGATCGTCCAGCAACATGGGACGAGCAAGACCGACACGGGGTCGACCAAGGTGCAGGTCGCGCTCCTCACGAAGCGCATCAACGATCTGACGGAGCACCTGCGTGCCCACCCGAAGGATCACTATTCGCGCCGCGGGCTGTTGAAGCTCGTCGGCCGGAGACGGCGCTTCCTGACGTACCTGCAGAAACACGATCTGGAGGGGTACCGAGCACTGATCAAGGAACTGGGCCTACGCAGGTAGTCCCGTAAAATAGGACGCCCAAGCCGGACTGAAGTCTGGCAACGGGATTCACCCAATAGGAGGGTGGAGATTCGAGCGAGCGCCGCTCCCCGACGCTGACTCGAGTCCCCACTCTCCCGCAAAAGCAGAGTGGAGGACAACTGATGGCAATTGCCACCGAGCGCAGGGCCGACGTCAGCGTGACAGTCGGTGGACGCGAAATGACGTTCGAAACCGGAAAGCTGGCGAAGCAGGCGGATGGTTCCGTCATCGTCCGCTCCGGAGACACGATGGTGCTGGCGACGGCACAGGGCCGGATGGAGCCGCGCGAGGGCGCGGACTTCTTCCCGCTCACCGTCGACGTCGAAGAGCGTATGTACGCGGCCGGGAAGATCCCCGGCGGCTTCTTCAAGCGCGAGGGCCGCCCGACAGAGCGGGCGATTCTCACCGCGCGAATGATCGACCGGCCGATCAGGCCGCTCTGGCCGAAGGGGTACAAGAACGAGACCCAGGTGATCTGCACGGTGCTGAGCGCCGACCTGATCACCGCGCACGACATCCTGTGCATCAACGGCGCATCGGCCGCATTGATGCTCTCGCCGATGCCGTTTCTCGGCCCGGTCGGAGCCGTTCGGGTCGCGATCATCGACGGTGAGCTCGTCGTCAATCCCACGCTCCCCGAGGTGGAGGAGCACAAAGAGCTCGACCTGATCGTCGTCGGCACGCCAGACGCGCTCACGATGGTCGAGGCGGGCGCGAACCAGGTCAGCGAAGAGAAGCTGCTCGAGGCGCTCGACCTTGCGCACTCGGAGGTCAAGAAGCTCTGCGAGGCACAGGTGGATCTCCAGCGCCAGGCCGGCAAGGCGAAGTGGCTCGATTCGAGCGTGACGGACGAGGTCGAGCGGGAGTTCGGCGACAAGATCCGCGAGCGGATCAATGCGGAGGGGCTGCGCGCGGCCGACGCCGTCATCGAAGAGGCGCTGGGCGAGCTGAGCATGGACTCGACCGAGGAGGACGTGCTCCTGCAGGTGCAGCGGAAGATGAGCCTCGCGACGGTACTCGAGCAGATCCGCCTTCAGGCGGTGCTGCAACCCGTGCGTGAGCAATTCGAGAGCGACCTGCGAGCACTGACCGACGCGGAGCAGGACTCGAAGGAGCTGAAGTCGGCGAAGCGCCAGCTGCTCTTCGATCGCATCATCGACACGGTCAAGCTGCCGTTCCCGGTCGGCCCGTCTGTCGGCGAGGGGGACGCGGCGACCGCGAAGGACTCGATCACGAAGAACTACGTGAAGAAGTCGGCCGAGGCGGTCTACAAAGAGCTGGTGCGCCGCAAGATCGCGGTGGACAAGCACCGGCCCGACGGCCGTAGTCCGGAGGAGATCCGTCCGATCGAGTGCGAGGTCGGCGTTTCGCCGCGCGTGCACGGCTCGGGCCTCTTCACGCGCGGGCAGACGCAGATCATGTCGTTGCTGACGCTCGGCACGGCGAAGGAGGG
>JBBWZE010000263.1:0-7306 GCA_039648845.1 Actinomycetota bacterium | reverse complement strand
CGCGCGCGAGCTCGTCGGTGCGCGGGCTGCCGCTTCTGCAGAAGCACGACGAGGAGCAGACCGTCGCGATTGTTCCGCTCACCGGAGACCGGGGCCTCGCGGGTGCGTTCAACTCGCAGATCCTCCGGCGCGCGCTGGCGCTGGAGCGCCAACTCCGCGGGGAGGGCAAGCAGGCTCGCTGGATCGGCGTCGGTCGCCGCGGGGTCGGCTCGCTTCGCTTCCGGCGGCTCGAGCTTGCCGGAGAGTTCACCGGTTTCACAGACCGGCCCCGGTACGCGGACGCTCAGGCGATCGCACACCGGTTGGCCGACCTCTACACGGAAGGCGAGGTCGACCGGGTGATCGTCGTCTACAACCAGTTCGAGTCGGCCCTGGTCCAGAAGGTGACGGTGCAGGACGTCCTCCCACTCTCGGAGGACCTGCTGGAGACGGGTGACGAGGATCGCCAAGACGACGCCATGCGTGGTGACTTCATCTTCGAGCCCGAGCCTGAGCAGATCCTGGAGCGGCTCCTGCCGGTCTACATCGAGACCGAGCTCTACCGGGCCTTGCTGGAGTCGGCAGCCTCGGAGCACGGCGCCCGCATGACCGCGATGCGAAATGCGTCAAAGAACGCGGGAGAGCTGATCGACACGCTCACCCTCGCCATGAACCGGGCCCGGCAGGCCGAGATCACACAGGAGATCTTGGAAGTGGTGGCCGGGGCCGACGCCCAGACGGGGTAGACGAGGGGCTAACAAAACACCCCACCCGGCGTCTGAACCGGGGCAGGGGAAGGCGTCCCTTGTGACAGACTACCGCGTCCGCTGGCAGCGGACCGCGGTAGAGGAGGAATGGGAGTGCGGAGACACGCTTCGCGCTCCGACCGAACGGAGGGAAGTAGATGCATCGAAGTCATTTCCGGCTCGTTTTCGGCGTACTCGTTGCCGTGGCGAGCCTCATCGTCGCCGGGGCCGCCGGCGGCGCGTCGAACAAGTCGACTGCAGGGTCGATGACCTTCGGCGCAGAGCAGGAGCCGCCGTGTCTCAACGGCTTCACGGGGGGCTGCAACAACACGTGGACGTCGTGGACCGCCGGCATCGCACTCGCGAGCCCGCTCATCGTCAAGCCCGACTTCACCATTAAGCCCTACATGGGCACCGCGAAGGTCACCAGCAAGAAGCCCTTCACGGTTGTCGTCACGCTGAACAAGAAGGCGAAGTGGAGCGACGGCAAGCAGGTGTCGGCCGACGACCTGATCTTCACGTGGAAGACGATCGTCGATCCCAAGTTCGACATCGCCGGCCGTTCCGGATGGGACTCCGTCTCCCGCGCGACCAAGGTCAACGCGAAGGCCGTGAAGTTTGTCTACACCACCCCTTACGCGCCTTACAAGGTGCAGTTCGCGACTTCGGTTCTGCCGAAGCACGCGCTCGAGGGCACGGACTTCAACACGGTCTGGGACACGAACTACAACAACAAGTCCGGCCAGACAATGGCTAGCGGCCCCTTCAAGCTCCAGAGCTACACGAAGGGCCAGTCTCTCGTCATGGTCCGCAACAACTCGTTCTTCGGCAAGCGCCCGACGCTCGACAAGGTCACGTTCCTGTTCAGGACGAACACTGACACGGAGATCCAGGCAATCCGCGGTGGCGAGGTCGACGCGATCTACCCGCAGCCGCAGCTTCAGCTGGCACAGCTCCGCAGTCAGTCGGGACTGCGCGTGCAGACGCACGCAGGTACGACGATCGAGCACATCGACATCAACACGGGTGCCGGCAACAGCAATCCACTCCTGGGCCAGGCTTGGTTCCGGCAGGCGATCGCCTACTCGCTGGACCGCACGGGGATGATCAAGCAGCTCTACTCAACCCTGAACCCCGGTCTGCCGACCCTGAACAACCTGACGTACGTCACCGCGCAGAAGGGCCTCTACGTCCCACACTTCGCCAAGTACCAGATCAGCAACAAGGCGAAGCGGCTGGCGAAGGTGGCCGCGCTCATGAAGGCGCACAACTGCACGAAGGGCGGCGACGGAATCTACTCCTGCGGTGGCGAGAAAGCATCGGTTCGACTCGGCACCACGTCCGGGAACAAGCTGCGTGAGCTCGCAGTCGAGATCCTGCAGGCACAGGCGAAGGACGCGGGCATTCAGTTCCGCGCAGACAACCAGCCTTCGTCGTTGTTCTTCCCGCGTATCTCGACCAACAAGTACGACCTCGCCCTGTTCGCGTGGGTCGGCACCGGCGATCCCGCCGGCCAGGTCGACATCTACGGCTGCGCCGATGACAAGACCGCGGACAACCCGAACGGGTATGGCGGCTCGAACTGGAAGGGCTATTGCAAGGCCTCGGTGACGAACGCGCTCAAGGCTTCGGATGCAGCCCTCAATCCGAAGACCCGCATCAACCTCGTCAACAAGGCGGACGCCGTCATGGCGAACGACGTGCCGACGATCCCGCTCTACCAGAAGCCGACCTACTTCGTCTTCAAGACGAAGCTCAAGGGTCTGGTCGACAATCCGACCCTCCAGGGCCCGACTTGGAACACGGAAGCCTGGAAGGCCGGTTAGTAAACTGAGCAACAAGTAATTGCGTCAGTCCCGCCCCGGGGTTCTCCCCGGGGCGGGACGAAGCGCTCACAGAGCGAGGGCGGCAGATGGTCACCTACATCGTTCGGCGGCTTCTCTACAGCATCCCTGTTCTCTTCGCGGCGAGCGTCCTCATCTTCTTCTCGGTCACCGCAGTCGGTGATCCGCTGGCGGCCCTCCGCCAGAACCCGCTCTTCTCGAAGCAGACGATCCACAACATCGAGGTGCGCAACCACCTGAACGATTCGTTGCCGACGCAGTACGTCTACTGGCTCAGGAGCGCAGTGACCGACAAGTTCGGATCGCCGCTCCTCCAGCCCGGCGTGAAGATCTGGCAGGATCTCGAGCGCGTCATCCCGCACACGCTGCAGCTGGTCTTCCTCGCCGAGATCTTAGCTCTGCTCGTCGGTATCTCGATCGGGGTGTACTCGGCCATCCGGCAATACTCGATCTTCGACTACGCGGCGACGACCTTCAGCTTCTTAGGCTTTGCCATGCCGGTCTTCTGGCTGGCGTTGATGCTCCAGATCCTCTTCACGAACATCTTCATCAAGTGGCACGTGCGGATCTTCTACACATCGGGCCTCAGCTCACCGGACCCCGGCGGCGGGATTCACTTCTGGATCGACCGCCTGCAGCACCTCGCGATCCCGGCGATGACACTGATGCTGCTGTCGATCGCGCAGTACAGCCGCTTCATGCGGGCGTCCATGCTCGAGGTCGTCAACTCCGACTATGTCCGCACTGCGCGCGCCAAGGGGCTCCCCGAGCGGCGGGTGACCCTCAAGCACGCGCTCCGAAATGCGTTGATCCCGGTCGTCACGGTTTCCGCACTCAACTTCGGCGCTCTGATCGGGGGCGCCGTCATCACCGAGTCGATCTTCCAGCTCGACGGGATGGGGCCTTACTTCCTGGGCGCTCTCTTCAGCCGGGACGCCTACGTCGTGATGGCCTGGCTGATGGTGACTGCAACAGCCGTCGTCGCTTTCAACCTGGTTGCCGACGTGTTATACGGGTACATCGACCCGCGAATCCGCTTTGACTGAGACCAGGCCGGACAGAGATGTGGACTTCCCGCCCGTCGTGGGGGCGGGAGCAGACGGCGCGACGATCTCCCCGGCCACGCCGGGAGCAGCAGTGGTCGCGGATCTCCCCGACGGGATCGACCTCGTGCACGAGCACGGCCTCGAGCTCAAGTCCCGGAGCCAGTGGGCATATGCGCGCCGGCGGTTCTTCCGGCACCGGCTCGCAATTGCGAGCCTCGTCGTGCTGGCCATCATCCTGCTCGCGGGGGCGTTCGCGAACCTGATCACGCCGTATCCGTTCGATGCTCAGGACTTCGCGAACTCCGGGAAGGCGCCGACGCTCAAGGCACACCACTTCTTCGGCACCGACGTCCTCGGGCGCGACTACTTCTCGCGCGTCGTCTACGGGATCCAAACGTCAGCGAAGGTGGCGCTGATCGTCACGCTCGTGTCGACGGTCGTCGGGACGCTCATCGGCGCCGTGGCCGGTTACTACAGCGGCTGGGTCGACAACATCCTGATGCGTTTCACCGACCTGATCCTGACCTTACCCGGGCTCGCCGTCCTGCTCACTGCCGCGGCCTTCCTCGGCACGGGCAACCCGATCCGCGTCGCGTTCATCCTGGCCTTACTCTTCTGGACGGGCCTGGCCCGCATCGTGCGCGGCAGCTTCCTCTCGCTGCGCGAGAAGGAGTACGTCGAGGCGGCGAAGGCGGCCGGTTCCGGCGATCTGCGGATCATGTTCCGGCACATGCTGCCGAACGCGGTCGGTCCGATCGTCGTCAACGCGACCCTCATCGTCGGCATCGCGATCCTGACCGAGGCGTCGCTTTCCTTCCTCGGGTTCGGCATCCAGCCGCCCAACCCGTCCCTCGGGAAGCTCATCGCCGACGGCCAGGATGTGTCGTCGAGCATGTGGTGGCTGGTCACGTTCCCAGGCCTGACGATCGTGCTGATCGTCCTCTGCATCAACTTCATCGGTGACGGGCTTCGCGACGCCCTCGACCCGACCCAGCGCCGAACGCGTGCCTGAGCCGATTCTCTCGATCCGCGACCTCGTCGTCGAGTTTGCGACCGACGATGGGATCGTCCACGCCGTCGACGGCGTCTCCTACGACGTCTTCCCCGGAGAGACGCTTGGCATCGTCGGCGAGTCGGGGTCCGGCAAGAGCGTCAGCCAGCTCGCGATCCTCGGGCTGATCCCGCAGCCGCCGGGCCGCATCCTCAGTGGCGAAGCGAACTTCGACGGGCACGACCTCCTGAAGATGTCAAGGAAGCAGTTGCGCCGTCTGCGAGGCGGCGCAGTCGCGATGGTCTTCCAGGACCCGATGACGTCACTAAACCCGGTCCTGAAGATCGGCCACCAGATCGCCGAGGCGATCCAGGCGCATCAGGAGGACGTCAACGACAAGGCGGCCAAGGCGCGCACGATCGAACTGCTCAAGCTGGTCGGCGTTCCGAATCCCGACCGGCGCTACGACCAGTACCCGCACGAGTTCTCGGGCGGCATGCGCCAACGGGCGATGATCGCGATGGCGATCGCCAACGAGCCCAAGCTGCTGATCGCGGACGAGCCGACGACTGCGCTCGACGTGACTATCCAGGCCCAGATCCTCGAGGCGCTCAAGAAGGCGCAGGAAGAAAGCCACGCGGCGACGATCCTGATCACCCACGACCTCGGGCTGATCGCCGAGCTCGCCGACCGGGTGATCGTCATGTACGCCGGCAAGGTTGTCGAGTTGACGGACGTGCAAACGCTGTTCGCGGCGCCGAGGCATCCGTACACCGTCGGCTTGATGGACAGCCTGCCACGCCTGACGGTCGACGAAGACTGGCTGCGACCGATCCCGGGCCAGCCGCCGAGCCTGATTTCCCGCCCGCCCGGGTGTCCGTTCCATCCGCGCTGCTTCCTCTCGCAGGGACGGACCCGCTGTCGGACCGAGGAGCCGCCGCTGCGGAAGATCGGGCCGGACGGCCACCTCTCCGCTTGCCACTTCGCGGAAGAGCTCGAAGGGCACACCAGCAAGCTTGCCGACGAGCCCGTCGCCGGAGCAACCTCGTGAGCGTGGCGACAGAAGACACAGATGTTCACGGGCGCGCGGACCAGGGAACAGAGATTCTGCGCGTCGAAGGCCTCTTCAAGCACTTCCCCATTCGCGCAGGGTTGCTCAAGCGGACCGTCGGCCAGGTGCACGCCGTCGACGGCGTCGACCTCACCGTGCGGACGGGGGAGACACTCGGGCTGGTCGGTGAGTCGGGCTGTGGCAAGACGACGCTCGGCCGGACGATCATCAAGCTGCTGGAGCCCACCGGCGGGCGGATCATCTTCAACGGCGAAGACATCACCGACTACAGCCGCAGGCGGATGCGCGACGTGCGCCGCGAGCTGCAGATCGTCTTCCAGGATCCGTACGCCTCGCTAAACCCGCGTATGACCGTCCGCGAGATCGTTGCCGAGCCGCTTCGCGTGCACGGGCTTTACCGCGTGAGCGGCCGTGAGCGCGTCGACGAGTTGCTGCGCACCGTCGGTCTGAGTCCCGAGCACGCAAACCGGTTCCCGCACGAGTTCTCCGGCGGCCAGCGCCAGCGCATCGGCTTCGCGCGCGCGCTCGCGCTAAACCCGCAGATGGTGCTGCTCGACGAGCCGGTCTCCGCGCTCGACGTCTCCATCCGCGCGCAGGTCGTCAACCTGCTCGAGTCGCTCCAGCGAGACTTCGGCCTGACGTATCTCTTCATCGCACATGACCTGTCGCTCGTCCGCCACATCTCGGACCGTGTCGCCGTCATGTACCTGGGCAAGATCATGGAGATCGGGACGAGGGCCGACATCTACGACCGGCCGTCTCACCCGTACACGCAGGCCCTGCTCTCTGCGGTACCGATCGAGGAACCGACGCAGCGGGGCAAGCGCAAGCGGATCGTCCTCGAGGGCGACGTGCCCAGCCCGGCGAACCCGCCTTCTGGGTGCCCCTTCCGCACGCGCTGTTGGAAGGCACAGCAGATCTGCGCCGAGGAGATGCCGGCTCTGATCGACCGGGGCCAGGGCCATCCGTCGGCCTGTCATTTCGCCGAGATCACGAAGCCGCTCGACATCGCGGGCCAGCCCTCGGCGGCCGCGCAGCGCGCCTGAGCCCCTCCTGCGGTTCAAGCCGGCCAGCCGATTGGCCGAATATCTAACTATCTTCCTGAGGATTCGTCAGAACTGCCAATGATCGATTCGTTTTCGACTCGTAGGTGCGACCGCGCACGGGCGCAGATTTCCGCGCTGCTCGACGCCGAGCTATCGGAGCTCGAGGAAGCCGACCTTCGGCTGCATCTCGACGGCTGCGCGGCCTGCCGCACCTACCACGCAGGTGCGGTGTCGGTCAGCGAATCGTTGCGAGCAGCACCCCTCGAGCAGCTCGACTTTCCCATCGTCGTGCCCAATCGGCGCTACGTCGCGACGCGCTGGATCCAGGCTGCCTCGGCGGCCGCCGCAGTCCTCGCTGCGATCGGACTTGGCAGCTCGCAGGGGATTCTGGGCGGAAACGGCGGGCTCGGGTCCGCAAGCAGTTCCCCGTCCCCGGCACGCGCGTCGTCCACACGGGCGTACGTCCAGTCGGTCGACTACGAGCGTCACCTGCTCGATTCGCTGCGAGTGCCCCACCGTGGACGCACAGGCGGAGCCGTTCCTCTCTAGGCCCGCTCCGCGTTCCTCTCGCTAAACTTTCCG
>JBBWZE010000133.1:0-11454 GCA_039648845.1 Actinomycetota bacterium | reverse complement strand
CCGATCGACCTCGATGCCCAAAAGCCCAGGGAAACGCCCGTCCCCGAGTGCAGTAAAGGCGGCGAGATTCAACTTCACGAGTAACGCCGGCGTGGCGGGCTCTGCCCGTCGCGCGCGCAGCGCGTGCCGGACTTCGTCACGGTTTGCCGGCGTTGTCAGCGACGTACTTCGCGACGGCGTTGATCTGCGCGTCGGTGAGCACACCCTTGAAGGCGGGCATGATCCCACCGCCCTTGATCACCTGATTCTTGGCGATCGCGAAGGACGGCTTCAGCTGGTCGAGATTTGGCCCCTGCGTTCCGGTCGTGCCGGCGGCCTTCAGCGTGTGACACCCACCGCATTTCGTGACGAAGATCTGTTTCCCGTTCGTCCCGCTGACCGCCGCGGCCTGAGCAAAGCCCTGGAGCCCGGCGTTCGCGGCGACGTAGGCCGCGACGTCGATCGCGTTCTGCCCGGTGACGAGGTTCGCCGGCATGTTCGCCTTGAGAAAGTCGGGGTTGTTCTCTCGGATCGGGTATTGCCCCGGGAGCTTGATCTGGTCGTGGACGATGTCCTCGATCGCCGATTCCTTGAAGCCCTCCGAGCGGGCCTGTGCGAACGACGCGTCGAGATTCGGGCCGATCGTCGCAGTGGAGCCGGCGGCCGAAAGCGTATGGCAGCCCGCGCAGGTGTCCTGGAAGACCTTGCGGCCGTTCTCGTTGTCCGCAGGCTTACCGACGATCGAACCGCCTGTACCGCATGCAGACAGCATCAGGATGACGGCCACCCCCCCGACGGCTGCTGAGAGCCGGCGGATCAAAGTTACGCCGGGGGCTTGTCGGTCGACTTCACGTTGGAGACGGCCTCAGCGCGTGTCGGGTAGATCGTGAACACCCGGTCGAGCCCGGTGATCTCGAAGATCTTCGTGATGTTGCGGTCGCTGCAGACGAGCGACAGCTGGCCCTCGTTCGTGCGCAACCGCTTGACGCCCCCGACGAGCACGCCGAGCGTGG
This sequence comes from Actinomycetota bacterium, assembly GCA_039648845.1. Taxonomy (GTDB): domain Bacteria; phylum Actinomycetota; class Thermoleophilia; order Gaiellales; family Gaiellaceae; genus 3-1-20CM-4-69-9. The sequence goes on along the minus strand of JBBWZE010000133.1, from coordinate 10,462 downwards.
TCGAGTCGATGAAAGTCGTGTCGCTGAAATCGACGATGACCTGCTTCCCACCCTGGCCGATCACCTCGAGGAGCTGCTGCTTGAACTCGGGCGCGGTGTACAGGTCGACCTCCCCTGCAAGCGAGATCACGAAAGCGTCGTCTCCCAGCTGCTCCGTCTTGATGTCGAAGTTCATCGTCCCCCCGGCGGTCGTGTGGCGGACCTCTTCCCGTCGGCGCGGAGTCTAGTGCCCCTCCCAGTGATGCTGCCGAGGGTCCGGGTCGCGAGCACCAAGCCAGAGGCCGCACTCAACGGCAGCAAGGCTGGTCTGCCTTGCTAAGGGCGAGGGTGGACTCTGGCGCCGCGTGATCGCGGGCCGGAGCCCGGCGCGCATTGCTGGGTGGGGCACTAGCCTGAGGTGGACTGCTGCAAGGTCTTGATCCGTGCGCGAATCTGCGCTGCTGTGGCGGCATCGAGCCCGAGCTTCAGGAGCTTCTTGTATGCACCGATCGCCACAGGTGTCTGCCGAAGCGAGTCGGCGGCCTGGGCCAGCGAGAACAGCGCCTGCTGATCCCCGGGGCGCAGCTTGACAATCTGCTGGTACGTCGTGACGGCCTGAGTGGCGGCGGTCTGGTACTTCGCGGAGGCTTCCTGCAGCTGCGTGCCGGCCCTCCCGGACATGGCCGCCGCGATCGGATCCTGGCCGAGCGCCTGCCCGAACTTCCCGCTCGAGGAGGGGACGAACGCCGACCCCACTCCCGCGTCCTGCTGCGCGAGCGAGGCGCTCTGGGCTTCGCTGAAGTAGCGGTCTGCCTGTCCCAGCTGGAGCTGACCCAGGTGCTGGAGGGCGGTGACGTCCTTGGGCTTCAGCCTCGTGTACTGCGTCCAGGCTCCGACCGCCTCGTCGATGCGGCCTTTGTTCTCCAGCGCGGTGGCGAGCTCTTTGCGGGCAGGGGCGCTGAGCGGATGCTGGGCGACCTCCTTTTGCGCCTTCGACACCGACGTGCCAGAGCTGCCGCTGTTCCCGAACGCGTCGCGCAGGAGCTGGCCCAGATCGAGACCGCCCGAACCCACCCCGAGGAAGACGAATCCGCCCCCGAAAACGAGGATGAGGAACACGAATGCCCACTTCGCCTGATTGCGCAGGCGGGGAAAGAACATCGTGTTCTCTGCTACGCGCTGGGAGCCGCTACCGGCCTTGCGGCCGGCTGGCCGGCCGGCTGCGCGAGCATGGCGCGCCTCGCGCTGTGCGCGGCGGCGGTCAGCTCTTGCCAATCCATCCCTCCCTTCTCATAACGCGCTTCCCCGTCCACATACGTCGCAATCACTCGGTCGGGCGACCCCCCGAACACAAAAGCCCCGGCGGGATCCTCCCAGGGTAGATACGCCGAGCCCTCGAGGGAGACCACAGCGAGGTCCGCCCGCTTTCCCGGAACGAGCGAGCCGATCTCCCCGTCGCGGCCGAGAGCCCGGGCGGAACCGAGCGTCCCCAGCTCGAGAGCCTCGCCGGCGGAGAGGACGTCTGGCCGGGCCGCGCGGGCCCGCGCCGACAACACGACGCTGCGCAGCTCCTCGAAGAAATCGAACGACGGCGCGGACGCGGGGCTGTCCGTGCCTACGCCGACCCGCGCGCCGGCGGCGCGGAGCTCTACGAGCGGCGCCACGCCGCAGCCGAGCGCCGCGTTCGAACGAGGGCAGTGTGCGACGCCGGTCCCCGACGAGGCCAGCAGGCCGATCTCGTTTCGGTCGAGTACGACGCAGTGGGCGGCGACGACGTTCGGTCCGAGGAGACCGTGCTCCGCCAGCAGATGCGTCCCGGTCTTGCCCGGCGAAGGGACCAGCAGATCTGCGTAGCCCCCCCAAGCGCCTCTTCCGGTGCGCAGGTACGCAACCTCGGCAGGGCTCTCGGAGATGTGGGTCGCGATCGGCAGACCGAGCTCAGCGCACGCCTCGTAGAGCTCGAGCGAGACCGAATAAGGAGCGTGCGGCGAGACACCGGGCCTGACCCGCGTCGAGAACGCGTCCGCAACACGGTCGCGGATCCTTGCGAAGTGTTCCAGCGCTCGAGTCGGATCGGCGCCGAAGACCTCGAGATAGACCGTGGCGCGCAGCCCGAGCTCGGCGCAGGCGACCGCGCTTGCGCCGCTGTAGCTGCAGTCACCGACCGTCGTGATCCCGGAGGCGAGACATTGCGCGGCCCCGAGCTTCGCGACGTCGACGTACTCGTCCCAGCCGATCCGCGCCTTGCGCTGGATATGCAGCGTGATCCACTCGGCGAAGTCTCCGAGCCCGTCGCCGAAGCCTCCGTAGACGGCGTACTCGAGGTGCGAGTGCGCGTTGACGAAACCGGGAACGATCACCGCATCGTCGTAGCTCGTGCCAGCTCCGAGCTCCTCAACCGTCCCGACCGCGGCGATGCGACCGTCTTCCATCACGACCGCGCCGGCCTCGATCGGCGGGCCCTCGACCGGCAGAACCCAATCAGCGGATACGACGGTCATGCGTTTCCGCGAAAAATGCTCCGCATTTTCCGCGGGTGGAGGTTAGACCTTCGCTTCGCTCGGTGACGAAAAACACGGCTGGCGTCGCCTCCGATCATGTATCCGTCACGATCTCGGGCTCCGCGTGTGGTGCCCGTCGTTCCATCAACACGGCGAGCCAGATCGATCCTTCATATAACGCGACCAACGGCACCGCCTCCATCGTGGTCGTAACAGGATCGATTCCCGGCAACAGCACTGCGATCACGGCGACGATGAAGTAGCCGAGGCGTCGGTTGCTGCGCAGCTGACGAGTGGTTAGAACGTCGAGGCGAACCAGCGAGAGGAGGAAGATGGGAAGCTCGAACACCAGACCGACGGCAAACAGGACGGTCAGCACGAAGGAGTAGTAGTCCTTCGCGCGGATCTGGATGTTGAACTGGTTCTGGTCGAAGTTGGTCAGGAACTGAATCGCCTTCGGCAGCACGATCCAGTAGCCGAACGCAACGCCTGCGGCCAGCAGCACGGTCGCGGCAAGCACGAATCCCAAGACCATCCGCTCGGCGTGCTGCTCGACCGCCGGAGCAAGAAAGCTCCAGAGCTGCCACAACACCACCGGCAGCGCGAGCGCGAAGCCGGCCATGAGACTGACCTTCATTGCTGTTAGAAAAGGCTCGGCGACGCCTAGAGTGACCGGATTGCCGCGACCTGCGGGAAGGGGCGCATTCAGCCAGTGCAGCAGGTGCCGGTGAAAGACAAAAGCCACCACGAATCCGAGCGCGAGAGCACCGAGCGAGACGAAGATGCGCGAACGAAGCTCGTCGAGGTGCTCGACGAGCGTCGCCTCCTCACCATGGCGAAGGCGCCGCGGAAGACGTTTCATTGCGTTCTAGACGGGGTCGCGCTCGCGCTCGCGCGCTGCGATCGTCGCGTCGGTCGTCTGCATGGGCAGCTCGGCCGGCTCGTCGACGCTGTCCTTGCCGCTGACCGAGTCCTTGAACTCGCGCATGCCCTTCCCCATCGAGCGTCCGATCTCAGGGAGTCGCTTGGCGCCGAACAACAGTAGCGCCAGCAAGAGCAGCAAGATGATCTCCCATGGCCCGACGTTTGGCACCCACCCAGGGTAGCTGGTTTGGGTGCGCCTGTGGCGGACGGACGACGCGGAGCGCTCGCGCTGCGGCATGTTCAGAACAAACCCAGAATTGGCTACCATGGGGGCTACTAGCAGGCCGCCCAGGCCGCTTTCCTACGCGGAAAAGGACGTAACAAACTGGCTGTCTTGGAGCTCAAGAATCTGCACGTTGCCCTGGAGGACGGAACCGAGATCGTCAAGGGCGTCGATCTGATCGTCGGCCCCAACGAGGTTCATGCGGTCATGGGCCCGAATGGGTCCGGCAAGTCCACCCTCGCGTACGCCCTGATGGGCCACCCGGCCTACGAGATCACAGAAGGCGAGCTCCTCCTCGACGGCGAGAACATCCTCGAGATGGAGGCGGACGAGCGCGCGCAGCGCGGCCTGTTCCTCGCCTTCCAGTATCCGCACGCCGTTCCCGGCGTCACCGTGACTAGCTTCCTGCGCAGCGCGATCAACGCGATTCGCAAAGCCCAGAACGGGGGCGAGGAAAATCCGATTCCGATTCCGGCGTTCCGCAAGGAGCTCCTCGACCAGATGGACCGGCTCAAGGTCTCCCGCGAGCTCGCGTCGCGCTATCTCAACGACGGCTTCTCCGGCGGCGAGAAGAAGCGCGTCGAGATCCTCCAGATGGCGATGCTGAAGCCGAGGATCGCCATCCTCGACGAGACCGACTCCGGCCTTGACATCGACGCGCTCAAGGTCGTCGCCGGCGGGGTGAAAGAGCTGGTCGGCCCTGAGATGGGCGCCCTGGTGATCACCCATTACCAGCGGATTCTCGACTACATCACCCCTGATTTCGTGCACGTGTTCATCGACGGGCGTATCGTGGAAGAAGGCGGTCCTGAGCTGGCACACAAGCTCGAGGCCGAGGGCTACGAACGTTATGGGGTGGTGACAGCAGTCTGATGGCGACCGAGACCGAGACCGTTCAGCAGATCCGCGAGGAGTACAAGTACGGCTTCTCGAACCCGGACGAGGCGAAGGACTACTTCTTCAAGTCCGGCCGGGGAATCTCACACGAGGTCGTCGAGGCGATCGCGGAGCACAAGAACGAACCCGACTGGATGCGCAAGTTCCGGCACAAGTCGCTCGACTACTTCCTCGCGCGCCCGCTGCCGCAGTGGGGCGGCAACCTGAACGACATCGACTTCGAGAACATCTACTACTACATCCGGCCGACCGAGAAGCAGGCCGAGCGCTGGGAGGACCTGCCGGCCGAGATCCTCGACACCTGGGACAAGCTCGGCATCCCGGAGGCAGAAAAGAAGTACCTCGCAGGCGTGGGCGCGCAGTACGAGTCCGAAGTCGTGTACCACAAGCTGCAGGAGGACCTGACCAAGCAAGGCGTGCTCTTCCTCGACATGGACTCCGGCCTGCGTGAACACGAGGAGCTCGTAAAGCAGTACTTCGGCACGATCATCCCGCAGAACGACAACAAGTTCGCGGCTCTGAACTCCGCGGTCTGGTCGGGCGGCTCCTTCATCTACGTCCCGCCGGGTGTGCACATCGAGATGCCGCTCCAGGCCTACTTCCGCATCAACGCGGAGAACATGGGCCAGTTCGAGCGCACGTTGATCATCGTCGACGAAGGCGCCTACGTGCATTACGTCGAGGGCTGCACGGCGCCGATCTACTCGACGGACTCGCTGCACAGCGCCGTGGTCGAGATCATCGTCAAGAAGGACGCACGCTGCCGCTACACGACGATCCAGAACTGGTCGAACAACGTCTACAACCTCGTCACGAAGCGCGCCGTCGCCTACGAGGGCGCGACGATGGAGTGGGTCGACGGAAACCTCGGCTCCAAGCTCACGATGAAGTACCCGGCGATCTGGCTGATGGGCGAGCGGGCGCACGGCGAGGTTTTGTCGATCGCGTTCGCCGGCAAAGGCCAGCACCAGGACGCGGGCGGCAAGGCCGTCCACGTCGCTCCGAACACGACGTCGGTGATCACGTCGAAGTCGATCTCGAAAAATGGCGGCCGTGCGGGCTACCGCGGGCTGCTCGAGGTGGCCAAGGGCGCGCGGGGATCGAAGTCGAAGGTCGTCTGCGACGCGCTGATCCTCGACGACGAGTCGCGCTCCGACACGTACCCGTACATGAGGATCGACGAGAACGAGGTCGATATCGGCCAGGAGGCGACCGTCTCGAAGATCGGCGAGGAGCAGCTCTTCTACCTGATGTCGCGCGGGCTCTCCGAGCCGGAGGCCTCGGCGCTGATCGTGTCCGGTTTCGTCGAGCCGATCACGAAGGAGCTGCCGCTCGAGTACGCCGTCGAGATGAACCGGCTGATCCAGCTGCAGATGGAGGGCTCGGTCGGTTGATCGACGCAGAACGCGTCGACTTCATCGGCGTCCCGGTTCAGGATCTCAAGCGCGCCGACGAGTTCTACGGTACGACGCTCGGGCTCGAGCGCAGCCCGCACTCGAGTGCACGCTGGGTCGAGTACGAAACGGGCAACGTCACGATCGCGCTCATTTCGCCTGAAGCGATGGGTCCCGATTTCCAGCCGCAGCCGCACTCGATGCCAATCGCGCTCCGTGTCGCGGACGTGGAGGAAGCCAAGCGGAAGCTCGAGGCGGCCGGCATCGAGTTCCGCGAAACAATCGACTCCGGCGTCTGCCACATCGCCGGCTTCTCCGACCCCGACGGCAATGCACTCATGCTGCACCGTCGCTACGCGCCTCACGCCGACGGTTCGAAGCCCTGATGCGCACCGAAGCGCTCGCTTCCTACCGCGCACTGGCTCTTCCCGACACGACGGAGGAGCACTGGCGCTTCACGGACCTGAAAGGCTTCGACCCCGACTCCTTCGGGCACGACCCGGTGTCTGACACCGGGACGAGCCCTTCCCAGACGATGCTCGAGCTGGACGTGGCCGGTGTCGCCACGATCACCGAGGCGGGTGTTCGGATCGAGCGCGCGCCGGACGGGGTCACCTTCGCGCCGCTTGCCGAAGAGCACGAAAGGCTTTACTCGCTCGTCGGCTGGGACGAAAAGTTCGCCGCACACAACGCCGCCGTGTGGCAGCACGGCCTGCTCGTCGTCGTCCCGAAGGGCGTCGAGCTCGACAAGCCGCTCTACGTGCGCGTCACGAACTCGAGCGACGGCGGCTCCCTCTTCTGGCGCTTGCTCGTCGTCGCCGAGGAGGGCGCACGTTTCACGCTCGTCGAGGAGGTCGCCTCGACCGCCTCCGGCCTGCGCTCGTACACGAACACCGCGCAGGAGTTCTTCCTCGAGGAACGATCGAAGTTCGAGTTCGTGTCGATCCAGAACCTCTCGCAGGAGACGTGGCACTTCGCCACGCATCACGCGCGCGTCGGACGCGACGCCGAGCTCGACTGGGTCGCGGGCGGGTTCGGCTCCAAGAAGGGCAAGGTGCGGATCCAGAACGACCTCGCCGGAGAAGGCGCGACCTCGCGCGTCACGGGGGCGTACTTCACGGACGGCGACCAGCACCTCGACTACGACACGTTTCAGGAGCACATCGCGCCGAACACGACCTCGGACTTCGCCTTCAAGGGCGCGCTTCGCGATACCTCTACGGCAGTCTGGCGCGGGATGATCCGCGTCGAGAAGGACGCTCAGAAGACGAACGCGTACCAGGAGAACCGCAACCTCATGCTTTCCCCCACGACGCACGCGGTTCCGATTCCGGGCCTCGAGATCCTCGCCAACGACGTCCGATGCACCCACGGTGCAACGGTCAGCCGCGTCGACCGTGAGGAGCTCTTCTATGCCATGGCCCGCGGGCTCTCGCGCGGTGACGCGGAGCGGCTGATCGTGCGCGGCTTCTTCCAGGACATCCTGGACCGGATCGAGTTCGAGGCCGTTCGCGAGTCGCTCGCCGCCGCGCTCGAGGCTCGCATTCCGCAGGGCTAGACAACCCTGACAAACCGCTAAAAGACTTTCCTCCGCGCGTAGGAACGCGCATACTGCGCTCGTGCCTCGGGCGCCGCTTTACGCGGTGGCAGCCCTGCTCGCGACGCTGATCGTCCAATCGGCCGGTGCCGTCGTGAAGGGCGACGAACGTGTGCTGGTCGTCCTCGCCACATCCGGGCCAAGGCCCTACGCTGTTGCCGACGTCGAGCAAACTGCGGCCCAGGCCCGCAACTTCTTCTCCAGCGCCTCGTTCGGCCAGGTTCAACTCCGCGTCGACGTGACGCCCTGGCTCGCCGCCTTCGACGCCAATCCGGGCTGCGGGGCCGGCACGAACCGGAGCCTCGAGAACGTCGTCGCCCCGGCAAAAGCCGCCGCCGACCAGGCCGGCTTCGATGCCGGCCGCTATGACGACGTCATCTACACGATCGCCGACAGTCACTGCGGCTTCCACGGAGTGACCTGGGGGCACGAAGTGATGCTGACGCGACAGCCGAACCTCCAGCTCCTGGCGCACGAGCTCGGACATGCGTTCGGCCTCGGCCACGCCCAAGCGTCCGATTGCATCACGGCCGCAGGCCTCTGCGGGCTGGAGGAAACCGGCGATCCATTCAGCCCGATGGGCAGCGGCGAGCTCGACCTCAGCGTCTACGAGAAGGTGACGCTCGGCTGGATCCGCCCCCAGCCCCACGTGACGGCCCCGAAGCGCTACGTGCTGGCGACGCCGACGTCCGCGTCCAGGCTGGCGCAGTCCCTGATCGTCGACACCGAGGCCGGCGCGTGGTGGATCGAGTACCGCTCGAGACCGTTCCGCGGCCTGCTGTTCCGGTTCGTCGACAACAGCGTCGTCCCCTCTCCGTTCGCAGCGTCGGCGGTGCTCATCCGCAAGCTCACGAAAGCGAAGCGACCCTGGCTCGCGCCTGGCGAGTCATACCGCATCCCGGGCTCGTTCCGCGTGACGCTGACGAAAGCCGGCGGCGGCCAGGCCGAGGTCCGCTTGCGCTAGAAGGAGGACGGTACGATGGCCTGGTGGCCGTAACCGCCCAGACGAAGCTCGACGCCGGGAAGCTCCGCGCCGACTTTCCCATCTTCGAGCAGGAGATCCGCGGCAAGCCCCTCGCCTACCTCGACTCCGCCGTGAGCTCGCACAAGCCACGCCACGTGCTCGACAAGCTGCGGACCTTCTACGAAACCTCCTACGCGAACGTCCATCGGGGCGTCTACACGCTTTCGGAGATCGCGACGGCGGAGTACGAGGGTGCTCGCGAGAAGGTTGCGCAGTTCGTGAACGCGCCCGAGGCGCGCGAGCTCATTTTCACCCACGGGGCGACGGAGAGCATCAACCTCGTCGCTTACGCGTGGGGTCTGGACAACCTCGGCCCGGGGGACGTCGTCGTCGTCACCGAGCTCGAGCACCACTCCAACTTCGTGCCCTGGCAGTACATGGCAAAGCGAACAGGCGCGACCTTCGCGGCGATCCCGCTCGACGAGCACGGTGAGCTGCGACTCGACACGCTCGAAGAGATCGCGCGGATGGGAAACATCAAGGTCGTCGCCAACAACCTCGTCTCGAATGCACTCGGCACGATCAACCAGGTCGAGCGGCTCGCGGCCTGGGCCCACGAGCAGGGCGCGATCATGGTCGTGGACGCGGCGCAGGCCGCGCCCCACCACCCGATCGACGTCCAGCAGCTCGACTGCGACTTCCTCGCGTTCTCGTCGCACAAGATGTGCGGCCCGACAAGCGTCGGCGCACTCTGGGGTCGGGCGAAGCTACTCGAGGCAATGGCGCCGTTCAACCTCGGCGGTCACATGATCCGGTCGGTCTCACTCGAGGAGACGACCTGGGGCCAGCTTCCGTACAAGTTCGAGGCCGGAACGCAGCCAATCGCCGAGGCAGTGGGATTCGGTGCAGCAGTCGATTACGTCAACGACGTCGGCATCGAGGCGATCGAGGAGCACGAGCGCGAGCTGCTCGTCTACGCGCTCGAGCGCCTCGCCGACGTTCCGGGATTCGTCGGCTACGGCCCGTCTCCCGATCGTCGGGCAGGGATCATCTCCTTCAATATCGAAGGCATCCATCCACACGACGTCGCGCAGGTCCTGGACATGGAGGGTGTCGCGATCCGCGCCGGCCACCATTGCTGCCAGCCGCTGATGACCAAGCTCGGCGTCGCGGCGACCAATCGAGCGAGCTTCTACCTCTACACCATCCCGGAGGAGATCGACCGCCTGGTCGAAGGCCTGCACAAGGCCCATAAGCTGTTGACATGAGCGAGTTCGACCAGATGTACCGCGAAGTGATCCTCGATCACTACAAGAACCCGCGCGGCCACGGGGAGCTCACGGATGCCGACGCGCACGCCGAGGGGCAGAACCCGCTCTGCGGCGACGAGGTGTCGATCTTCGTCGCGTTCGGCGCGGACGGCGACACGATCGACGAGGTGAAGTTCTCGGGCCGCGGCTGCGCGATCTCGCAGGCCGCGACCTCGATGCTCACCGAGATGGTGCACGGCCGCAGCGCCACGGAAGTCGCCTCGATACCGCGCGAGGAGCTGCTCGACGAGATCGGCATTCCACTGAGCCCGGTCCGGCTCAAGTGCGCGCTGCTCGGGCTCTCGACGCTGAAGCTCGCGCTACACAAGGCCAAGGGAACGCCACTCCCCGAGGAGTGGGCAGGCGCGTCCGGCGATCTCGACCTCAAGTAGTCGCTTGGCCGAGCTCGACGTCTGCCCGGTCGAGGAACTGCCGCCTTGCTCGGTGAAGATCCTCTACGCGGGGGAGATCGCGGTCGGGGTCTACAACTTGAACGGTGACTACTTCGCGCTCGAGGACCGTTGCTCGCACGACGACGGGCCGCTGTGCGAAGGCGACTTCGAGTGTGACGACGGTGTCGCGATCTGCCCGCGCCACGGCGCGAACATCGACATCCGCACAGGCCGCGCGCTGACCCTGCCGGCGGTCGAGTCGGTGAGAACGTTCCCCGTCC
>JBBWZE010000129.1:0-2870 GCA_039648845.1 Actinomycetota bacterium | reverse complement strand
GGCGCCGAGCTCGCCGACGCGGCGATGCGGCGTTTGCGTTATCCGACGAGTTTGCGCACCCACGTCACTCGGCTCGTGCGCGCTCACGCGTTTTCATTGGAGGACGTCGATGAGCTCTTCGCGCGTCGCTTCCTCCGCGAGCACGGCGACGAGCTCGCGTTCGACCTCGTCTCGCACAAGGAGGCCGATCTCCGCGGCAAGAGGGTCTCTCAGGACGAGCTCGCGGCGGTGGCGCGGCTGCGCGCGTTGCTGGGGCAGGAGCAGAGCCGGCCCCACCGCCTGACAGACCTCGCAGTCGACGGATCGGATCTGATCGAGCTCGGATTCGAAGAGGGGCCCGAGTTGGGGCGGACGCTCGAGTCGCTGCTGGACGCTGTCGTCGACGAGCCGGCTCTCAATACGCGCGAGCTGCTGCTCGAACGCGCGCGTAGACAACTCGCATGAGCATCGCTCGCCTTCGGCTCGCTCCCGTGAGGAAAACCATGCTTCCCTCACGAGCTCCCTTCTTTAGGTATCGCCTCAGCCCCCGCGCCGCGGAGATCGCCGCGTGTGCTGAAGAGAAAGAGCGGGGAAATCTCCCGGTTTCCCCTTACGCCCCTTCCACCGCTCAGAGGCCAAAGGCCGGCCTGTGAGCGTCCCTCTGATTCGCTGGGACGCACCGGGGCCCTACGCCCTCGCGTTCTCGACACGGCACGGCGGCGTGAGCGAGGGCGCCTATGAGTCGCTCAATCTCGGCCGGAGCACGCGCGACGATTCCGAGAACGTGGACGAGAACCGGCAACGGCTCTGCGAGACGGTGGGCGTCGACCCCGAACGGCTCGCGCTGAACCGGCAGGTCCATGGCGCCACCGTCAATCGCGCCGAAGCAGGCGAGCGTACGAAGGACGGGGACGGTCTCTGGACGGATGAGCCCGATGTGCCGATGCTCGCCTTCAGCGCGGATTGCCTGCCCATCGCGCTCGCGCGCGTCAAAGGCAAGCCTGGGCTGTCTCTCCTACACGCGGGTCGCATGGGACTGCTCGAGGGAATCGTGGAGGCGGGCGTTGCCGCATTGGGTGGCGGCCCGATCGCGGCGATCGTCGGACCCGGGATCGGCCCCTGCTGTTACGAGGTCGGCGAGGACATCCTCGCTGCCTACCGGGGACGCTTGGGCAAGAGAGTCATCCAGGGCCGAAACCTCGACCTGTGGACCGCGGCCCGAGATGTGCTCAGCGAAGCAGGAGTCGAGGCCGTCGAACGAGTCGACGTCTGCACGGCCTGCGACGACCGCTTCTTCTCGCACCGACGCGACGGACCGGTCACGGGCCGGCAGGGGGTCATCGGCTATGTCACCTGAGACGATCCGAGCGAACTACGAACGCATCCGCGCCGAGGTCGGTGACGCCGTGACGGTGGTGGCGGCGACCAAGTACGTCGCGCTCGAAGACATGGTCCTACTGGCCCGCGCGGGCGTCGAGGTCGTCGGCGAGAACCGCGCACAGGACCTCGAGCGTAAGCATGCGGAGTACGGCGAAACGTTTCGGTGGCACTTCATCGGTCACCTGCAGTCGAACAAGGTGAAGGTCGTCAATCGAACCTGCGAGCTCGTGCACTCGCTCGACTCGGGTTCGGCCGCAAACCGTCTCGCGATCCCGGCCCTCGTCGAGGTGAACCTGGCCGGCGAGTCTTCGAAGTCGGGGATCGTTCCGGAGGACCTGCCGCGCTTCCTCGAGCTTTACGGCGAGGTACGCGGGCTGATGACGATGCCGCCGGAGACCCGCGATCCCGAGGCGTCACGTCCCTACTTCATCCGCTTGAGGAAGTTGGCCGAGCAGCACGGCCTGAAGGAGCTCTCGATGGGGACGAGCCAGGATTACAAGGTCGCCGCAGAGGAGGGCGCGACCTTCGTTCGCGTGGGCTCAATCCTGTACGGGGAGTAACATTTCGCGCGAGATGGGCTTTGCCGACGTGTGGAACAAGACCCTCGTCTACTTCGGGATCGCCGAAGAGGAGGACTGGGACGAGGAAGCCTACGTCACGGACGAGGACCTCCAACGCAGCTATGCGGATCGGCCGAACGTCCGTCGTCTGGCACCACGGCGGCGCGAGCGGGAGTTCGAAGACTGGACGGATCCCGAGCCCACGAACGACCGGACCGCAGTCTTGCGGCCGCGCGTCGCGGCGGTCCCGTCGCCGGCCTCGGTACGCGTGCACCTGGTCGTCCCTCGGAGCTTCAACGACGCGCAGCAGATCGCCGACAAGTTCAAGGAGTCGATCCCCGTCATCCTCAACCTCCAGAGCTCGGACCAGGACCTCTCGAAGCGCCTGATCGACTTCGCCAGCGGCCTGACGTACGCCCTCGACGGCGGCATGCAGCGCGTGGCCGACAAGGTCTTCCTGCTGACGCCCCGTAATGTCGAGGTGTCGGCCGAGGAGCGAGCGCGCCTGCTCGAGCGCGGCGGCTTCTTCAACCAGGCCTGAGCAAGGAACACTGGCCGTTACGCCGAACTGGGTGTGATGGCCGCCGGCGCCATGCTCGGCTTGCTCTACGACGCGATCGACAACGTCGCCGGCTTCGTGCAGGTTTTTTTCACCGTCTATTCACTGCTGATCCTCGCCTACATCATCACCTCGTGGGTGCGGCTTCCATACTCGACGTGGCTGAACAGGATCCAGCGATTCCTCTACGACGTCTGCGACCCGTACCTCCGGTTATGGCGTCGCATTCTGCCCACGTTCGGCCCGCTCGACCTTTCGCCCGTGGTCGGCGTGGCATTTCTCTACATCCTGTCGAGGGTCATCGTGAGCATCCTCGATTCCTTGCACTGAAAGGGGAAGACTGTGGCGCTCACTCCTGTCGAAATCCGACATCTCAAACCCGCAAAGAGCTT
>JBBWZE010000106.1:0-29155 GCA_039648845.1 Actinomycetota bacterium | reverse complement strand
ACGCCCGCTCGATCTTGCGCTCGGTGCCGATGTCGACCGAGGAGGTGGCCTCGTCGAGAATCAGGATCCGTGGATCGGCGAGCAGCGCGCGCGCCAGCGCAACGAGCTGCCGCTGGCCGAGCGAGAGGCGCGACCCGCGTTCCTGTAGTTGCGTCTCATAACCGTCTTCGAGCCGCAAGATGAAGTCGTGGGCGCCGACCGTCTGCGCGGCGTGCACGACCTGCTCCGGGGTGGCGTCGGGCCGGCCGAACGCGATGTTCTCGGTGACCGTACCCGCAAACAGGAATCCTTCCTGGGGGACGATGCCGAGCTGGTGCCGCAGGGACGACTGGGCCACGTCGCGGAGGTCGTGGCCGTCGATCGTGATGCGGCCTTCGCGCGGGTCGTAGAAACGGGCGAGCAACTTGGCGATCGTGGACTTGCCGGCACCCGTGTGTCCGACGAGCGCGACGGTCGTTCCGGCGGGGACGTTCAGGTCGAGCTCATGCAGGACCTCCGGCCCGTTGCCGTAGCCGAAGCGGACCCGGTCGAAGACCACTCGGCCCTGCACGTGCGGCAGTGGCTCCGCTCCCGGCCGGTCGAGAACCTCCGGCTCCTCTTCCATGACGTCCATGATCTTGTCGAGCGCTGCAGTGGCCGAGAGGAACGTGTTGTACAGCTGGGATAGCTGCTGCACGGGGTCGAAGAAGTTTTGCACGTAGAGCATGAAGGCGAACAGCGTTCCGAGGGTGACGTCCCCGTTGAAGTAGAGATGGCCGCCGTAGCCGAGGACGACGGCGAGTGCGATCGACGAGAGGAGGTCGACGAAGGGGAAGTAGAGGGCGTTCAGGACGACGGTCTCCATGTTCGAGTCGCGGTAGCGCTCGGTGACGGCCTTGAAGTTCCGCGTATTCGCGCTCTCGCGCGTGAACGCCTGCACGACGCGCATGCCAGCGATGTCCTCCGCCAGTGTCGCAGTCACGAGGCCCAGCCGCTCGCGGACCGCGCGATACGCGCGCGTGGAGCGGACGCGGAAGATCACGGTCGCGATGCCCATCAGCGGGATGACCGCCAGGGTCGCCAGGGCAAGCCGCCAGTCGAGGACGAAGAGCAGGATCGCCGTGCCGATCAGGGTGAGGCTGTTTTGCACGAGGCTCGTGACGCCGTCGGTCACCAGCTGGTCGATCGCCTCGACGTCGTTCGTCAGCCGGCTGATGATCACGCCTGCGCGAGTGCGTTCGTAGAACCCGAGGGAGAGCCGCTGGAGATGACGGAAGAGCGCGATGCGCAGGTCTGCCAGGATGCGCTCGCCGACCCACCCCGTGAGGTACGTCTGCACGTAGCTCATCGCCCAGTTGAGCAGACCGGCGAGGACGAACGCCCCGACGATCCACCAGAGCAATCCGAGGTCGTGCCTGCGGATCCCGTCGTCGACCGCGTACTTAGCGAGGAAGGGCGGGGCCAGCGCGGTCGCCGTCGCGGCGAGCAGCGACACGACGGAGAGCACCGTCCGCACCTTGTAGGGCTTGGTCAGCGCGGCGAGCGTCCCGATTCGCCGGCGCGTGCGCCGCCAGGACCAGTCGTCGACCTCGACCTTCTTGATCGAGCTCAGGTGGCCTCCGGGCTGCCACACCCTCATGGGCGGCGACCTCCTTCACGTACACGCGCGCGCGGCCCCACCCGGGAGGGGAAAGACGCCACCCGCCACCCGGAATCGACGGTACCGAGAGAAAGCGGGCGCAAATGTGCCGATTGCAGGCCGAATGAGCGCATCACGAAGCAGCCTCGAGCGCGTCGGTTTCGGCGCGCGCCTCCACCGCATCCGCGAACTGCCGCTCGAGCAGGCCATGCTCGTAGATGTCGCGGTACACCTGGCTCGTGGCGAGCAGCTCATCGTGCGTTCCCCGGGCCGCGATGCGTCCGTCGTCGAGGACGACGATCTCGTCGGCCAGCGCAATCGTCGAGAGCCGATGGGCGATGATCAGCGTCGTCCGGTTCCGCATTGCTTCGCGCAGGCCGACTCGGATACGCGCTTCCGTCGAGGCGTCGACCGATGCCGTGGCGTCGTCGAGGATCAGCACGCGCGGATCGACCGCGAGCGCCCGGGCGATCGCCAGCCGCTGACGCTGCCCGCCAGACAGTGTTATGCCCCGCTCGCCGATCACGGTGTCGTAGCCGTCTGGCAACCGATGGACGAACTCGTGCGCCTGGGCGAGCCGGGCGATGCGCTCCACCTCGGCATCGTCCAGATCGGGCGCGCCGAACATGATGTTCTCGCGGACGGTGGCCGAGAACAGAAACGGATCCTGTGAGATGACGCCGATCGCGTGGCGCAGCGAGTTCAACTTCACGTCTCGAACGTCTGCACCGTCCAGCGTGACCCGGCCCGAAGTCGCGTCGTAGAATCGCGGTACGAGGGAGGTGAGCGTCGTCTTGCCCGAGCCCGTGTGGCCGATGAGCGCGATCGTCTTCCCGGGCGCGACCTCGAGATCGATCTCCTGCAGCACCGGCCGCCCGTCCATGTACTCGAACCCCACGCGCTCGAAGCGGAGGTGGCCGCCTCCTTCGGGCAACTCGACCGCATCAGGCCGGTCGGCGATCTCCTCGGGCTCGTCCATCACCTGGAAGATCCGCTCTCCGGATGCAGTTGCCCGCTGCGCCTGGCCGATCCACATCCCAAGCGAGCGCAGCGGCATGATCAGCATCCCGAGATAGAGGTTGAAGGCGATGAAGCCGCCCACGGTCAGCTCGCCGCGCGTGACCATCCGCGCTCCGACCAGCAGCACCGCAGCCTGCGCGAGCATTGGCACCCAGGAGATGAACGGCACGTAGAGCGCCCGCTGCCGGTTGGCGCGCAGCGTCTGCTGGAAGACCGCTTCCGAACGGTCGACGAACTTCTGCTGTTCCTGAGGCTCCTGCGCGAACGACTTCACCACGTGGACGCCGACGATGTTCTCCTCGGCCACCGTGGCAACGTCCGCGAGCTTTTGCTGCACGTCGCGCAGCGTCGGATGGGCGACGTGGCTATAGCGGTACGCGAGCACGACGAGGAGCGGGGTGATCGCGAGCGCGATCAGCGCCAGCTTCCACTCAAAGAAGAAGAGCACGACCGACACCGACAGAACGGTCAGGACGTTCTGGAAGAAGAAGATCAGCCCGTAGCCGAGGAAGAAGCGCACTCCCTGCAGATCGACGGTCGCCCGCGACATCAGCTGGCCGGTCTGATGCCGGTCATAGAACCCGAACGAGAGGCGCACGAGGTGCCGGTAGAGCCCCTGGCGCATGTCCATCTCGACCGCGAGCGCCTGCTTTCCGGAGATCAGCCGGCGTGCGCCCATGAACGCCGCCCGCAGCACCCCGAGACCGATGATCGCCCAGATGAAGATCCAGAGCTTGCCCGCATCGCGCGGGATGACCGCATCGTCGATCACGTGGGCCGTGACCCACACGACCGCGATCTGTGCACCCTGCGAGGCGATCGCCAGGAGTGTCGAGACGACGAGTGAGACCTTGTAGGGACGCAGGAAGCCGAGCAGACGGGCGAATGTCACCCTGTACGGCGTTCCGCTCTGCACCTTCACCCCCGAAATCTAGCGCCGGGCGTTGTCTCTACAGGCGAGCGAGTTCCTCGCGCACCAACGTGGCAGCCTGCGCGGTGAGATCGCGATTTGCCGCAGAGTTGAGCCAGCCGCTGGCGCCGGAAGGGTGGGGCAGAGGAACGACTGGCGCTCCTTCTAGCTCGTAGCGGCGGCCGACGCACGCCGCCAGGCCCGAGATGCCGAGCAGGCGGCGGATTGCGAGCCCGCCCACCGGCACGATCAGCCGCGGTCGCAACACCTCGAGCTCCCAGTCCTTCCAGAATGAACAAAGTTCTTGCTCGCGGGGTGTCGGAGTGCGATCGCCGCGACCCGACGGCGCACGGCCTGGATAACACCGTGTCACCGACGCACAGTAGAACGTCGTATAGAACTCGTCCTCGTCGAGCTCGAGCCAGCGTCGGAGAGTTTTGCCCGCACGCCCGCGCCAGGGCCTCCTCTCCTCTCCTTCGACCACGCCGGGTGCCTGACCGTACATGTATGCGCGCTGGCCGAGATGCTCGTTCAAAACCGGCAAGGACTCGAGGTGAAAGCCGGCTTCGACGCAGGCCCGACACACACGGAGGTCACGTTGCAGCGAACCGAGTGACCGGTAGCGCGAACGTCGACGCGTCAAGCCCGCACGACGACGAACCAGCTGCCCTTGAACAGGATCGCGCCCCCGAGCTCGGCTGCCAGGTCCGGTCCCTCGAACACGCGCTTGTAGACGGTCCACTGCGAGCCGTCCTTTAGCCGGCGCTCCTCCCAGCGCTCGTAGTCGTCTCCCTCGCCTCTGATCGAGGCGACCGCGACGAGCTCCGGCGCGACACGCCGGGCCTCGGCCAGAAAGCGCTTACGTTCCTCTTCCTGGAGGTGACAGTAGAAGTAACTCGTGAAGACGCGATCGAACGCGCCGTCTTCGAACGGCGTGGAGAGCGCATCTCCTTGCTCGAACCGTGCCGACGAAGCTTGCACGCGGGCAACTTCGAGCATGCGCTCGCTCGCGTCGAGCCCGACGACGGCGCCGCGAAGGTGCCGGGTCAGGAAGCCCGTGCCACAAGCGAGGTCCAGCGTGCGCACCGGCGGCAGATCTCGAACAACGCGTTCGAGCAAGCGAAGCTCGGCTTCCCAACCAGGCCGCTCGCGGTCTGCATGCAGGCCCTGGCCCAGCCACCAGTCGTCGTACTCGGGCGCGCGGCGGTCGTAGTACGCCTTCACACCTTCGTAGAGTACGCGCGGTGGAGTTGCCACTCGAGGCGGTGCCAAACTTCTCGGAAGGACGTGACGCCGGGACGATCGAGGCGCTGCGGTCCGCTCTCACCGCCCACGCCGACGTCCTCGACGTTCACTCCGACCCGGATCACAACCGGTCGGTGTTCACGCTCGTCGGCGATGACACGTCGCTGATCGAGGCGCTGCTGGCCGGAGTCGCCTGTGCCCGCGATCGGATCGACCTGCGCAATCACGAAGGGGCTCATCCCAGGATCGGTGCGGCAGACGTCGTCCCGATCGTCGCGCTCGATCCGGCAGACCGCGTGCTGGCCCGGGATTGCGCACTGCGGCTCGCGGAGCGGATCGGCGGCGAGCTCGGGCTGCCGGTGTTTCTCTACGGCGAGTCCGGAGCGGGTCGAGGACCTGCGTTCTACCGGCAGGGAGGTCCGGAGGAGCTCCAGCGCCGCATCGACGCAGCCGAGCTTCGTCCCGACTACGGGCCCCCGCGACTCGACGAGCGCGCAGGCGGCGTCATCGTCGGCGCGCGCCGGCCGCTGATCGCGTTCAACGTCAACCTCGCCACGGGCGACGTCGAGATCGCACGCGCGATTGCCGCAGTGGTGCGCGAGAAGGGTGGCGGGTTTCCGGGCGTGCGCGCGCTCGGCCTGCTCTTGCCGAAGGCCGGCCATGCGCAGGTGAGCATGAACGTCGAGGACTATGAGGCCGCAGCTCTGCACGAGATCGTCCTTCGAGTCGATGGAGAAGCCCGCGCGCGCGGGGTCGACGTGGCTGGCGCGGAGCTCGTCGGGCTCATGCCCGCCGGTGCTGCCGCCGCGGCTGCCGGTGCGATGCTCCAGATCGAGGGCTTCAACGCTTCGCATGTTCTCGAGCTCCGCCTCCTCGAGCGCGGCAGATGAGAGCCTGTGGGCCCGGAGCTAGACTGGCCGCGCAATGGCTCAGGCGACCGCGATCCGCCTGACCGGAGACGATCTCCGGATCGACGACGTATGGGCGGTCGCCTTCGGCGCTGTCGGCGCCGCGTTGTCGGAGGAGGCGCGCACCAAGATGCGCGCCGCTCGTGAGCTCGTGGAACGGGCCGCACACGGGACGCGCGAGCACACCTATGGGATCAACACCGGCTTCGGCCGCTTCGTTTCGAAGTCGATTCCCGAGGACCAGACGGAAGAGCTGCAGCTGCGTCTGCTGCGCAGTCATGCCTGCGGAGTGGGGGAGCCGTATCCCGACGAGATCGTTCGCGCCGCGATGCTGCTCCGCGCGAACGCTCTGGCGAAGGGGAATTCGGGCGCGCGCATCGAGACGGTCGAGCTGTTGCTCGATTGCCTTGGTCGTGGGGTGCTGCCGTACGTGCCGAGCCGTGGTTCGGTCGGGGCGAGCGGCGACCTCGCGCCGCTCGCACATCTCGCCCTGCCGTTGGTCGGCGAAGGCGAGGCCTGGCACGGCGGCGATCTCCTTCCGGGGGCAGACGCCCTTGCAGCTGCAGGTCTCGAGCCGACGCGGCTCGCCGCCAAGGAAGGCCTCTCGCTCGTCAACGGCACGCAGTTCATGGCGGCGTTCGGCGCGCTCGGCCTGGCACGGGCACGCCGGCTGGCGAAGACTGCCGACCTTGCCTGTGCGTTGTCGTTGGAGGCGCTGCAGGGATCGCGCACGAGCTTCATCCCGCAGATCCACCGCCTGCGCCCGCTGCGCGGGCAGCGTGACTCTGCCGCGAACGTCTTCCGCCTCCTCGAGGGCTCGGCGATCAACGAAGCGCACCGGTGGTGCGACAAGGTGCAGGACGCGTACTCGTTGCGCTGCGCGCCTCAGGTGCACGGAGCGTCGCGCGACCTGATCGATTACGTCGAGGGGACCGTTGCGGTCGAGTTGAACTCCGCGACGGACAATCCACTTGTGCTCGTCGAGGACGAGCTGCTCGTCTCCAACGGCAATTTTCATGGCCAGCCGCTCGCATTCGCGCTGGACGCCCTGGCGATGGCGTGCTCCGAGCTCGCGAACATCTCGGAGCGACGAGTCGAGCGTCTCGTCAACCCGAACCTCTCCGAAGGGTTGCCCGCATTCCTCACCCTGGACGGCGGGCTGAACTCCGGCTTCATGATTCCGCAGTACGTCGCCGCTTCGCTGGTCAGCGAGAACAAGTCGCTGTGTCACCCGGCCAGCGTGGACTCGATTCCGACGAGCGCCGGCCAGGAGGATCATGTCTCGATGGGCAATGCCGCGGGGATCAAGGCGTGGCAGGTCGTCGCGAACTCCGAACGCGCGCTAGCGATCGAGCTGCTCGCCGGCGCCCAGGCGGTTGAGTTCCTCGCGCCGCTCGAGCCGGGGCACGGAGTGCGCGCAACTCATGGGTTCGTCAGGTCGCTCTCGCCGCGTCTCGGCGACGACCGGTCGCTGTCGCGCGACATCGAGCTCGTGGCGGGTGCGATTCGGGACGGATCGTTGGTTGCCGCGGTCGAGACCGAGGTGGGAGAGCTCGCGTGAGCGTCCCTCGTCCTCGGCTCGTTCCCGGGGGGGCCCCCTCCACCGCTCATCGGCCACAAGTCGGCCTATGAGCACGACGCGCCCGTTGGAGGCGATGGTCGAAGAGCTGTGCGGCGACCTTGCCCACATCCGCGCTCCGCGAGGCACCGAGTTACGCGCGCGCGCGTGGGCGACGGAAGCGCCGCTGCGGATGCTGCTCAACAACCTCGATCCCGACGTGGCGGAGCGCCCGGAGGAGCTCGTGGTCTACGGCGGCTCCGGGAAGGCCGCCCGGAACCCCGAGGCGTTGCGCTCGCTCGTCCGTTCGCTCATCGAGCTCGGCGACGACGAGACCCTGCTCGTGCAGAGCGGTAAGCCCGTCGGCGTGTTCCGCACACACGCCGGTGCACCTCGCGTGCTGATCGCGAATGCAATGCTCGTGCCGCGCTGGGCGACGTGGGACGAGTTCCGCCGTCTCGAGGCGCTCGGCCTCACGATGTACGGGCAGATGACCGCCGGGAGCTGGATCTACATCGGCACCCAGGGGATCCTGCAGGGCACGTACCAGACCTTTGCCGCGGCCGGTGAGACGCATTTCGGCTCCCACGACCTTTCCGGTCGCACGATCCTGACCGCCGGCCTCGGCGGGATGGGTGGAGCGCAACCGTTGGCCGGGACGATGGCGGGTGCAGCGATCCTCTGCGTGGAGGTGGATCCGTCCCGCATCGAGCGGCGGATCGAGACGCGTTACCTCGACGAGGCGACGGAGTCGGTCGACGACGCTCTTGCGCGCATTCGCGCAGCGGCGTCGGAGGGTCGTGCGCTCTCGATCGGTTTGCTCGGGAACGCGGCCGAGGTCGTGCCCGAGCTGGCGCGCCGCGGCGAGCACTTCGATCTCGTGACGGACCAGACGGCCGCGCACGATCCGCTCACCGGCTACATCCCCTCCGGCCTCTCTGTCGAGGAGGCGGCGACGCTACGTTCGACCGACCCCGACGAGTACCTCGCGCGCGCACGATCATCCATTGCGCGCCACGTCGAAGCACTGCTCGAGTACGTCCGAGCCGGGAGCTATGTTTTCGATTATGGCAACAACCTACGAGGTGAGGCCCGTGAAGCAGGCGTAGCGGAGGCCTTCTCATATCCGGGCTTCGTCCCGGCGTATATACGGCCGCTCTTCTGTCGTGGAGTCGGCCCGTTTCGGTGGGCGGCGCTCTCGGGTGAGGCGGCGGACATCGCGGCGATCGACACGGTGCTCCGCGACCTCTTCCCGGACGACCCGCTCCTGCAGCGCTGGCTCGAGCTCGCACCTGAGCGCGTCGCCTTCCAGGGGCTTCCCGCGCGGATCTGCTGGCTCGGCCTCGGAGATCGTGCCCGAGCGGGGCTCGCGATCAACGAGCTGGTTCGCTCCGGCGAGGTCAAGGCGCCGGTGGTGATCGGACGCGATCATCTCGACTCCGGCTCGGTCGCTTCGCCCTATCGCGAGACCGAGGCCATGCGCGACGGCTCCGACGCGATCGCCGACTGGCCGATCCTGAACGCCCTACTCAACGTCGCGGCAGGGGCGACGTGGGTGAGCGTTCACCACGGCGGCGGCGTCGGCATCGGCAACTCGATCCACGCAGGCATGGTCGTCGTCGCCGACGGCACCGACGATGCGGCCGAACGGCTTGAGCGTGTGCTGACGGCGGATCCTGGCACCGGTGTGATGCGTCATCTCGATGCCGGCTACCCCGAGGCGGTCGCCGCTGCAGAGGCGTACGGGCTCGAGGCGCCGATGCGGCCCCGCGACCGCGAATGAGCTCCCCGGGCGGCGAGCGCCGCCTGCTCGTCCGCGATCTCGCGCAGCTCGCCACTCCTGCCGGCACTGCTGCGCCGTTGCGGGGCCGCGCACTCGGCGAGGTTGACGTCGTGGAGGATGCGTACGTCCTCTGTGCGGGCGAGTCGATCGAAGCCGTCGGCCGTATGCGCGACCTGCCGCGCCTCGAGGGAGAGATCGAGGAAGTCGACGGGCGCGGTCTCTGCGCAATCCCGGGCCTCGTCGACTGCCACACGCACGCGTGCTTTGCGGGAGACCGCGTCGAGGAGTTCGCGCTTCGCACGGGCGGCGCCTCATACGAGGACCTCCACGCCGCGGGTGGCGGGATCATGTCGACCGTTCGCGCGACGCGGGCGGCCGGAGAGCAAGCCCTCGCCGCGGCAGTCAGCAAGCACCGCGCGTGGATGTTGCGCGCGGGGACCACGACCTTCGAATCGAAGTCGGGCTACGGCCTCGACCTCGAAACGGAGCTCGCGTCACTGCGCGTCGTCAAAGCCGCGGGCGGCGTTCCGACGTGGCTCGGCGCGCATGCGGTGCCGCCGGAATTCGACGACGCAGACGCATACCTCGACTTCGCACTGGCCGAGGTGCTCCCGACAGCCGCTGAAATCGCGGAGGCGGCGGACGTCTTTCTCGAGCGTGGCGCCTTCGACGCCGCCCAGGCTCGGCGCTATCTCACCGCTTGCGCCCGAGCAGGTCTCGCGCTGCGGCTCCACGGCGACCAGTTCACAGAACAGGGTGCGGTTCAGCTCGCGATCGAGCTTGGCGCTCGGTCGGTCGACCATCTCGAGGCGACGAGCGACGATGGCGCGGCCGCCCTCGCGAAGAGCGACGTGGCCGCGGTGCTCCTGCCCGCGAGCGCGCTCTTCCTCGGGCGGCCGATGCCTCGAGGCCGAGCCTTTGTCGACGAAGGCGCAATCGTCGCACTGGCGACCGACTTCAACCCGGGCAGCGCCTTCTGCGAGAGCCTGCCTCTCGTCTGCTCGCTCGCAGCTACGCAGCTCAGGCTCTCTCCCGGGGAAGCTCTCGCCGCCTGCACGGTCAACGCGGCGTACGTGCTCGCGAGGTCGGACCGGCGCGGGCGACTCGCTCCCGGCTATGACGCCGACGTAACTCTCCTCGAGGCGCCGGACTGGCGATATCTCGCCTACCACCTCGGAGGGAATCTCGTGGCCGGGGTGATTCTCCAGGGTTACCGCGCCGAGTTAGGGTAGAGAGAGCATGCCGACCAGGAAGCAGCGTCGTCGCAATCAGAAGGCTCGCCGGCACGAGTACGAGTATGTGTACCTCGACGACGAGGGCAACGAGGTTCCCGTCGATCCGTCCGAGTTGCGCGTGGAAAGGAACGGCAAGCGCGAATCGAAGCCCGGCAAGGCTGGTACCAGCGGTAGATCGGTAACCGGGAGGGGGGGTCGGAAGGTCGAGCCGCCGTCGTGGCGGCGCTCCGGCCGGCGGGCCCTGCTCTTCGGTCCCATCCTGGTCGTGGCGATGATGTTGCTCAACCGGAACCTGTCGCTCGCGCAGCAGATCTTCCCCGCGGTCTTCCTGATCGCGTTCTTCATTCCGTTCAGCTACTTCACCGACTCCCTCGCGTACCGGATGCTGCAGAAGCGCCTGGCCCGGCGCGACAATCCAAAAGCGCGGTAGCTAATCGACCTTCGGGTCGCCGCGGTAGTGGCCTTCACCCGGCCAGGGGGCGAACACGAGCAGGATCCGTGCGCCCTCGTCCGTGGAGATCGAGCGCCGTTCGTCAGCGTCAAAGGAGAAGAAGGAGCCTTCCCCGCCTTCGATCGTCTCGCCACCTGATTCGACGCGAACCGAGCCGTCCACCACCGAGACAAGGGCCCGTTCCTTCATCTGGTGCTCGCCGAGTGCCTGTCCGGGCTCGAGCACGATCAGCACGGCTCGTGCCGATTCGTCGGAGCGGAGAACGACCGGCGAGCGAGTTCCACCCGGCGTTTCGATCTCGCGCAGGTTCCAGCTTTGCACTGCGCTGGATCTTAAGGGCCGGAGACAGGCCCTCGTTAGACTCAAACGCCTCGTGAGCCTTGCAGTGAACCGATATGAGCTCGGTCCGATCGGGACGAATTGCTACGTGGTCCGGACCGACGAGTCGGCGGCGGAAGCGGTCGTCGTCGACCCCGGGGCCGACGCCGCGCGGATCCTCGACGAGCTTGGCGCTCTCGCCGCTCGCTGCACCGCGATTCTCATCACACACGGCCACTGGGACCACCTCGGAGGCGTGGCAGATCTGGCCGAGGCGACCGGCGCTCCGGTCCACATGGCCGAGGAGGAGCGCCTCCTGCTGGAGGATCTCAACAGCTTCACGCCTCCCGACCTCGAGCTCCGTCCGTACACGCCCGACGTGCTGCTGCGCGGAGACGAGACGCTGGAGCTGGCGGGCATCTCGTTCCAGACGCTGCGCGTTCCGGGACATTCCCCCGCGCATCTCGCCTACTACGCCGACGGCGCGCTGTTCTCCGGCGACGTCGTCTTCGCCGGGTCGGTCGGGCGGACGGATCTTCCGGGCGCAGACTGGGACACGCTCTTGGAGTCGATTCGCATCCTCGCGGACCGTTTTCCGCCGGAAACCGTCATCTACTCGGGCCACGGTCCGAAGACGACGCTCGGCGCCGAACTCGCCCGCAATCCGTTTCTCGCGGAGCTCCGCGCGTGACGCGCTTCGAAGCGCCGCGCGGCACGCACGACATCCTTCCGTCCGAGCAGCCCCTCTGGCACTGGGTGAGGGGCGAGATGCAAGACGTCTGCTCCCGGTACGGGTACCGGCGCATCGACACGCCCGCCTTCGAGGACACCGAGCTGATCGTCCGAACGTCGGGGGGCGGGTCCGATGTCGTCCAGAAGGAGACGTACACGTTCAGCGACCGCGGCGGACGCTCGCTGACGCTCCGACCGGAAGCAACGGCGCCGATCTGCCGCGCCTACGTCCAGCACGGTCTTCACCGTGAGGCACAGCCGCAGAAGCTGTACACGGTCGGACCGATGTGGAGGTACGACCGTCCCCAGCGCGGCCGTTACCGCGAGCACTGGCAACTCTCTGTCGAGGCGATCGGCACCGACGATCCGGCGATCGACGCGGAGGCGATCCAGCTGTACTCGGAGCTCCTGCGCCGTGTCGGCGTGACCGACTACGTGCTCGAGCTGAACTCGATCGGCGACGCCAAATGCCGTCCCGCCTACATCGAGAAACTCGTCAAGTGGCTCGACGAGCACGACGAGGAACTGGACGACGAGGCACGAGCCAAGCGGGTGGCGTCGCCACTCAGGGTCTTCGACGTCAAGAGCGAGCGAGTCCAGGCGCTGCTGGCAGGTGCGCCGAAGATCGGTGAGTCGCTCTGCGAGGAGTGCCGCCAACACTTCGCGCGCGTGCGCGAGTACCTCGATGCCTACGGAGTGATCTACCAGCTGACCCCGACCCTCGTCCGCGGCCTCGACTACTACACGCGCACGACATTCGAGTTCAAGGACGAGGCGATCGGCGCGAAGGACACGATCTGCGGCGGCGGCCGCTACGACGGGCTCATCGAGGCGATCGGCGGGCCACCGACGCCGGGCATCGGGTTCGGCGCCGGCATCGAGCGGCTTCTGCTCTCGATCGGGTCGGACCGAACGGAGCCGTTGCGCATCGACGTGTTCTTCGTGTGCGAGCGGGACAGCGAACGTGCTCGTATCCTTCCCCTGCTCGCCGAGCTCCGGCGTCGGGGGCTCCGTGCCGACATGGATTACGCCGGACGCTCGACGAAGGGCCAGCTCACTCAGGCAGCGCGACTGGGTGCCGGTTGGACGGTCCTCGTCGACGGTGACCAGGCGACCGTCCGGCAACAGGGCCGCGAAGACTCCAGCGCCCCGCTCGACGAAGTTGTCGACAGGATCACGGGATGAACCGCTGGCGCGACCTCTACTGCGGCGAAGTCAGCCTCGAGCGGGTCGGAGAAACGGTGTCGGTCGCCGGCTGGGTCGCGCGTCGCCGCGATCACGGCGGCCTGATCTTCATCGACCTTCGCGATCACACGGGCATCGTCCAGCTTGTCGTCAACCCGGACCGCGCACCGGAGGCTGCAAAGGTCGCGCACGACGTGCGTTCCGAGTTCGTCGTGCATGCACGAGGCGAAGTGGTTCGCCGCGCGCCCGAAGCCCTCAATCCGAGCATTCCAACGGGCGAAGTCGAGATCCAAGTCGGCGACCTCGAGATCGTCGCCCGCTCGGAGCCGCTGCCGTTCCAGCTCGACGACGAGGGAGTCGAAGAGCCGACACGCCTTCGCTACCGCTACCTCGACTTGCGGCGCGACCGCATGCAGCGCAACATGCGTCTCTCCGCCACGGTGATCGCCGCGATCCGCCGTTCGATGGAGGAGCAGGGCTTCATCGACGTCTGGACGCCGTCGATGACCCTCGGCACGCCCGAAGGCGCGCGCGACTTCCTCGTCCCGGTTCGTCTGCAGCCGGGCAAGTTCTTCGCGCTCGCCCAGTCGCCGCAGCTTTTCAAACAGACCTTCATGATCGGCGGGCTCGACCGCTACTACCAGATCGCGACTTGCTGGCGAGACGAGGATCTTCGTGCCGACCGGCAGTTCGAGTTCAGGCAGCTGGACCTCGAGCTCGCCTTTCCGACCCGCGAGGACGTCCTCGAGGTGCTCGAGGAGGTGGTCGTCGCGTCGTTCGAAGCACTCGGCCGTGAGCCGCCGTCACGGCCGTTCCCGCGGATGGCGTACGCCGACGCGATGCTCCGTTACGGCTCTGACAAGCCGGACGTGCGGTTCGGGCTCGAGATTCAGGACGCGACAGACGTCACCCGAGGCTCCGAGTTCGGCGTCTTCGCGAGCGCCGATACGGTCCGTTACATCGTCGTGCCGGAGACGTTCTCACGCGGCGAGCTGCAGAAGCTCGAGGAATTTGCAAAGGAGTGGGGCGCCAAGGGACTCGCCTATCTCGTCTTCGACGAGTCCGGAGAGGTGCGCTCTCCGATCGCGAAATTCCTCTCGGACAAGGAGGTTGAGGCCTTTCTCACTCCACCGGGATCGACGGTCCTCTTCGTCGCGGACACCACGTCGATGGTCGAGCGGGTACTCGGCGCCCTGAGGCTCCACCTGGGCCGCCAGCTCGAGCTGATCGACGAATCGCGCGACGAGTTTCTCTGGGTGCTGGACTTCCCGCTGTTCCTCGAGGACGAGGACACCGGCCGCTGGACGTTCGTGCACCACCCGTTCACGAGCCCGGTCGAGGATCACGAGGACCTGATCGACACCGACCCCGGCGCGGCTCTCAGCCAGCACTACGACCTGATCTGGAACGGGTGGGAGCTCGGGTCCGGCTCGATCAGGATCCACCGCCAGGAGATCCAGGAGCAAATCTTCCGCGCGATGGGGATGACCGATGAGGAGGCGCAGGCGAAGTTCGGTTGGTTCCTCGAAGCGCTCCGCATGGGCGCACCGCCGCATGGTGGGTTTGCCCTGGGGATCGAGCGGTTCGTCGCCTTGCTCGCCGGTGAGTCAAACATCCGCGAAGTGATCGCCTTTCCGAAGACGGCCAGCGGCTCCGATCCCCTGACCGGTGCACCTGCGGACGCGACGAAGGAACGGCTCGACGAACTCGGAATCAGTGTCAAGACAACGAAGGCCTAAGCCTTTGGGTCTGACCGACCGATGAAACCTGCATACTTTCTTCAGACGAGCTAGCCGCAGATGGCCGCACAGGAACCAGGACAACAACCCTCGCTCACCGCGCTCCCGCGCCTCGAAGACCTGCCCAGGAGCGGGGACGGCTACGACCCCGACAAGGTCCGCGAGGCGTTCGAGTCATTTCGACGGCATTCCGCCCAGCTGCAGGCGCAGCTCCGGGTGCTGCAGGCGGCGAGCCGGAGCGGCCAATCAGTCGAGCCCACCGGGCACGCGGTGCGCATGGACGCGCTGCATCTCATTCGCACAGCGTCCGAGTTCGCGGACACGGTCGAGGCCGATGCACAGAAAGCATCCGAGGCGCAGCTGGCCAAGACCGAGGAAGAAGTGCGGCGTCGCCGGCGCGAGGCCCAGGATCGTGAAGCCGAGATCGAGCGCTACCGCCAGGAGAGCGAACGTCAGCGTGCCGAGATGCTGAACGCGGCGCGGAACGAAGCACGCGAGCTGCTCGCGAACGCCAATCGCGATGCGACACAGGAGCTACGCGAGGCCGAGGCGAAGGGCAACCGCCTGCTGGAGCAGTCGCGCCACCAGGCGACCGAGCTGACGAACTCGGCCCGGGCCGAGGTCGAGCAGACGCTCGAGTGGGCCCGCGCCCAGGCTGCGGCGATCCTTGGCCGAGCGCAGACGGGCGCCGAGCAATTGCTCGCAGCGGCCGGGCTCGGTGAGAAGGAGATCAAGGGCGTGGGCCAGGCGATCGTCGACGCCGTCCAGCAGGCAACCGAAACGGCACGCACGCCGCCGGCCCCGACCCGGCCCGCCGCGGCAATGGCAGCTCCCCCCGTGTCGGCCCCGCCTGTCTCGGCCCCGGCACCACCCGATGTCGAGAAGACCAAGGCCGACCAGGCCGCACCGGAGACCCCCGGCGAGCAAGAGGCTCAGTCCGAAGGGTCGGCGCCCTCGGGCGAGTCGCAGGACGAGCAACAGCCGTAGGATTCGCTCGTGCCCGTTGTCGGCTCCCGGTTCCTGATCGAGGCCGGATTCATCATTGCGGTTGCCGTGATCGCCGGAATCGAACGGCTCAGCACCTGGTGGATCATCGCAGTGGTCGCAAGTGCCTGGATCATCGTTGCGATCGTCGAGATCGTTGTCTGGACGAGGCAGGCGGTTGCCAGGCAGCCGCACGTAGCCGAATCAGCATCGCCGGCCTTTGTCCCCGCCGCGCCGGTAGGCGTTCGCGTGCAGCCGCCGACCGGCTCGCAACGGCAGCCGGAGCCCGAGCCGAGGACGGAGCGCAAGACCGAGCCCGAGCCTGAGCCGAGCTCTGAGCCGCCACGCATCGTGGCCGTTCCGTCTCCACCACCCGAACCCGAACCGGAACCGGAAGAGCAACCGGAGCCAAGGACCGAACGTGTCGTCGCTTTCCTCCCTACGAACGACGGCCCGCGGGAATGGAATCTCTGGGAGCTGGAGCGCGCGGCGCGCGATCACGCCACCGACGACGTAGTGCGCAACGAGGAGCGGTCGTACCTGCTGATGTATCTGCGCGAGTTCGCCGGTCCCGACGGCGTTCTGCCGATGGATTTCGACGGTCTCGTGCGTGACGCCTTCGGCGACGTGCTGCACACCGTCGGCGCGTGAATGCGGCACTTGTCCAGCGCGCGCTCTGGCTGGCGGGAATCACCCTGGTTGCCGCGCTGATCGCACTTGCGATCACCCGGCGGGATGCCGGCAGCAACCGCAACCTGCCGGGTGCCATCGCGGTGCCCGGGACGAAGAACGGTTACTACACCGCCAAGGCGGCACCGTACGGGCCAACCGCCGGCCATCGGCGGACCGCCTGCGGCAAGCCCTTCCTGGCGACGACCGAGGGCGTGGCCCATCCCGTCCTCCCCTGCGGGGTCCGGCTTTACATTCGCTTTCAAGGACGAGAAGTCCTGACACAGGTCGTGGACCGTGGCCCGAACGTGCCCGGCCGGGACCTCGACATCACAAAGGCGTTGGCAAATCGTCTAGACCTCCACGGAACCCAGACGATTCAGTGGCGCTTCGCCAAGTAGCCGCTACGCTGCGATTGGCCGACCCTGTTCGTGGCCTGCGCATTCAATGTAGAACCAACAAAGACGCTAAGGGAGCCTGTGTCCGGTGAAGGCTTCGGCCGGAAGCCGGCAGGGCACCCACCTGGCTATCCAGGTTCACAGCGGGCGCAGGCCACGGCAGGGTTAGGCCGTGAAGTCCGCCGCGCCTTTGGCGCGGCATGATGACTTCACGGCCACGAGAGGGGTTGTGCACGAGCGCCGGCAAAGCCGGCACTCGCGGCGATTGGCGCTAGCCTGAGTTCGATGCTGGAGCTCGTTGGAGACTCTTCGCGCGGAGCTGAATTCGCTCTCGTGCGCCTCGCTTTCGATGGAGAGCGCATCGTCGAGGCTGATGCTTCCGGGCTCGAGCGTTCGCTCCTCGGTTTGACACTGCTCGAGGCTGCTTCGGTCCGTGGTGAGACGCTTGCCGTTGACGCGCTCGCGAATGCGATCGGCCCTGTGTTTCGCGCTTCTCCGTCACCCGGGCGGGTCGCGGTTGCGATGAGTGGCGGCGTCGACAGCGCCGTTGCGCTCCTCAAGTCGTTGCCGAACGCTGTCGGGGTCACGCTGCGGCTCTGGCTCGATCCCGACGGGCCCGACTCGGAGCGCGCCTGTTGCTCTCCCGATGCGGTTCTCGCTGCTCGAGCCACGTGTCACTCGCTCGGCGTGCCACACGTCACGCTCGACCTCCGCGAAGAGTTTCGGCGCTCCGTAGTCGAGCCGTTCGTACGCGGTTACGAACGTGGCGAGACACCCAACCCGTGCATCCACTGCAACGGCGGCTTTCGCTTCGCGCGACTGCTGGCGTTTTCACACCGTGCGGGAGCGGACAGGCTTGCCACCGGGCACTACGCACGGATCGTCGAGCATCGCGGCAGGCTCCTGCTCGCGCGTGGCCTCGATCCGGGGAAGGATCAGTCGTACATGCTCGCCCGGGTGGATCCCGCGAAGCTCGACCGGATCTCCTTCCCTCTCGGCGCGCAGACCAAGGCGGAGACGCGCGCCGAGGCCAAGCGCGCGGGTCTCGAGGCGGCGAGCCGCGGCGAGAGTCAGGAGGCGTGTTTCCTCGCCGGCGACGACTACCGATCGTTTCTCGAACGCCGCGGGCTCGAGGCGCGGGTGGGCTCGATCGTCGACGAAGACGGACACGAGCTCGGCAAGCACGACGGTTACTGGCGCTTCACTCCGGGCCAGCGAAAGGGGCTCGGCGTCGCAGCGCAGGAGCCGCTCTATGCGATCCGCTCGGATGCAACCACGAACACCGTTGTCGTCGGCAGGCTCGAATCGCTCGCCCGCACGACGATCGAGGCCTCAGGGGGCCTCTACGTGCCCGTGCAGCGTGCGCAGGCGAAGCTCCGCTACAGGTCGGACGCCGTTCCTGCTCAGATCCGCGAGCGCGACGGAGGTTTTCGCCTCGAGCTCGACCGACCCGCCTACGGCGTTGCCGCGGGACAGGCGGCAGTCCTCTACGAGGACGATGTCGTCGTCGGGGCCGGGCTCATTCAAGCCTGATCCGTAGTATCCGAACAGGGTGGATGTCCTAGCCTTCACCTGCGAAACCGGTGATGCCGGTTGTTCGTTCTACCCAGTGCATCGGACTGGAGGGAGATGTGATCGCTGACGAGATCCGATTGACGCTGCCCGCAGACGACGCCTTCCACGGCGTCGCCCATCTCGTGCTGGGTGGGCTCGCGGCGCGGCTCAACTTGAGCTTCGAGAATCTCGAGGACCTCGAGCTTGCTCTCGACTCGCTGCTCGAACGTCCGAGCGACGGCCGGGAGGTGACCCTCCGGGTCCTCGTCGAGGACAGCGAGCTCCGGATGATCGTCGGCCCGTTCGCCGCCGTGCGCTCCGAGCTCGAGGAAGGGGGCGCAGATTCGCTCAACCTTGGCCGGATCCTCGACGCCGTCTGCGACTCCGTCGAGATCGAAGACCGGGACGGCTCGGAATGGGCCGTTCTGACGAAGCGGCTCGACGCTCTGAAAGGGGGTCCTGGGTGAGCGAGGCCGACAAGGCACTGCTGCGTCGCTACCACGAAGACGGCGACCTGCAGGCGCGCGAGCAGCTGATCGAGCAATACATGTCGCTCGTGCGCTCGCTCGCGCGGCGGTACTCATATCGTGGCGAGCAGCTCGAAGACCTCGTTCAGATCGGGGCGATCGGTTTGATCAAGGCGATCGACCGGTTCGACATCGACCGCGGAGTCGAACTGACCACCTACGCGACGCCGAACATCATCGGAGAGATCAAGCGGCACTTCCGCGACAAGGGCTGGTCCGTCCGCGTTCCGCGCGGGCTCCAGGAGCTCAACGTGCAGCTTTCCAAGCTGGTCGAGCAGCTGACAGTGCAGCTGGGCCGCTCGCCGACGATCGCGGAGCTCGCCAAGGGGGCCGGTGTCGAAGAGGAAGAGGTCCTCGAGGCGCTCGAGTCTGGTCGCGCCTACTCGTCTCTGTCGCTCTCCTCGGGTAGCGGCGGAACCGACGATGGGGAGGACCTCGACCCCCTGGAGTCGATCGGCACCGAGGAGCACCAGTACGACGTGTCCGAGGATCGTGCAGTGCTCGCACCGGGGTTCCGCGTGCTCGACGAACGGGAGCGCAGGATTCTCCATCTGCGCTTCTTCGAGGGATTGACGCAGTCGCAGATCGCCCAGCAGGTCGGCATCTCGCAGATGCACGTGTCGCGACTGATTCGGCGCTCCCTGGAGAAGATCCGCGACGAGATCGCCGCCGAAGAGGAGAGCGAGCCGAAAGTCGCTCGCGGTTAGAAGCGACAAAGTCCGGCTCGGCTGCCCGAGCCATGATGACTTTGTCGCGAGGTTTCTTCGGACGGCCAACCAACGTCGCCCGAGCACGGGTGACCGCGCCCCTACAATCGAGGCATGCGCACGTCGGCAGAGCTGCGCGCGGGGTACCGCGCCTTCTTCGAGTCCAAGGGGCACGTCTTCCGGCCCTCCACGCCGCTGATTCCGCGGGCGGACGACCGCTCGACGCTGCTGACGACGGCCGGGATGCAGCCACTGATGCCCTATTTTCTCGGGCGCGAGCCACCGCCGGCGCCGCTGCTCACCACGGTGCAGAAATGCTTCCGCACGCCCGACATCGACGAGGTTGGGCTCGACGGCTCGCATCTGACCTTCTTCGAGATGCTCGGCAACTTCTCGTTCGGTCAGTACTTCAAGGAAGGCGCGATCGAGCTCGCCTGGGAGTTCGTCTTCGAGCACCTGAAGATCGACCCGGAGCGTTTCTGGGTGAGTGTGTTCGCGGGTGATCCGGAGCTCGGGCTCGGCGAAGACAACGTCGCGAACGACCACTGGTTGAAGATTGGGCAGCCGGCCGAGCGCATCGTGTTCCTGCCCGCGACGGAGAACTTCTGGTCGGTCGGCGGCCCCGGCCCGTGCGGCCCGGACACGGAGATGTACTACGACTGGGGCGAAGAGCACGGTTGCGGCGAGCCCGACTGCAAGCCGAGCTGCACGCGTTGCGAACGCTTCCTCGAGTTTTGGAATCTGGTCTTCATGGAGTTCGAGCTCCAAGTCGACGGCAAGCTCACACCGCTTCCGAAGCAGAACGTCGACACCGGTATGGGCGTCGAGCGAACCGCGGCGATCCTCCAGGACGTCATGACGGTCTATGAGACCGACGTCTACCAGGCGATCATGGGTTGGATCGCAGAGCAGAGCGGCGTCGCGTACGGCGATTCTCCCGAGGCGACGAAGGCGCACCGCGTGCTCGCCGATCACGGACGCGGTATGACGTTCCTGGCCGCCGATGGCATCGCGCCCTCGAACGAGGGTCGAGGGTACGTGATGCGCCGGATCATCCGTCGCGCCGTGCAGCAGGGAGCCCGTGTCGGGCTCGAACCACCGTACCTCGCACCTCTCGCGGACGTCGTGATCGAGCAGATGAAGGGCGGATATCCGGAGCTCGAGGAGCACCACGAGGAGATTCACCGCGTCCTGACCGCAGAAGAGGAGCGCTTCGGTAAGACACTCGAGCGTGGACTGCGACTCTTCGAGGAGGTTGCAGAGAAGGGCGGAACCATCTCGGGCGAGGACGCCTTCCGCCTGCACGACACCTACGGCTTTCCGCTCGAGCTCACCCGCGAGCTCGCACGCGAGCGCGGGCTCGGGGTCAACGAAGAGGAATTCACGCGGTTGATGGAAGTGCAACGGACACGTTCGCGTGGGGCGGTGTCGAAGGACGACAAGCGGGCCGCCGACTTTGCCAAGCGCGCCGGCTTTCGCACCGAGTTCGTGGGTTATGAGAAGACCGAGGTGCTCACCCAGATCGGTGCACTCGAGGATCTTGACGACGGGCTTTTCCTCGCGAAGCTGCGCGAGTCGCCCTTTTATCCTGAGGGTGGCGGCCAGGTCACCGACGCCGGCTGGATCGAGAGCGAGGACGGGTCGGGCGCACGCGCAGAGCTCCGGGAGGCGTATCGGCTCGAGGAAGATCAGGCGCTGCTCTTCGAGGGCCACGGGTTCTCGGAAGGCGATCGGGTTCGAGCGGTCGTGGCCTGGGGAGTCCGTTTCCCGACGATGACGAATCACACGGCGACACACCTGCTGCACAAGGCGCTTCGCGACGTACTCGGCGAGCATGTCAAGCAGGCGGGATCTGCCGTCCGACCGGACAAGCTTCGTTTCGACTTCACGCATCCGCAGCAGCTCACGGACGAAGAGCGGGAGCGCGTCGAGCACCTCGTCAACGAGAAGGTGTTCGAGAATCTGCCGGTTCGCGCCTTCGTGACGCCGATCGACGAGGCGCGCAGGCTCGGCGCGATGATGCTGTTCGGAGAGAAGTACGGCGATCATGTGCGCGTCGTCGAGATTCCCGGCTTCTCACGCGAGCTGTGCGGGGGCACGCACGTCAGGTCGACGGCGGAGATCGGACCGTTCTTGATCCTCTCAGAGGGGTCGGTCGGCGCAGGCGCGCGGCGAATCGAGGCGATCACGTCGGGCGAGGCACATGCGTATCTCCACGCGACGAGGCGCGAGGCTGACGAGCTGCGCGCAGAGCTCGAGCGAGTGCGAAAAGAGTCGAAGAAGACGAAGGCGGCGGCCACCGCAGACTTCGAGATCGTGGAGAGCGAAGGAGGCGTCGTCCTTGCGGAGGCAAAGTCGCTCAAGGGCGGTGCGCTGCGCGACCTCTCGGATCGCCTACGGCAGCAGGAGAAGGCGGCCGGAGTGATCGTCGGCTCTGTCGAAGACGGGCGCGTCTATCTGGTCGTCAACCTCGACGAGTCACTCGTGGGCCGCGGCCTCGACGCGTCGAAGCTCGTGCGAGACCTCGGCAAGCACATCGAGGGAGGCGGGGGAGGACGGCCGACCCTTGGTGAGGCAGGCGGCAAGAATCCCGCCGGATTACGAAGCGCGCTGGAAGCCGGGAAGCAAGCGATCGCTGCCGCTCTCGAGTGAAGGTTCTCGCGCTGGACTATGGCCGGGCACGCACCGGCGTCGCCGTCTCGGACCCGACCGGGACCATCGCACGACCGCTCTGCGTCGTCGAAAAGGCTGCGACGGGTGACGGCCTCGCCCGTCTCGCGGCGTTGATCGGCGAGCACGAGGTGGACCGCGTCGTGGTCGGGCTCCCGCTCACGCTCCGCGGCGAACACGGGGACCAGGCGCGTGAGACGGAGCGCTTCGTCGACGCTCTGACCGACGTGACGAACGTCCCTGTCGTCACCTTCGACGAACGCTTCACGACCGATCTTGCGGAACAGACGCCCGCCGACGCCCCCGAAGATGCGCGAGCGGCCGCGCACCTTCTCTCCGGATACCTGACATGGGCGAGCAGCGCCCCGGCGTAATCCCGCCGCGGCAGGGGCGCCCGCCGCAACGGCCCAACCCTCGCCAGGTCGCCAGGCGGCGCGCGCTGGCGCTTGGGGTGCTCGTGCTCGTCCTCGGCGGGCTCGGGTGGCTTGCGGTTGCCGCGATCGGAGGCGGGACCAGCAGCGACCAGGCTGTGCAGTCGTCGACTCTCTCCGGCACCCTCGTGTACCGCACCGTGACCCGCACCACCGCGACGGGCACCGTCGAAACCGTCATCGCGATCCCGAAGCCGTTCCACGTCGTCTTCCCGGAGGGCTTCACGCGCAAGCAAATGGCGGCCCGCGTCGCCGCGGTGGCGAAGATCGCGGCGCGCAAGCGGAAGGTCAGGCCACGGCTGTCTAAGGCCGCCTATCTTGCGGCAACGGCCAAGCCGCGCGTGCCACTCTGCTTCGGGAACAAGGTGCAGGCCGTCGAGGGCTTTCTCTTCCCCGCGACCTATGAGTTCTTCAAGGACACGACGTCGGCGCAGCTCGTCCAGGACCAGCTCGACGCTTTCTGCGAGAACTGGAAGCAGCTCGATCTCAGGTATGCCCGCGCCAAGAACCTGACGCCCTACGACGTGCTGATCATTGCCTCGATGGTCGAGAAGGAAACGCTGTCCCCCGACGAACGTCAGCTCGTCTCCGCCGTGATCTACAACCGCCTGCACGCCGGCATGTCGTTGGGCATCGACGCCACCCTGCGGTACGGGCTGGACATCTCGCCCACCGAGTCGATTCGTCAGTCGCAGCTCGAGAGCGACTCGCCGTACAACACGCGCAAGCACAATGGGCTGACGCCGACGCCGATCGCGAACCCGGGGCTGGCGTCGTTGCAGGCGGCCGCGCACCCCGCGAAGGTGAAGTACCTCTATTTCGTGCGCAAGCCCGACAAGAAGCATCACTTCTTCACTGCCAGCTATCAAGCCTTCAAGGATTACTCGGCCGCCCACGGCTACGGCCCTTGATCTCGGGTGAGACACGGCTCGTCGGGTTGCTCGGCGATCCGGTCGCACAGTCGCTGTCGCCGCCGATGCAGAACGCGGCCTTCGCGGCGCGAGGGCTCGACTGGGCGTACGTGCCGTTGCCCGTGGCGGCCGCGCGGCTGGAGGATGCCGTTCGTGGGCTCGTTGCGCTCGGCTTCGCGGGCGCGAACGTGACGACACCGCACAAGGTGGCGGCGGCCCGGCTGGTCGAGACGGATGAAGCGTCCGTCAACACACTGGTCGTCCGCGGCGGCCGCGTCCTCGGCTACTCAACGGACGCAGCCATCCTCGGAGAGCTCGAGTTTCAGCGTGCCGTGATCGTCGGCGACGGCGGGGCGGCCCTCGCCTTCGCATCCGCGTTGCCAGACGCATCGCGCTTCTCGCGCCGGGGAATCTGGCCGCCCGACGCATTGGTTGCCGACCTGATCGTCAACGCCACTTCCGAGCGCGACAAGATCCTCTTGGAACTCGGTCCAGGGAAGACGCTCGTCGATCTTCCGTATCCACCGACGGCCACTGCCCGCGCGGCCGAGGCCGCCGGAGCGCGCGTCGTCGACGGGCTCGACGTTCTCGTTGCGCAGGGTACGGCCTCGTTCGAGCTCTGGACCGGCGTGTCCGCGCCGGTCGACGTGATGCGCGCGGCAGTACGCTCCGCGTGATGGCACTGAAGCTTGCAACGGCGGGTGAATCACACGGGCCCGCGCTCGTCGCGATCGTGACCGGACTACCCGCGGGGCTCGTGCTGGACAAGACGGTGATCGATGCGGACCTCCACCGGCGCCAGCAAGGCTACGGCCGCAGCCCTCGTCAGCAAATCGAGCGCGACGAGGTGGAAGTGCTCGCGGGCCTTCGCCACGGGCGCACGCTGGGAACGCCACTCGCGCTCGTCGTGCGCAACCGCGACCACAGGAACTGGGAGTGGGGGATGAGCCCCTGGCAGCCGCAGGGCGAGCCATCAGGGAAGGGGACGAAGGAGGTCACGTTGCCGCGTCCGGGGCACGCGGACCTGGCCGGCGTCCTCAAGTACGGCGCGTCGGACGTCCGCGACGTGCTTGAGCGTGCGAGCGCGCGGCACACCGCTGTGATCGTCGCAGCCGGTTCGGTGGCGAAGGCCTTGCTGTCCCAGATCGGTATCGCAGTCACGGGGCACGTGCTCACCGCCGATCTCGAGCAGCGCGTGAACGAAGCGCGCGCGGATCGGGACACCGTCGGCGGCGTGGTCGAGGTGCGCGCCTGCGGCGTTCCCCCGGGTCTCGGGTCGTACGCGACGAAGGACGAGCGCCTCGATGCTCGCCTGGCCGCGACGCTGATGGGCACACAGGCAGTGAAGGGGGTGGAGATCGGCGAGGGCTTCGAGTTGGCGTCGAAGCGGGGCTCCGCCGCGCACGACGAGATCCTCCGTGACGACCGCGGACTCTACCGCGAGACGAACCGCGCCGGCGGAATCGAGGGCGGCGTCTCGAATGGGGAGGAGATCATCGTGCGCGCCGCCATGAAGCCGTTGCCGACACTGATGAAGCCGCTCGCTTCGGTCGACCTGCATACGGGCGAGCCGGCGCAGGCGCTCGTCGAACGCAGCGACACCGCCGCGGTCGAGGCGCTTTCCGTCGTCGCGGAAGCGTGCGTGGCTTGGGAGCTTGCATGTGCCGCAAAGGAGAAGTTCGGCGGCGACGCGCTCGGCGACTTCCTAGCGGCACACCGCGTGTACCTGGAGCGGATCGACTGGTTACCGCGGTAGGCGCGCTCGAACGTCATCTCGCCCTCGTGGGCTTCATGGGTGCGGGAAAGTCGACGATCGGCCAGGAGGTCGCGAGCCTCAGCGGCAGGCCGTTCGTCGACCTGGATGCCGAGATCGAGCAGCGACATGGACCCATCACCGACCTGTTCACCCGCGGAGAGCCCGAGTTCCGCCGCATCGAGGAAGACATCGCTGCGGAGGTTCTCGCTTCCCCGGCGCCGGCAGTCATCGCTTTGGGCGGGGGCGCCGTTCTCTCGGGCCTCACACGCGAGCTGCTGCTGGCGCACGCGTTCACCCTCTGGGTGACCGTCGACGTGGCCGCGGCATGGGAACGCGTCCGGCACGCCGGCCGTCCGCTCGCGCAGGACGAGGGTCGGTTCGGGCGTCTGTTCGACGAGAGACAGCCGCTGTACGAAAGCGTCTCGGCGCGTCGAGTCGAGAGCGCAGAGGACGTCCTGCTCGCAGGGCTGGAGATCGAGGTCGGGCGAGGACTGCTCGCAACGCTTCCGGAACGGCTCGGCGCAGACCACGAGGCCGTGGCCGTGATCGGCGACGAATACGTGCTCGGCATCCACCCATTGAACTTCCGTCCTGCAGCCGTCCATCGCGTGCCGCCGGGTGAAGCGGCGAAAACGCCGGCGGTCCTCGACCGGCTGTGGAACGAGCTAGCACTCGACCGGCGGGGCACGATCGTCGGGTACGGCGGCGGATCGACGACGGACATTTCCGGGCTCGCCGCCGCGACGTACATGCGCGGCGTCCGCTGGATCGCGGTGCCGACGACGTTGCTGGGCCAAGTCGATGCAGCGATCGGAGGCAAAACCGCGATCGACCTTCAGGCCGGGAAAAACCTCGTCGGAGCATTCCACTACCCGAGTCGAGTCATCGTCGACCCGGGTGTGCTCGCAACCCTGAACGAGGCGCAACGACGCGAGGGCCTGGCGGAAGTAGTCAAGACCGGACTGCTCGCGGGCCGTCCACTCTGGGAGCTCGAAGACGAGGCGATGATCCGCGCCTGCGCCGCCTTCAAGGCGGCTGTGTGCCTGGGCGATCCCTTCGATCGAGGTCGTCGCGCGATCCTCAACCTCGGGCATACGTTTGCGCACGCCCTCGAGGCGGCCGCCGGCTACGAGGAAGTGACGCACGGGGACGCCGTCGCGCTCGGTCTGCTCGGGGCTCTTCGGCTCTCGGGCCGCCCAACGGACGCCGTCGAAGACGTCTTGAAGCCGCGGCCAGTCCGAGTCGACCGCGATCGCGCCTGGGCTGCACTCGGCCGTGACAAGAAGCGAGGGCTGGTGCTCCTCGGCGACGACGGCGGGCACTGGGACGTCCCCGTTCCCGCAGAGGACGTCCGCCGGGCTCTCGACGATTTGATCTCGCGGTAACGACGCTTCACAGCTGGCGAGTTTGGGCCGGCGGCCAGGCGCTCGCAGAGTAAAGTCGGGCGGTGCAGGTGGTCGTCCTCAACGGCGTCAATCTCGACGTCCTTGCACGTCGCGATCCCGCGCTGTACGGCGGCATCTCGCTGTCAGAGCTCGAGACGCGCATCTACGAGTGGGCGTCAACGCTCGGGTGTCATGTTCGTTGCCGACAGACGAATCACGAAGGCGAGTACGTCGAGTTTTGCCACGACGCGCTGGACTGGGCCGACGGTGTGGTCGTGAATCCCGGTGCCTGGACGCACTACTCGTATGCGATTCGCGACGCGCTGGAGCTGTTCGACGCACCCATCGTCGAAGTCCACCTCTCGAACATCAACGAGCGAGAGGAGTGGCGGCGCACGTCGGTCGTGGCCGGCCTGGCCGCTAAGCGCATTCTCGGGAAGGGCGCGGAGGGATATCGCGAAGCGCTCGAGTTCATCGTGCGGCACACAGGAGCTTCGCAATGAATCCTCGCGTCGAACGTCTGCGCGAATTCCTCGAGGAGCCGCTGCTCGTCATCAACCCGACGAACCTGCTCTACCTCTTCGGGTTCAAGAGCTCGAATGCCGCGCTTCTCGTCGAGAAGGATCGCACTCGCCTCTTCACCGATTTTCGCTACTCGGAGGCGGCGCGCGCGGTCGAGGGTGTGGAGTTCGAGGAGACCAAACGGGCGCTGCTCGCCGATCTCGCGCGCAGGCTGTCCGGCCCAATCGGTTTCGAGGCCGACTTCGTGTCGTACTCCGGCTACGAGACGCTTCATGGCGGCTCCATCGAGCCCGTTCCCCGACGCGGTCTCGTCGAGCGGCTCCGCGCAGTCAAGGACGACGACGAGCTCGGAGCGATCGAGCGCGCGTGTGAGATCACCGACCGCGTCTTCGAGCGCCTCGTCGAGGAGCGCTTTGTCGGCCGGACCGAGCGGGACCTGGCGTGGACGATCGAGCAGATCTTTCACGACGAGGGCGCCGAAGCCGTCGCATTCGAGACCATCGTCGCGTCGGGCCCGAACTCGGCGCGCCCACACGGCCGCGCCACCGACCGACAGATCGGCCGCGGCGAGACCGTGATCGTGGACACGGGCTGCGTTGTCGGCGGTTACGCATCCGACTACACCCGGACCTTCACGACCGGGTTCGTCGAAGGCCCGATCAAGCAGGCCTATGCACTTGTGCTCGCCGCGCAACAGGCGGGCTTCGATGCGCTGCGCGCAGGAGCTCGGGGCGTAGATGCCGACGCCGCCGCCAGGCGCGTCGTGGACGAAACCGCGTTCGCCGGCACCTTCGGTCATGGGCTCGGCCACGGCCTCGGCCTGGAGGTGCACGAAGCCCCGCGGCTCTCCACCGAATCGACTGACACCCTGGCGGCCGGCAACGTCGTGACCGTCGAGCCCGGGATCTATCTCGAGGGCCGGGCCGGGATCCGCATCGAGGACGACGTCGTCGTCACGGAGGACGGCGTTCGGAATCTCACGGGATTCCGCAAAGACCTGATCACTGTGGCCTGAAAGCTAGTCTCCCCGCGTGGCCGAGACCGTCAACACGAACCAGTTCAAGAACGGCATGCACATCGAGCTCGACGGCTCGTTCTGGCGCATCGTGGAGTTCCAGCACGTCAAGCCCGGGAAGGGCGGAGCGTTCGTCCGCACCAAACTCAAAGGCCTGGATACAGGTGCAGTGGTCGACAAGACGTTCCGAGCCGGCGAGAAGTTCACTCGAGTGCGGACCGAGACGAAGGACATGCAGTACCTCTACGACTCCGGCGACGAGGTTGTGTTCATGGACCAGGACACCTACGAGCAGACCGCGCTCCCTCGCGCCACCGTCGAGGACGCGCTCGAGTTCATGCTCCCGTCCAGCTCAGTGCAGATGATGCTCGTCAACGGGGCGCCGACCGGGGTCCAGCTGCCCGCGTCGGTCGAGCTGGGGGTGTCCGAGACCGAGCCCGGCGTGAAGGGCGACACGGTGTCGAACGTCACGAAGCCCGCGACGCTCGAGACAGGCGCCGTCGTGCAGGTTCCGCTCTTCGTGAATCCGGGCGACCGCATCAAGGTCGACCCGCGTGAAAAGCGCTATATCTCTCGCGTGTAGTGGTCTTACCGACCACTAGGTCAACGCCCGCCGCAGCGCCTCGGCGCCGTTTTCCAGAACAGGCTCGCCGTGCGACACGACGACGAGTTCGACCGGTAGCTCGCCCAGGCGTTCGCGCAACAGCGGCTTGAGCTGCTGCTCGGCCCACTCCCGCTCGCCTTTCGGGAACCAGTCGACGGGCAGCTCGACCCCGCCGTCTTGCCCGATGAGGAGATCTCCCGCGACGAGCGCGCGATGAGGTTCGAGGAAGAACAGCGCCTCGACCCAATCGCTGCCTTTGACGACCTCTGCGCGAACGCCGGCGGGGAGCTCGCCCTTCTCCTCTGGCCGCCACAGCGTCG
>JBBWZE010000080.1:0-8490 GCA_039648845.1 Actinomycetota bacterium | reverse complement strand
GGGGACGACGCGACCGCTTCCGACGAGCAGCCGACCTC
Organism: Actinomycetota bacterium; assembly: GCA_039648845.1. GTDB lineage: Bacteria > Actinomycetota > Thermoleophilia > Gaiellales > Gaiellaceae > 3-1-20CM-4-69-9. Next base: position 8,452 of record JBBWZE010000080.1, on the reverse strand, counting down.
GATGTGGAAGAAGGAGCTTTCGATCAAGCGCGAGCCGAAGGCCGACGCCGATGAAGCGACCGTCGGCGCGGACTTGGCCAATGACGAGCCGATCGCCCAAGAGCCCGGGGTGGAAGAGCCTGACGTGGAAGAGCCCGTCGTCGGGGTGCCGGAAGTCGCCGAGGAGACCGTCTGGAAGACGGAGCCCGATCCCGAGCCGGAGCCGGAGGTCTGGACGAAGGAAGTGTCCTTCAGCCGCACACCGGAGGTCGAGCCCGTCGCCCCGCAGTCTGTTGACGAAGCGCCCCTTGCAGAAGAGCCCAGCGCAGTCGAAGAGCAAGCCGCCGAGGAGCCACTCGCTACAGGGGCCCTCGCGAGCTTCGAGGTCGAAGCGGAGCCGTCGACTGCACCGGAAGCGATTGCCGCACCCGAGGTCGTCCAGGAGCCCGATGCCCAGCCGGAGCCCGAGCTCTGGACGAAGGAAGTGTCGTTCAGTCGCACACCGGAGGTCGAGTCCGTCGACACGCCGTCTGTTGACGAAGCGCCTGCTGGTGAAGTGCAGTCTTTTGCTGTCGAGCAAGCCGTTGCCGAAGAGCACCTCGCAATCGAAGAGGTCGTCGAGGAGCCGGTCGCCACAGAGACTCTCGCGAGCGCCGAGGTCGAAACCGAACCATGGAATGCGCCGCCGTCATTGCCGCCGGCACCTATCGAAGAAGCTCCGAACGCAAGCGTCGCCGTGCCGACTCCATCGGTCGACGTTCAGCCAGCCCTCGCGGCGTCGGACCTGCCATCCCTTGCCGAGGACGCCGCGAAGGTGCCGTTCTGGAAGAAGGAGCTCTCGCTCGGCGGCAAGAAGCGCGACAAGCGCGACGAAACTCCGACCGCGAGTGTGGCTGCGTCGACTCCGTCGATGGACGTGCATCCACCCGTTACCGCAGCTGACCTGCCGCCGCTGCAGGACGAGGCGGCGAAAGTGCCGTTCTGGAAGAAGGAGCTCTCGCTCGGCGGCAAGAAGCGCGACGAAGCCGGGGCCGCGAGCGTCCCCCCGTCGACTCCATCGGTCGACATTCATCCACCCGTCGCTACTGCCGACTTGCCGGCCCTCCCAAACGAGGCGGCGAAGGTGCCGTTCTGGAAGAAGGAGCTCTCGCTCGGCGCCAAGAAGCGCGACAGGCGCGACGAAACTCCGACCGCGAGTGTGGCTGCGTCGACTCCGCCGGTCGACATTCATCCACCCGTCTCCGCAGCTGACCTGCCGCCCCTTCCGGATGAGGCGGCGAAAGTGCCGTTCTGGAAGAAGGAGCTCTCGTTCGGCGGTAAGAAGAGCGACAAGTCGGACGAAGCTCCGACGGCGATCGTCCCCGCGCCGACTCCGCCGGTCGACGTCCATCCGCCGGTCGCTGCGGCCGAGCTGCCGCCCCTCCCAGACGACGTCGCGAAGGTGCCGTTCTGGAAGAAGGAGCTCTCGCTCGGCGGCAAGAAGCGTGACAAGCCCGTCAAAGAGCGCAAGCAAAAGCCCCCGAAGGCGAAGACCGAGCGCATGGGGAAGACGAAAGAGCCGAGGCGGCCGAAAGAGCCGAAGGAGCGTAAGCAGAAGTTGCCGAAGGCGAAGGCAGACCACGGCAGCGCCAAGGGTCGTATCGTCGGTTTGAAGATCGGCGCCTCTCAGCTGGCTGCGGCGCGTGTCTCGAACAACGGCTCGGCGGAGCTGCTGCAGGTGGCTCGGGAGCCTCTCGCGCCGGGCATCGTCGTTGGCGGAGAGCTGCGCGATCCCGACGCGCTCGCCGAGGCCCTCAAGGACTTCTTCGCGAAGCACGGCCTGCCCAAGAAGGGCGTTCGGCTCGGCATCGCCAACAACAGGATCGGTGTCCGCACCTTCGAGATCGCCGGCATAGAGGACCAGAAGCAGCTCGCCAACGCGATCCGCTTTCGTGCGCAGGAGACGCTGCCGATCCCGATCGACGAGGCTGTGCTCGATTACCAGGTGCTGAGCGAAGGCGTCGACGAGGACGGCCAGCCGACCAGGCGCGTGCTGCTCGTGGTTGCGTACCGCGAGCTGATCGACCGTTACGTCGACGCCTGCAAGAGGGCGGGCATCACCCTCGCCGGGATCGACCTCGAGGCGTTCGCACTGTTGCGTGCGCTGCAGGCGCCGCAGGAAGGCGTCGGTACCGATGCGGCTGCTGCTCTCGTCGTGGTTGCGATCGGCCACGAGCGCTCGACCTTCGCCGTGTCGGATGGACGGGTCTGCGAGTTCACGCGTGTCCTCGAATGGGGTGGCTCCGCCCTGAACGTGGCGATTGCCCGGGCCGTGGACGCCGCGCCGTCCGAGGTCGAGAGCGCGAAGCGCGCGCTCGCCTTGACGGACGAGATGGTCCCCGAGGGGCTTACGTCCGATCAGGCGAAGACCGCGCGGGAGGCCATGCGAAGGGCGATTCAGACGTTCGCCCGCGAGCTCGTATCCTCGCTCCAGTACTACCAGAATCAACCTGGCTCGCTGGGCATCGGCGAGATCGTGCTGACCGGTGGAACCGCCCACCTGCCCGGGATCTCCGGCGAGCTCGAGCGTCTGATCGGCGTGCACGTTCGCGTCGGCGATCCGCTTGCACGGATGAAGGTCTCGAAGAAGGTCGGGCAGCCCGAGCAGATCGGTTCGCTGGCCGTTGCAATCGGACTCGGGATCGAGGATTAGCGTGCGCGCCGTCAACCTGCTGCCGCGAGAGCAGAGCCAGCGCACGATCAAGAAGGAAAGCCTGCCGGTCCTGGTCGGCGCGTGCTCGGGCGTTCTGGTCGCAGCGGTCCTCGGCGCGATGTTCATGATGGGTAGCGGCAAGGTCGCAGCCCAGCAGCGGGATCTCGACGACCTGAACCGCCTCTACCAGGCGCTGCCGCCGGCCCCCGCAGGGCCGTCCCCCGCGCAGCAGCAACTCGCCGGGGAGCAGAGCGCTCGCGTGAGCGCACTGAGCACTGCAATGACGAGCCGCGTCGCCTGGGATCGCGTCTTTCGCGAGTTCTCACTCGTGCTGCCCGACGACGTCTGGCTGACAACGCTTTCTGCGAAGTCACCGGTCTCGCCTCTGACGAATGTGCCGACGACCACAGGAGCAGGCCCTCCCACTCAGTTCACGATCCACGGCCGTACCTATTCGCACGACGGCGTTGCCCGACTGCTCTCACGGCTACAGGTCGTCCCCGACCTCACGAACGTGCAGCTCGAGAGCTCGACGCTCGCGAAGGTCGGCGGTCAGGACGTCGTCGAGTTCTCGATCGCAGCCGACATCAAGGTTGCCGGAGCCCCGGGCGGATGAAGGTCGATATGGGCACCATCGTGAAACGCATCAGGGCGCTCCCTCCCGGTGCGTTGATCGGAATCCTGGTCGGCGCTGTCCTCGTGTTCGGCCTTGCCGGCTGGTTTCTGCTCGTGCGACCACAGGGCGCCAAGGTCAAAGACTTGAAGGCCCAAGCGGCGGAAGTGCAAGCAAAGATCGACGCCTATCATCAGCAGGTCGCTGCGGCTCGAGCGGCGCCGAAGATCGAGGTCGCCGACGTCTACCGGCTCGCGAAGGCGATGCCGGACCGGACGGACATGCCCGACCTCCTCCTCGAGCTGAGCCAGCTCGCACGCGACACGGGCATCCGCTTCGACGCGATCTCGCCGCAGCCGAATGCTTTGCTCGGGAGCTACACCGTTCTACCGATCTCCGTCACGTTCCAGGGCAACTTCTACAACCTGGCGGACTTCCTCTATCGCCTCCGCTCTCTCGTGTCGGTGCACGCCGGACGCCTCGACGCGACCGGCCGTCTGTTCTCAGTGGACACCCTCACATTCGATGAGAGCACGCTGAAGTTCCCCCAGATCCAGGCCACCCTCGTCATCGACGCGTTCGTGTACGGAACGGGCGTGCCGCCCACCGCGACGGTCCCGACGACCACGACCTCGACCACGACTACGACCACCACTACCACCGCCGCGACCCCGACCGAGACGGCCCCGAGCGGCGCGTCGGCGACAGGAGCTCCCTGATGGCGAAGAAGAACGTCGATGCGCTGAAGGCAAAGCAGAAGAAGCAAAAGATCGTCGCCGCGGTGCTCGGCGTTGCCTTCATCGGGGTGATGGTCTTTCAGGTACCCCGAGTCATGAAGATGATGAAGTCCCCGGCGCCGCCGGTGGCACAACCGTCTACGACCACGACTCCTGCCGGTACGCCCACGCTCGCCGCGCCGACACTCGGGGGTGCCCAGGAGCCTGGCCCGACGACGGGTTCGACGGGCTCCCTCGTCGCAACGACAGTTACGGTGCAGGACGGCCAGCTGACGTCTTTCAGCCGCTTCACGAGCAAGGACCCGTTTGCCCAACAGCTCAGTGATACGCCGAACTCCGAGCCTTCGCCCGCGTCCTCGGGCGGCTCCTCGAGCGGCGGTGCCGCCGGATCCGGCGCGCCGTCCGTGCCGGGCAACGCCCCGGCGCCGGGTAGCGCGGTCATCTCCGTGAACGGGACGCTCTACTCGGTGGCGACGGGGACCGACTTCCCGCAGCCGACTCCGATCTTCCACCTGGTATCGGTGACCGCCCACACGGCGAAGATCTCGATCGCCGGAGGCTCGTACTCGACCGGTGCGAAGGCGATCACGCTCCGGGAGAACAAGCCTGTGACCCTGATGAACACGGCCGACGGCACTCGTTACACGTTGATCCTGAAGCCCCTCGGGACGGCCGTGCCGACAGCGACGAACACGGGACCGGGAACCAGCGGCGGCACGGGCACGACTCCGACCCAGACCCAGACGACCGTCACCCTCCCGCCGGCGACTCCCTGAGTCGATCTTTCAGGAGCCGGTCGACTGGTCGAACGTCGACGTGACTCTTGCGAAGATCCGCGTCAGATTGCTCGGGTTGCGGACGACCACGGCGACCGTCCGGAGCTCGTTTCCGGTGAGCTGGCTCCCCGAACTCGGCTTGTCGAAGTAGAGATAGGTGTCGACTCGATAGGAGCGGTGGTCGGCCCCGGTGGTCGTGAAGCTGGGATCGCAGGCTGTGGCCGGGACGTTGGCCGGGCACGTCGTCACCGTCGGTACGAGCGCCTTCGGCGCCACGGGGTTCAACATGTTCGTCTGGTAGACGGTATCCCCGGTGTACACCGAGTCGGCGATCGCCGAGTTCCACTCGGAGGTGATGAACACGATGTTCTCGTACTTCAGGCCCCGGTAGGCCTCCATCTGCTTGTTCGCCACGGCCCCGGCCGTCGAGATCCGATTTGCCCGGGCGAGCGAGGCATTGCCGGATGAGAACGCCGCGACGACGGCCAGGATGCCGACATTCAGCATCACCATTGCCATCAGGAGCTCGAGCATGCCGAAGCCGCTCTCGTCGCGCGCGCGCAGATGCACGGGTCAGCTATCGGCATCCCTCTTTAGCGACTGAACCCCCTTGCCGATAGCCCGTTAGAGGGACGACTGTGGCTGCATTCTCATATTCGGCGATCAACGCCTCCGGCCTCGAGCTGACCGGCGAGGTCCATGCGCCAGATCTGGCGGGAGCGCGGGAGCAGCTGCGCGTGCGCGGCCTGCTCGCGAATGCCCTGAACGAGCTTCCCGCCTCGGGCGACGAGGGTGCGCGAAACGTCTTCAAGAAGGTCAAGCCGAAGACCCTGCAGATCTTTTCGCGGCAGTTTGCCACCATGATCGAGGCCGGCCTGAATGTCGTCGCCGCACTCGTGATCCTCGAGGAGCAGACCGACGACCAGTACTTCGCTACCGTGGTCAAGGAGCTGCGAGCAGATGTCGAAGGAGGCCTGCTCCTTTCCCAGGCCATGGGTCGGCACCCGAAGATCTTCGACCGCCTGTTCATCTCGATGGTCGAGGCCGGCGAGGCGGCGGGAATCCTGGACGAGGTGCTCGACCGGGTCGCGTACCAGATCGAGAAGTCGACCCAGATCAAGCGCCGGGTCAAAGGCGCGATGCTCTACCCGACGATGGTGCTGGTATTCGCGACCCTCGTCCTCACGGGTCTGCTGATGTTCCTCGTCCCCGTGTTCGTGAAGATCTTCGGCCAGCTCGGCGGCCAACTCCCGACGCTGACGCAGTACGTCGTCACCATGTCGGACTTTCTCCGAACGAAGTACTACATCATCTTCCCCGCGCTGGGTCTTCTGTTCTTTGGCCTGAAGAAATACAAGAAGACGGACGCGGGCCGCCAGAAATGGGACCGGATCAAGCTCAAGATCCCGATGAAGATCGGCCAGGTCGTCCTCAAGGTGACGATGGCCCGCTTCTCGCGCACGCTCTCGACGCTCGTGGCCGCGGGCGTGGACATCATCCAGGCCCTCGAGATCACCGGTCAGTCGTCCGGCAACTGGGTGATCGAGGAAGCGCTTGGCGACGTGCGCCTGAAGGTCAGCGAGGGCGTTCCGATCGCGCAGCCCCTCGTCGACAACCCGATCTTTCCCCCGATGGTGAGCCAGATGGTGAAGATCGGCGAGGAGACCGGAGAGCTCGAGAAGATGCTCGGCAAGATCGCCGACTTCTACGAGGACGAGGTCGACGCCGCGATCCAGTCGCTGACGTCGATCGTCGAGCCGCTGATGATGATCCTGGTCGGGCTGATGGTCGGCGTCATCGTCATCGCGATGTACCTGCCGATGTTCAAGATGTTGACTCTCGTGAAGTAACGACCGACGACGACAACAACGAACGACGTCGTTCTGACGGCCGGACTCAAATCTTCACTGCCAGGGCGGCGAGTGCCGCGGCAATCGTCAACGGAACGAGGAGCGCCCCGAGCAGAGAGGCCTGCTTGAGCGAAGGCCGTGCTCCGGCTCGACGCGCTGCCCGATACCAGAGGTACGCCGCGAGAGAGCCGGTGAACGCAAGGTTGGGGCCCAGGTTCAAGCCGATCAACAGCTCCATTGGATGTGTTGGTCTCTGTGCCGAGAGCAGCGTGGCAGCGGGAAGGTTGTTGAGCGCCACACTGGCGAGAGCTCCGATCGCGGCGTCACCGGCGCGGCCGGCATGACCGAGGAGTTGCGAGGGGCCGTCCCAGCGCCGGGCAAGCGTGCCTAGGGCCACTGCGAGCAGGAACAGGGCCGGTAGCACGTAGAGGTCGAGTCTCGGCCGCAGACGGCGGACCGCGATCGCGGCGATCCCCACTGCGAAGACCGGCAGAGCCGGGTCGCGAAGGACGAGGATGAGGACAGTCGCTGCTCCCGTCGCCACGGCCCCCAACCGGAGCCGAAGAGGCGGAAGAGGCTCACTGGCCGTGGCGCGCTCATCGCGCAGGGGATAGGCCACGACGAGAAACGCGACCGTCACGACGACGACCACGAGCCAAGGCAGAAGCATCGAACGAGCAAATTCGGCCCCGGAGATGTGCTCGTGCGCAAGGACGATCAGATTCGTCAAGTTCGATCCGGGCAACAGGAGGGAGGCTCCGTTGGCGATGAAGAGCGAGCCGTAGAGGAACGGCCGCTCATCGCACCGTCGCTGTCTGGCGGCATGGAGGATGATCGGGGTCAAGAACACCACGGCCGTGTCGAGGTTCAACAGCGCAGTGACGATCGCCTCGACCCCGAGCAGCACTGCGAGCAGCCTGATCGGCCCTCCTCCGAGCCGCTCGATCCGCATTCCCACCGCCCGGAAGAGTCCGTCCGCCTCGACGACCGCCCCGATCAGGAGCAGGCCGGCGACAAGGACGAAAGGGGGCCACGCCTGCCCGGCGGCGTCGACAATCGCATCCGCCACAAATGCGGCATAACCGCCAGGCAAAAGAGTCAACCGCTCGAGCCACAGCTAAAATGGGGCCTCTTGGCGGCGTAGCTCAGTTGGTTAGAGCAGCGGAATCATAATCCGCGTGTCGCAGGTTCGAGTCCTGCCGCCGCTACTCCCGTTCGAAGTCCGGCTCGCTTTGCGAGCCATGATGACTTCGAACGGTTCGCCTTTCGATCCCTGCGGTGGTAGCTGAGGCCGCAGAGCCGCCCTCAGCGGCGGCTGGGCGAGGGCGCTGTCTCGTCGCTACAATCCACGGTTCGCGCGGGTCCGAGGCTTGTCTCGGCGTGCGCTTTCCTACGAATTCGAGACTGAAATGGCCACTGGAGTACGAGACAAGATCACGCTCGCGTGCAACGAGTGCAAGCGGCGGAACTACATGAGCACGAAGTCGAAGCGGAACACGCCCGACCGGCTCGAGGTCCGCAAGTACTGCCGCTGGTGCGGCGGCCATACCGCGCACCGGGAGACGCGCTAGATGGCGCGTCAGACCCGTGCCCAGCGCCGGGCCCGCCGGGAGCAGATGAGCCCGGGCAACGAAGCCGCCCTGCCGGGCGGGCCGCCGGCACCGCCTCGGCGGCCGACTGCGCGAGCCTCCGCCCGTCCCGAGCCGGCGCGCGAGCCGAGGGCTGCCCGCGGCGGCGGGGTGAGAGGGTTCGTCGGCGAATCCTGGGCGGAGCTGAAGAAGGTCGAATGGCCGACTCAGAACCAG
>JBBWZE010000075.1:0-14660 GCA_039648845.1 Actinomycetota bacterium | reverse complement strand
AACTCGACATCACGAACGTCGACAGCTCACGCATAAAGACGGGGCTTCAGTTCTCGCTCACCGTCTCCAACCTCTCTTCGCGCGCGGCCCCGAGAGGGAAGACCAATGCCCTTTGGCTGACTCGGTTCACAGCGAAATCGCTCGGCACCTTCGGTGAGGAGGCGTACCGGATTTTCTACGACGGTGCAGAGTCGCAGCTCGGGGGGCCCCTCTCCTATTTCGTGGGAAGCGGCGAAGCGGATACGACGACCCCCGGCAACGGGTGCCGCTCGACGAGTACGCCGGGCACCTGCAAGATCGTCTACTACCCCGTCGAGGGAGCCGCAACCGGTTCCGTGAGCGGGAACACGATCACGGTCACGGTTCCGTACTCAGCCTGGGGGCCGACGCGGCCGCTTGCCGCCGATGCGACGCTGTTCAGCGTGACCGGCCTCACCTTTGGCCGCAACGCCTCGGAGGATCTCTATGCGGACGTCGACGCCTCCCACGCCTTCGATCTCAAGGGGAAGTAGACCTCCGGCCACAAAAATCAACATCCTTTCGCGTCGGCCTAACGCACCCGAACCGTGAATCGGCGCGATTCGAATGCCTTCGAGGTCTCGCCTCGAGTCAGGCCGAGTGAAACGGTCGTCGTGCCGCTGCCGGACGCCCTGAGCACGAGGACGACACTGCTCCCGACGTCGGCCTCGGAGACCTGCCGCACGACCCTGGCATCGAATCTGCGTGCGATCCGCCAGACTCGACCTCCAGAGCGCTTCGGCAGCGCCAACGCGACCAGTTGACCCTTCTGCGTCTGGATGACCGAGGTGGGGCCCTTCGGAAGAGCGCCGACTGGAGGTGAGTCGGCCTGGCCGACGGTGACGAATGTGGCGCGGCTACCGCAGCAGCCGTTGCGATCAAGACGATGATTCGGTATCTGCGAGACATCTCATGCTCCTTTTGTGTAGTAGTTCGGAGCAATCAGCCCCGCGTATTCGGCGTGCTGCTCGATGTAGTGCGCGATGAACGGGCAGAGCGGAATGACGCGTAGGTCCTGGAGGCCCGCGTCGTCCAAAGCTGCAGCGGCGAGACGGCTGCCGAAGCCACGCCCCGCCAAGGACTCGTCCACCTCGGTGTGCGTGAAGGCTATCCGGCCGTCCCGGCGCCGGTACGCCGCGAGCCCGATCAGGCGCTCGGCGAGCCGCAGCTCATAGCGGTTCGCCTCGGGCACGTCGACGACCTCGGCCTCTGCCGGATGTCCGATCACGGCCTCGAGCTCCTCGCTCGCGCGGAAATACGCGACCAGCTGCCCTTGCGCATCCGATTCACGGGCGTCGCGATGGTCGCTGAACCGACGGCGGTGCTCCGCCGCGAACTGCCACGGGTCGCGCTCGCGTAGGTGCGCGAAGATTTCTCGCGTGCCACGGTAGAGCCGGCCGTCCTCGGTCTGGAGGACGGGAATCTGGTCGGTCCCGACGAGGGCCTGGAGCTCGCGACGCTGCTCCGGCCAGGGCTCCACCTGTCGGGCGACGAAATCGACGCCGAGCTCGGTGAGCACCTCGCGCACTGCAGACGAGAAGGGACACCACTCCGCCTGGTACAGCGTCAGCAGTGCGTCAGCCCTCGAAGCCGATCGTTTTGTGCGTCCCATCGCAGAACGGCTTGTTGGCCGAACCGCCACACCGACACAGTGCCGCCTTCTCGCCCTCGTACAGCACGGTGCCGTCCGCAGCCACGACCCGCACACCGCCGGAGACGAGCAGCGGCCCTTTTGCAGATGCGCGAAGCTCGAGCAGCTGCTCGCGCTCCAGGGGCTCGGACCCGGCGCGGCGCGCTCGCAGCGCGCCGGAGGGACAGCGGGAGACCGCCGCCTCGACTTCGTCTGCCGTCGCCTCGTCGACCTTGACCCACGGCCGCCGGTCGGGATCGAAGACCCGCGGCAGCGCGCGGACGCAGTTGTGCGAGTGGTAGCAGAGCCGAGAATCCCACTCGACCACGATCTCGTCGGTCGCATATTCCTTTACACGCTTGTCAAATGCGCTCATCGTGCCTCCTCCACTCGTCACGTCGTCTTGACGAGTTCGCACCGGTGACGTTAGCCGTACAAGGTGGGCCTAGGACGGCCACGAGCCTCGCCACCTCCGCCGGCGTTCATGGTTGCCGATCGGATCCGTGCTCGATCCGGTACACGATCGGATCGGCCCACTCGCCGTACGAACGCATCTGCGAGGCCGCTCGCTCGACGTCGTACGCGGTTCTGCGAAACCCAATCTCTCCCTTCTCATAGATCGCCCAGGCCGCGCGTTGATCGCCGTCGAGCGGCGCCCCGACACTGCCGGGGTTCACCAACATCGTTCCATTCGGTCCCGCGCGACGAAACTGCCGGTGGCTGTGTCCGAACAGGATCGTCCGGTTCGACTCGCCCGCAAGCAGCCGTTCTTCTAAAGGTTGTGGTTCCGCGGCGAAGCTCTCGATGTCGGAGAGCGGCGACCCGTGGCAGACGCGGATGCCATCCAGCTCTCCTCTCTCCGGAAGCCGGTACAGCCGTTCGACGAGAGCAGGGCCGAGCGACTCGCGCGCAGCCGACAAAGCGGTCGTGAGGAATTGCTGCGCGCTCTCGGGAGCTTCCGGATCTTCGCGCAGCCATCGTTCAACGTTGCCGCGGATGCGAACGATCGCCGACAAGCCTTCGAGCATCTCTGCGGTCTCGCGCGGCCACGGGCCGAATGACGCGTAGTCGCCCCCGAGGGCGTATGACGTCGCCCCTGCGGCCTCGACGTCCGCAAGCACGGCTTCGAGTGCGGCGAGGTTACCGTGAATATCGTAGAGCACCGCAACCTTCACGGCCCGGGGACTCCGCACGCCGACGGGGGTACCGAGAATGGCATGCTCCATCTCGGGTGTTCATCAACCCGTGCTGCAGCGCTGGACGAGAGGAGCGGAGATGGGATTCGAGCAGTATCACGAGCCGGCCAACGAATTGAGCGCGGAGGTGCGGACCTTCGCACGCATGATTACATCGTTAACCGAGGAGGCCGAAGCAATCGGCTGGTACGAGCAGCGAATCTCGCTCGAGCCCGATCCGCAGGCCAGGGCGATCATGGCCAACGCGCAGGGTGAGGAGTTCAAGCACTTCGGCATGGACCTCGAGTTCCTGCTGCGCAGCACCCCGAACTGGCGGATCGCCCTGAAGACGATCCTCTTCACCGACGGCGACATCGTCGAGCGGGGCGAGGCGGCAGAAGACGCCGAGAGCCTGTAGCCGGTCGCACGAGCATTGTCCTGAGTGATCCAGATTCGGCAGACTTGGCGGACATCTCAACGGGGAGGCATGATGGACGACCCTCAGATCCACACCGAGATCGAGCGGCTCGTCGCGGAAGAGCACGAGTTGTGGGAACGTGAGGCGGCCGGTACCGCCGGTGAAACCGACCGGCAACGTCTGGCGAGTGTCAAGGTCTCGCTTGACCAAAGCTGGGATCTACTGCGGCAACGCCGCGCGCTCCGGGAGGCAGGAGGCGATCCGCGTGGTGCCGAGGTCAGGCGTCCCGAAGTGGTCGAGGGTTACGAGCAATAACCGATCGAGCGCCGCTCGAAATCCGGCCTGCTTCGCAGGCCAATGATGATTTCGATCGGCTTGACGTTCTATTCCAGCCGACTTCAACAGTTGAGGGCTTTGTCTGTGCTCCTACTGACTGATTCGACGATGCCTGCTGCCAGCTCGTGCAGCTTCATCCTCCGGTTGCGGGCTTCGCGTCGCATCCTCTTGAACGCCTCATCGGGCGTGATCGAGTCGCGCTCCGAGAGGACGCCCTTCGCCTGCTCGATCACGATCCGCGAATCCAACGCGGTCTGGAGTTGGATCGTTCGTGCGAGCAGGAAGGCCGCCGGATCACTCGGCTTGTCCGCAGTCGCCGCCAGCAGCGTGTAGCTCCTCTCGCCGAGGCCGATCTCACAAGCAGCCAGGCCCCCGTCGCTCAACCATTGCCCGAGGGTGTCGAACAGCCCGATGAGATTCGAAGCCGTCTGAGAGTCCAGCTTCAGCTCGACCTCGGTCGAGGGGTTGCCCCCGTCGACGCTGACGGAAAAACCCCCATCCAATGACGCCAACAGGCGCTGTGCATCGGCGCTGCTGGGTGCGCGTACCCTGATTACGTCCACGATTTCCCTCCGTCGCGATTCGACGCCGTTCCGCATACAAGCGGAAGCGAGCGACGGAAACAGGGTCTGGGCCTTCGCCGGGCGCAACAACCTAAGAGCGGCCGGTGAGAATCCTAGCCGGTTTCGATCCGGTCTTTAAGCGAACCCAAATTTCGGCTACTCTGGCGCCGCCACAGTCGCCGCCGAGACCTCGCGGCTTGTTCAGAGGGGGTCGAATGGGTGTTGAAGAGTTCGAAGGGCGAGGCGCAACAGGTGACCTGGGGCCGCTGTTTCGCTTCCGCTGCACCGGGTGTTCATATGGCGCGAGTCGAAGGTCCGCGCCGGAACGCTGCCCGATGTGTGGAGGATCGGCATGGGAGCACGACAGCTGGCGTCCCTTCACGGGGCTCGTAGGAGACCTTTCGCCGCGGCAGGAGGAGTCCCCGACAATCACTTAGTAGCACTATGTTGACGAGCGTATGGAACGGGCGAGAGTCGACAAGTGGCTGTGGGCGGCGCGCTTCTTCAAGACTCGCAGCGCGGCGACGCACGCCGTCCTCGGCGGCCGGGCACACGTGAACGGCGTACGCGTGAAGCCGTCGCATGAGCTTCGCGCGGGAGACACCGTCCAGGTGACGATGCGCTCGGAGAAGCGCACAGTGGACGTCGTCGGAATCGCAGACAGGCGCGGACCGGCCGCCGCCGCCGCGGCTCTCTACGTCGAAAGGCCGGAGTCGGTCAGCGCGCGGGAACAAGCTGCGCTCGAGCGCCGCCTCGCGACTCCGCCCGGCCTGGGTTTCGGCGGCCGTCCGACCAAGCTCGACCGACGTCGTCTCGAAGCCCTGCGACGAGCCGAGCGCCAGAAGCGTTCCTCGTAGGCCCGCCCCCCTCTTAGTCGCCGGTCAGTCCGTGCTCGTCGAGCCAGGCCTTCGCGACGCGCTTCTGCGCGCGGGTCAGCCAGGCCTCCACCACCAAGTCTTCGAGCTCGTCTCGATCGAGGCGGGCAAGGTCCGGAATGTGCATGAGCACCGCGTCGTAGCCGTCGAAGTGCGGTGTCGTGAAGAAGATTCCGCGTTCATCGGCGAGCAGGAGCTCCTTCACTCCGAGATCGGCGACGCGGAACATCAGCACATCGTCGAGCTGCGCGCCGGTCTCCGGGTCGATCGCATCTCGACGGCGGCCACGGTGGAAACAGAAGAGCTTGCCGTGCACGTGGTATGCGGGCCTCCCGTCATCGGAGAGCTCCTTTGTCGCCTGAGGCATGGCGAGGGCGAGCTCGTCGAGGTCGGCCATCGTCGCCATCGGGCCAGTCTCCCATCCTCGGAGCTCTGAAATGGGTCGAGTCACCTGCAGGCCGCCCGACGAAAGGGCGTCAGCCGTACAGAGACGGGTGCATGCCCGTTGATCTGATCCGTCACGTGTGGTCGACGAGCGCTTGGTCGAAAAAGGCGACGATTCGCCGCTCGTATTCCCGTGGTTGCGCGGTGATTCCGCCGACGTGCCCGCTACCGCGCACCTCCCAAAGAGCCTTGGGTTCGCGGGCCGCGGCGTAGTACGTCGGGTTGAGGTTCCGCTCGCCGTCCTGCCCGTGCTCGCCGTAGATGAAGAACACCGGCGTCGGAGCGATCCGGCCGACGAGGTCCTTCAGACTCGGCGGTGGCGTGTGGTTCGAGAAGACCGCAATCCCCGCGGTGAGCGCGGCGTACGACGTGATGGAAAGCCACTTGTCGCTTCGCGTGATGTCGAGCATTTCGCGGATGGAGCGTTCACCCGCGCCCTCGGACACGACGGCTTTGAGCCCCGGAGACCTGGCGGCGGCCTCGAGCATCATCTCGCCGCCTACGGACAGGCCGATGCCGCCGATCCGCTCCCGTCGGACGTCCGGCCGATGCTTGAGGAAGCGAACCGCAGCGTTGACGTCCCGATAGCCGACCCAGCCCCAAGCATTCGGATCGCCTTCGCTCTGCCCTTCACCACGCCGATCGAACAGTAGGACGCCGTAGCCGTGTCGAGCGAGCATGCGCGCCGGCCTCTGCGAGCCCTTGCGGCCGGGGAAGGCGATGACGGCCGCGCCGTTCTTTGACGGGACGTACCAACCGCGTAGACGCAGTCCGTCGGACGTCATGAAGCTCACCTCTTCGTGAGGTGCACCTACGTGATCGACCGGGACGAAGGCCCGTGCGGAGTGGGTCAAGACGTACGTGGCGAGAAACGGCGCGAGAAACATGTATGAGCCGACAACGGTGGCGACCGTCAAGAGCGACCGCCGCAGCCAACGGCGGCGCCGGCTGTCGTCCAACCGTCTCGTCCGCCACAGCGTCGTTGCACCAAGAAGGACGAGGAGCAGACCGGCGGGAATCGCCGCGAGACCGGTGTAGTCGTCCCCTGACAGCCGGCCTGCGTCGAGGTAGTACACGCTTTCGATGCCGGTGACGACGCCGAAGATCCCGAGCAGCGCCGCGATTGACCCACGCAGACCGGCGCGGACGCGGGTGTACGATCCCGCACCCACGAGCAGAGCGCCGAGTGGAATCAGGCCGCTGACGAGATGGTCTTCGGCAGAGGTGCCCGGTTGCGGTTGCAGAAAGTTGTCGTCGAGAAGGTGGACAGCGATTAGGAAGATGCCGGCCGCGGCGAGAGTTGTCTCCCGCTGGCCGACGCCGGCCAGCCGCATGGCGCGGCGACGTCCCGAGTCCGAAGCCCGGGACGCCGCCGAGGGAGCCAGAGCGGCTTCGTTCATTCGTACTGCAGAGCCTCGAGGATGTTCAGTCGCGAGGCGCGGCGGGCGGGCAGGATTGCCGCCAGCGTGCCCGCCACGATCGTGGCGAACACGAACAGCGCGATCGTCGACCAGGGGATTGCAAGGACGATTCCCTCGTCGGACAGCGCTTGGGTTGTGAGCACGGCGAGGAAGACGCCGACTGCGATTCCGAGCGCTCCTCCGATCAGGGCCGTGATGATGCTTTCATGGCGGATCATCCGCCGGACCTGCCGGCGGGTCATCCCGACGGCTCTCAGCATCCCGAGCTCGCGCGTCCGTTCAAACACAGACAGGACGAGTGTGTTCACGACGCCGAACAGACTGATGATGACGGAAAGCCCGAGTAGCCCGTAGAGGACGTTCAGCAGGAGATTGATGTCGCTCTCCTGCGACTTCTTGAACTGACTCGCGGTCTGGATCTTCGCATCCGGGAAAGAATTCAAGGACAGCTCCAGTCGCGACGTGTTCACGTTGCTGACTCCGCCCTTGATGTTGATGAGAGTCATCAGGTTCTGCGCCTTCGGATAGTTGGCATCGAACGTCCTCGCCGACATGGTCACGGAGCCGAAGGGCGAGCCGCCTTTCGGTGGGTCGAAGATCCCCTTCAAACGGAGTCCGAGCACCTGGCCGGTCGGTGTCTTGACCGGGATTGTCGAACCGACCCGCAACTGATGGTCCTTTGCGTAGTCCTCGCTGACGAACACGCCGTTTCTGCCGAGCTGCGCAGGAACATTCGTCCCTCCATGGAGCCAGTCGATCTTGATGGTCTTCGCAAGGTTGGGCTCGACTGCCGTGATCTGGACGTTGTTGCCGAACACTCGCGCGTCGCCGCCGCGGAGGGCCGAGACAGCCGTTACGCCCGGTGTGACGGCCACTGCCTTATCCGCCTGTTTCGTGAATGGGTCGAACCCGTTTGCCGCCGTCAACGCATAGTCGGCGACGAACAGCTTGTCCACCGCATCGCCGAACGATGCGCGTAGGCCCGCGCCGAGAATCGCAACGAACGTGATGAGCGACAACCCGATCATCAACGCCGAAGCTGTCGAGGCGGTCCGGCTCGGGTTTCGCATCGCGTTCTCGCGGGCGAGGGCGCCTGCCGTGCCACCGAACCGTTCGCTCGGCCAGCCGAGGACCGACGCAAGCGGACGGACCGCACGTTTCGCATTCAGCGCCACACCGACGAAGAGGATCAGGGTCCCGAATCCGAGCGCTATGAGACGGGTTGCGATCGTTAGGCCGCTTCCGAAGATCCCATACACGAGAAGCAGGATCCCGAGGGCGAGTATCACCAGCGAGGCGATCGGCCCGAACCGGGAGAGGCGGGAGGTAGGGAGCGTCGCACCCTCGCGCACGGCGGCGATCGGCGGGACACGAGTCGCCTTGATCGCAGGACGGAGGCTTGCGACCAGTGTGACGACGATGCCCACCAGAATGCTGACGACAATCGTCCGCGTTGCGATGACGGTGTCACCTTTCGGAAACTCGAGGCCGAGTGCGGCGAACAGCGCATTGAGGCCTTTCGCGATCCCGAGCCCGAGGACCAGACCGATGACCGAGGCGATGAGTCCGACGACGAGCGCTTCGAGCATGACGCTGCGCAGAACCTGCCGCCGTGAGCCGCCGATCGTGCGCAGCGTGGCGAACTCGCGCATTCGTTGTGCGATCGTGATCGAGAGCGTGTTCGCAATCACGAACGCGCCGACGAAGAGCGCAATGACGCCGAAGGCGAGCAGTACCTTCTGGAAGATGCCCGTGAAACTATTGACCTCGTCCACGGCTTCCTGAGTTTGCGCGGCGGCGGTCTTCACCTTCGCGGTCTCGGGAAGCAGCGGTCGGATCTCGCGGGCGAGCTTTGCGGGAGGTACTCCTTGTCGTGCCGCGACCTGGATCTCGTCGAACTTTCCCACCTTGTGGAACAGGTCCTGGGCGGTCGGTACGTCGAAGATCGCGATCGTCGACGCGCCGATCGATTCTGCGCTGGCGAATCGCGCCACGCCGCTGATCTCGAAGTTGCGAACCCCGTCGTCGGTGGCGACGCCGATCGAGTCGCCCACTGCAAAGTGCTTCTTCTCCGACGTCCGCTTGTCGATTGCAATCTGGTCGTCGCCGACCGGCCACTTACCCGAAACGAGCTTCAAAGGATTGAACTGCCGGTCGTTCTTCGGATCGACGCTGGAGGCGATGGCAGAGCCGCCTCCTGTGGAGATGACTTTTCCGTTTCGATCGATCAGCTTGGCCTTGTCTCCGACAGTCCCCGCGGCCGCGGCCACGTCGGGCAGCCCCTTCACCCTGGCCAGGACGGTGTCGGCAAACGCCGGTGTCGTGGCCGTGTTGCTGTTGTTGTTCTCGAAAGCGACCTTGCCGCTGATGACGGCGTCCGCGTGCTCGTACGACCCGTCGAGAACCTTGGTGAACGACGCCTGGATCGTGTCGGTGAGGATGTAGGTGCCGCTGATCATCGAGACGCCGAGCACGATCGCCATGGCGGTCAGGAGCGTGCGGAGCTTGCGTCCGAGGAGTCCTTTGAGGGCGACCCCGATCATTGTGCGAGCTCTTCCATGACCGCAATCACCTCGTGGGCCTCGGAGCGACCGAGATCCTTGACGATCAGGCCGTCGGCGAGAAAGAGGATGCGGTCGGCGATCGCCGCAGCACGCGCATCGTGCGTGACCATTACGGTCGTCTGCTGGTAGCTGTCGACCGAGCTGCGCATCAGTTCGAGGATCTCGCCGCTCGTCTTGGAGTCGAGGTTGCCTGTCGGCTCGTCCGCGAAAACGATCGTCGGCCTGCTCACAAGCGCCCGACCGATCGCGACGCGCTGCTGCTGCCCGCCCGAGAGCTCCGACGGGCGATGGCTGCTTCGGTTCGCCAGGCCGATCCGACTCATCAGCTCATCGACCCACGCCTTGTCCGGTTTCTCGCCGGCGATCGACAGCGGCAAGAGGACGTTCTCCTTGGCGCTGAGCATCGGTAGCAGGTTGAAGAACTGGAAGATGAAGCCGATGTGCTCGCGACGGAGCTTGGTCAGCTCGGTGTCGTTCAGTTCCTGGATGCTGGTGCCCGCGACCGTGACGCCGCCTCCCGTCGGTTTGTCGAGGCCGGCGAGGATGTGCATCAACGTTGATTTGCCGGAGCCGGAAGGCCCCATCACGGCGGTGAGCTGGCCTTTCGGGACATCGAGTGAAACGCCGCGGAGGGCGTCCACCGCGGTCTCACCCGCGCCGTAACGGCGTGTCAGGTTTTCCGCGGATACGGCCGGGCCTCGATGAGGCGCGTCCAGGACTGCTGGTACCGGAATTGCGACGGCTTCCATGATCAGCTCCTTCTGTTTGCTGTCGGGTGGCGGGCCGGCCCTCGGTCTGCCTTTGCGCGGGTGGTCATGGGATTTCGACCTCGTTGACGCGCGTTGCGGTGGTGCGCTCGGCGACGAAGAACGGCAGCAACGCGAGCGCTTCGCTTTCCGATTCCGCTTCAACCGTCCACCAGAGTGCGTGGCCGCCGGAGCCGCACGAGCCGATGGTCGTTTCGTGCCGGAGCGGACTCTCATGGCCTCTGAAGGAGGTGAAAACGACTCCGCACTCCTTTGCGTCATGGCGATGGTGAAGCAAATAGCGGAACAAGTAGCGATCATTGCGCGCTGCCAATGCGCCGACATCGGGGCGACACCCTGATCCGGCACCCTGATTAGGTGGCCCGGCGACACTGTTCTATGCTGGTCGCGGAGACGAATGGCCCTTCTTTCCGAGCACCTCGTCGGGCGCGCCGAGGAGCTCGGTTCGCTTGATCAGCTCCTCGTCGAACTCGAGTCGGGAGAGCCCGCAGCAATCGCTGTGGAGGGAGAGCCTGGTATCGGGAAGACGCGTCTGCTCGGCGAGCTCGCCTCTCGCGCCGACGACCGCAGGCAGATCGTGCTTTTCGGATCTGCGTCAGAGCTCGAGCGTGACCTGCCCTTCTGGGTGTTCGTGGAGGCGCTGGACGAGTACGTCCAGGCGCTGGATCCGCGCCAGCTGGGTTTGCTGGACGACGACGTGCGAGCAGAGCTGGCGCGCGTGTTCCCGTCGCTCGCGGGGCTGGCGGCGGGCGCCGCTCCAGCTTTCCAACACGAGCGCTACCGGAGCCACCGGGCGGTACGCGAGCTGCTCATCCGGCTCGCGGCGAAGAAGCCCGTCGTTCTCGTGCTCGACGATCTTCACTGGGCGGATTCGGCGTCGATCGAGCTGCTTGGCGCCTTGCTACGGCGGCCGCCTGCAGCGGCCGTCGTGCTGGCGCTGGGCATGCGGTCCCGCCAGATTCCGGACCGGCTGTCAGCGGCGCTCGAGCACGCACATCGCGCGGACAGCCTCAGACGCATCGAGCTCCGACCCTTCAGCCGCCGTGAGTCGGCTGAATTCCTCGGCGAAGCCGTAGAAGAAACGCGCGCGGCCGCCCTTCACGAGGAGAGTGGGGGCAATCCGTTCTATCTCGAGCAACTGGCCCGCTCACTCGACCGGGTATTGAGAGCGGGAACGCCTTCTTCGGAGCTTCTGCTCGGAGATATCGGGGTCCCTTCCTCAGTCGTCGCGGCGCTGGCCGAAGAGCTCGCTTTGCTGTCGGGCGGCGCGCGGCTCGTGCTCGACGGGGCCGCGGTTGCCGGCGACCCGTTCGAGCCCGAGCTGGCGGCGTCCGCAGCCGGAAGACCCGAGGCGTTTGCGTTGCAGGCACTCGACGAGCTCCTGCAACTCGATGTAGTGCGCCAGACGGATGTGCCGCGACGCTTCCGCTTTCGGCATCCGCTCGTCAGGCGCGCGGTTTACGAATCGATGCGGCCAGGTTGGCGGTTGGGCGCGCACGAACGTAGCGCCCGCGCGCTCGCAGCCCGTGGCGCGCCGGCCCGAGTGCGGGCGCACCACGTCGAGCGCTCCGCGCGTCAGGGTGACATGGTTGCCGTCGCGACCTTACGAGAAGCCGGCGAAACGGCGGCCCACCGCGCACCGGCGAGCGCCGCCCACTGGTTCGGGGTTGCGCTCAGCCTCGTTTCCGAAGCCGCGCCAACCGAGGAGCGAGTGGAGCTGCTGCTCGCCCGAGCCGGATCGCTGGCCGCCATCGGCCAGTTCTCGGACAGCCATTCCGCGCTGCTCGAGAGCATCGCGCTCGTCCCGCCCGAGGCAACTGCCCTGCGCGTGCGCCTCACGACGGCCTGCGCCAGTGTCGAGCACCTGCTTGGCCGCCACGAGGAAGCGCACTTCCGGCTGCTCGACACGCTCGAGAACCTGGGACACTCGGCTTCGCCCGAGGCAGTCGCGCTCATGATCGAGCTCGCGGTTGACGGCTTCTACCGAATGGAGTACGAGCCGATGTGCGAGTGGGCCAAGCGAGCGCTGAGTGCTGCACGGCCTCTCCGAGATCAGCCGCTGACCGCGGCCGCTTTTGCCACGCTGGCTTACGCAGCCGCGCTCAGCGGCGCGATGAGCGAAGCGGACACACATCGGTCGGAGGCTGCAGCCATCGTCGACGCGCTCCGCGACGAAGAGCTCGCGCTCCGTCTCGATGCCGGCGTCAACCTCGCTGCTGCCGAGCTTGACCTCGAACGCTTCGCGGAAGCGGGAGCTCACGCCGAGCGTGCGATGTCGGTCGGAGAGGCGACCGGACAGAGCGACATCGTCCCGATCCTCGTGTACACCCTTGCGTGGGTGCGACGGCGGCGCGGCGAACTGGCCGAAAGCGGCGAACTCCTCGATGGAGCGGTCGAGGGCGCGCGGCTGTCCGGCAACGCCCAAAGCCTTGCTGGAAACCTGCTCAACCAGTCTCTCACGGCGCTCGCAGCCGGCGACCTCGAGTTCGCGCTCGCCGCAGCGGAGGAAAGCGTGGATCTGACCTCGCATCTGGATCAGGGTCTCGTGTCGGCATCGGCCGGGCTCGCCCTTGCCGCCGTGCTTTGCGAGCGTGGCGATGGTGCGGGTGCCGTTGCTGCCATGGTCGGGTCTGCGGGGGGTCCGGACCTGCTGCGAATCCCACCTGCCTGGAGGGCGAACTGGCTCGAGCTGCAAACTCGCTGTTGGCTCACCCTGGGTCACCTGGATGAGGCGCGGCACTCCGCGGCCGTCGCCGAGCACTGCGCGGCTGCATTTGGACGCCGTCTTGCCGCGGCGGCGGCGGATCGTGCGACCGCGGCCGTCGCGCTCGAGTCGCACGACCTCGCTACCGCGGCCGAGCGCGCCCTCGCATCTGCAAAGGCGGCGGACGAGGTCGGCGTACCGATCGAGGGCGCGTTGTCGCGCACTCTTGCGGGTCGTGCGTTTGCCAGGGCCGGAGACAGCAAACGAGCTTCGTCCGAGCTGAGCCGTGCCGCTGCAGATCTGCACGCCTGCGGTGCGGTTCGCTATCGGGATCAGGCCGAGCAGGAGCTGCGTCACCTTGGACATCGCGTCCACCGCCGCACGCGCCGCGGAAGGGCCGACGGCAGCGGGGTCGAGACGCTCACCGAACGCGAGCTTCAGATCGCACGGCTGGTCGTCGACCGCCAGACGAACCCCGAGATCGCCGCAGGCCTGTTCCTGAGTCAGAAGACGATCGAGAGCCACCTGCACAACATCTTTCACAAGCTGGGGGTGGCTTCACGCGTAGAGCTTGCGCGTGCTGTCGAGCAAGCCGACCGCGAGGCGAAGGCCTCTTCGATATAGGGAGCTGATGGTGCCCTCGCCCGGTCGCACCAAAAGGGCGCTCCAGGGTTCATTTTGATACACGCTTTAAATCGTGGGACTCAACGCGCCGAGCCAAGGCGGAGCGGCAACTGTGCGGGAATGTGCTCCCTGGCGACTCGGTGGAGTCGTGTTCGCAGCCGGTGCGGGAACGCTGTCGACGGAGATCGCCGCCTCCCGTCTGCTCGCTCCCTACTTCGGCAACTCGACCGTGGTCTGGGCGAACATCATCGGGCTGATCCTCGTCTACCTCTCGCTCGGGTACTGGCTCGGCGGGAAGCTCGCCGATCGGGCTCCCAGGCCGGAGCTGCTGGGTGGGATCGTTCTTGTGGCCGCCGCGTTCATCGCAGGAACGCCGTTCGCCGCACACCCGATTCTCGACGCTGCCCTCCGCGGGTTCGATTCGATCTCCGTCGGCGTCGTCGTCGGGTCGTTCCTCGCCGCTTTGGCACTGTTCGCCGTGCCCGTCACTCTGCTCGGCGCTGTCTCTCCGTTTGCGATTCGGCTCTCACTCACCGACCTCGAGCGGTCGGGCACGATCGCAGGCCGTCTCTACGCGCTCTCGACGGTCGGCAGCATCATCGGGACGTTCGTCTCCGCCCTGGTGGCCATAGAGGCTTTTGGCACGCAGCGGACGATGATCGGCACTGCGGCCCTCCTTGCCGGCTGCTCTGTGTTGCTCATCGGCCGACGCGCGGTTCCTGCGACCATTGCCGCCCTTGGGCTCCTGCTCGTGCCTGCCGGGGTGGTCAAAGCAAGCTCTGGACTGCTGTTCGAAGAGGAGTCCCCGTATCAATACGTCTCGGTAGTGCAGTGGGACGACGGTACCCGTGTCCTGCAGCTGAACGAAGGTGTCGCCTACCACTCCATGTGGCGCCGCGGTTCCGTACTGACGGGGCAGTACTGGGACCTCTTTGCGATGCTGCCGCCACTCCTCGGACACCCAGCGCGCAACATGCTCGTGATCGGAAACGCCGGCGGCACGATCGCGCGTATGTACGGACTGTTCTACCCGGGTGTAGCGATCGACGGCGTCGAGCTCGACCCTTCGGTGACCGAGGCGGGCAGGCGTTACCTCGGCCTTGACGACAACCCTCGCCTCC
>JBBWZE010000065.1:0-20231 GCA_039648845.1 Actinomycetota bacterium | reverse complement strand
GGGCGAGCTCCGCGGTCAGCGCACCGGGGCCGCATCCGACGTCGAGGACCCGGCCGTCGAGCGGGAGTCCGGCGAAATCGGCGAAGGGCACCGCCAGCGGCCTCGAGTAGCGGCCCATGAACCGGTCATAGGCATCGGCATCGCTCAAGCTCACTTCTTCTCCTTCGGCGGCAAGGCGCGGGCGAAAGCGACGCTCTGCATAGCCCAGGGCTCGAGCGCTCGCTTCGTGGAGAGGTTGGCGAGATCCTCGTCGTTAGCCATCGTGACAATCATGGCGCATTGGGCCTTGACGCCGATAATCGGGCTTCGCCTGCTCGCCCTCGCCGCCGGGCTTCGGCGTAACGCCGAGATCGGTCAACCGGGCCTGTGTTTCAGCGCCTACGGCCACAAATTCGGAATCAACCATCTAGTGCGGTGCGAACGCCTCCGCGCCTGCAACGAGACCGCGCGCGACCTTCAGCTGGTAGGACGCCGACTGCAGGAGTCGTCGTTCCGCGGGGTTCGTCATGAAGCCGCACTCGACGAGGATTGCCGGGACGTTCGCCCAGTTGAAGCCCGTGAGGTCCGAGCGTTGCACGAGGCCGAGGTTGCGCGCTCCCGTCTGCCGGGCGACTGCCGCCTGCACCTTGCGGGCAGCACGCACGCTTGCGGCGTAGATGTCGTCCGTCCAGCCGGCGTGCAGCGCAGGCACCAGCGTTTTGACCCCGTTGAGCGATGAGTCGGTCGCGCCATCGGCGTGAATCCGGATCATCAGCGCCGCATGTCGCACGTTGCAGAAGCGCGCGCGCTCGATATTCCCTCCCGCGTAGGTGCGCCCGGTCCGCGTCATTGCGACGCGATAGCCGTCTTGCTTCAGCAGCGCACGCGTCCGAAGCGCGATCGCAAGGGCGACCGGCGCCTCTCCGGCCGTGCCGCCGCCGTCCTTGATCTTCAGTTGGGAGGAGCCCGGGCCGATGGGCTCGGTCTGGCGGCCGATCGCGGGAATCGTGCCGTGGCCGGGGTCCAGGCAGATCAGGGGGGTTGGGGAGACGGCGTTCACGGGCAGAGAGTCTGCCTGTGGTTGATCCGCTGCTCAGCTTCGACAAGCTCGTCGGCCGTTCGGTCGAGCGGGGCTTCCGCTCGCATCACGCGCGGCGGTTGCGACGAATCGGCTGGGAGCATGCCCTCGAGCCGCCGACTTCGGATCTCTGGGCATCCGGTGAGCCGCCGCCTCGGGCCGGGTGCACGGTCGAAGTCCTGATCGACGGCGCGCAGGCGCTACCCCGGCTTGCCGACGAGCTGCGCAAGGCGCGTTCGCATGTCGATCTCGCCGGCTGGTTCATGTCACCCGGCTTCGCACTCGTGCGCGAGCCGGTCCGAGTGGAGCTATGGAAGCTCCTCGCAGAGCTGGCCGAGCGGATCCGGGTGCGTGTCCTGGTCTGGGCCGGCTCGCCGCTACCTCTCTTCCGCCCCGATCGCAAGGACGTCGCGCGCACTCTCCACACGCTCACATCCGGCACAAAGATCAAGGCGGTCGCGGACCCGAAGGAACGACCCATGCATTGCCACCATGAGAAGATCGTCGTGATCGACGACGACGTCGCTTTCGTCGGCGGCATCGATCTGACGACGGAGGCGGGCGACCGGTTCGACACGAACGCCCACCCCGCACGCGGCGAGATCGGGTGGCATGACGCCGCCTGCCTGCTTCGAGGTCCCGTCGTGACGGACGTCGCCGCCCATTTCGCCCAGCGGTGGCATGACCTCACCGGCGACACGCTTCCCGAACCAAGCCCGAGCCCACCTGTGGGCGACGTCGAGGTGCAGGCAGTCCGGACCGTGCCCGAGCACGTCTATGAGTCGGTTCGAGGCGGCGAGTTTCGGATCCTCGAGTCCTACGTGCGCGCACTCCGCTCGGCGCAGCGGCTTGTCTACCTCGAGAATCAGTTTCTCTGGTCGGGCGAGATCGTGCAGGTCCTTCTGGACAAGATCGTGCAGCCGCCGTCCGACGACTTCCGGCTCCTAATAGTGCTGCCGGCAAATCCGAACGACGGGCGCGACGACACGCGTGGCCAGCTGGCGAACCTGATCGAAGCGGACAATGGCGCAGGGCGGGTTCTCGCCTGCACGTTGCGCGCGCTCGGCGAGCGCGGCCCCTGTCCGATCTATGTTCACGCGAAGATCGGGATCGTCGACGATCGCTGGCTGACGCTCGGCTCCGCGAACCTCAACGAGCACTCGCTCTTCAACGACACCGAGATGAACGTGGTGACGTGCGACGCCGAGCTCGCACGGGCGACGAGGGTGCGGCTGTGGGCGGAGCATCTTGAGCGGCCGCAAGACGAGGTATCTACCGACGCCGTTCGTATCGTGGACGAGCTCTGGAAGCCAATCGCGGAAGAGCAGTACGAACGTCACCAGGCAGGTCTCGCGCCGACGCACCGGTTGTGCCTGCTCCCGGGTGTGTCTCGCCGCTCGCGCCGATTGCTCGGTCCACTGCAAGGGCTGCTCGTCGACGGTTAATTAGCGACACCGGGGGCAACAAGCTCCAATGGCCGTCCGCCAAGAGCTTCCACCGGATGTCGCCGCGGCATTCGATCGCGTTCCCGAAGCGGGCTCGCGGTTCGCAGCGTTACCGTCCGACCGCCAGGCCGCGTGGCTCGACTGGATCGATCGAGCGCGCGGACGCCGTGCTCGCGCGGGACGGATCGACGAGATGATCCGCAGGTCGCTGCCGTCGGCAGCCGTTGCTGAGGAGGAGGTCGCAGAGCCCGTCAGTCCGCCGCCCGAGCGCTACTGGTGGTTGTGGCTCGTCGTCCTGCTGCTGCTCGTTCTGGGCGGCCTGCTGGCCTGGTACTTCCTCAGCCGCGGCAGCGACAAGGCGACCGTTCCGAACGTGATCGGCCTCCGTGAAGATGCGGCCGCGACTCGAATCCACGACCGCGGTCTCGACGCGCTCCCGCGCACTGCTCCGAGCAACCGGCCGCCCGGCATCGTCTTCGCCGAGAAGCCCGGCCCCGGCACCCAGCTCGACAAGAGCCAGGCAGTCACGATCTTCATCTCGAGCGGCCGCCTGGGCGTCCCGAACGTGACGGGTCTGTCCCTCCCGGATGCGCAGCAGAAGTTGACAGCCAAGGGGTTCAAGGTCACCGTCAAACGCGTCGCGTCCTCCCGCCCCAAGGGGATCGTCATCAGCCAGGAGCCCGTCGCCGGCGTTACGGCGGTGAGCGGGACCTCGGTGACACTGAACGTTTCGAGCGGCGTCAAGCCGGTCGTCGTGCCACGCGTCGTCGGCCAGACGCAGGGCGCCGCAGTCGACGCGCTGACGAAGCTCGGCCTGAAGCCGGTCCTCGAAAATGTTCCATCCGCAAAGCCGGTTGGAACGGTGGTCGGCCAGAACCCGCCCGCGGGGAAGGAAGTCGACAAGGGCTCGAAGGTGGTCGTCAACGTCTCGACCGGCACCGGCCCGGCGACGACGACCGCGACGACGACGACCGCCACCACGACGACGGGCACTACTACGACCGCCGCGGGTCCTGTACGCGTGCTGCGCGTCGTCGGGCTTGCGCAGACTCCTGCGCTTCGCCGGCTGAACGTCCTCGGACTACGGCCGACCGTGGTCTACGTCCGTTCGAGTCGGCCCGCGAACACGGTCGTTTCCCAGTCGCCAGCGCCGAGCACGACACTGCGGCGCGGCTCGCGGGTGCGCGTCAACGTCTCCACCGGCCCGAGCCCGCAACCCGCGACCGCTGTTCCCAACGTGGTCGGGCAGGACCAGGCCACCGCAGCGCAGACTCTTAGCGCCGCCGGTTTCAAGGTTGCTGTCCTGAACCGCCTGACGAGCGATCAAGGCAAGGACGGCCTCGTTGTCGAGCAGCAGCCCAAAGCCGGGTCCAGGATCCCGGCGGGGTTGCAAGTCACGATCTTCGTCGGCCGCCTCGCGGGTTAGGAGCCCGGCGCGGCTTCAGCCGGCGGTGGGCCGGCAACCACAGTCGAAGCGCGCCAGGCTCCATCGAGGCAGACCTCTGCTGACGGAAAAACTTGCACTAACCTCGTCAGTCGATGACCGGTGGCGAAGAGCAAACGCAGACCTGGCATTCACGGGATCGTCGCCGCTGCCCGAGGTGCGAGACGCCTGTAGCGCTTTCTTGACGCGCCACGCGCCCCAGCGGGCCTTCAGCCGACGCTCGTGCTCGCCAATGTCGCCCGTGCTCCCGCCGCCCGCACGGCTGCCGAAAGCGACCCGATGTCGTACGCGCCGTGCTGGCGGCGGCTGTTGATGAAGAACGTGGGCGTGCCAGAGACGCCGCTGAGGTCTGCGCTATCGACGTCTTCGGCGACGTGGGCTGCGCCGTTGTGCTCGCGCAGGCTGCTCGTGAAGCTTTCGACGTCGAGGCCCAGTCGCTCGGCGTAGGCGACGAGGTCGTCCGGTCGGAGCGCGTCCTGGTTGTCGAGCAGGAGATCGTGCATCTCCCAGAAAGCGCCCTGGTCGGCCGCCGCCTCGGCAGCTTCCGCGGCGAGCTGGGCGTGGGGGTGGACGTCGTTCAGTGGCAGGTGCCGCCAGACGTAACGGACCTCTTCGCCGAAGTCGCGGAGGAGCTCGCGGACGACCGGTTCCGCCTGCCCGCAGTAAGGGCACTCGAAGTCCCCGTATTCGACCACCGTGACCGGAGCCTCGATCGATCCGCGAATGTGGTCTCGCTCCGGGTCGACGTCGATGTACAGATCGACGAGCGACTGAGCGGTTCCGAGCAGCGCACGGATCCTGAGGCGCCGTGGGAGCAGCGCTGTGGTGCGGAACAGCAGCCAGGTGATCAGCGCCGCACTGAACGCGGCGCTCAGGATGCCGAGCTTCGCCTCCTCGAGCTGGCGCCCACTGAAGGCGAGCGTCGCGATCAGCAGCGTGACGGTGAAGCCGATCCCGGCGATCGTGCCGCCGCCGGCGACGGCGACCCAGCCCACCGGCGGCTGCAGCCGCCCGCTGCTCACGCGCGTCACCAGCCACGAGGAGCCGAAAATGCCCACCGGTTTGCCGACGACGTAGCCGACCAGGATCCCGAGCGTGATCGGCGAGCTGAAGGCTTGGCGCAGGAAGGAGCCGTTGATGGCGATCCCGGCGTTCGCGAGCGCGAACAGCGGGACGATCGCGTAGCTCGTCCACGGATGAAACAGTTGCTGCAGTCGTTCATTGGGCGACGTCGCCGACCTGAGCTCCACTCCTGCCGCCCGCGCGAGCTCTGCAGTGGGTTGTTCTCGAAACTCGCGGAACCGTTGCGTCGCACGCTGGAGGCTGGCCCGCGGGCTCGGGTACGCATAGGCGAGTAGGCCCATTACGAGTCCGATCACGACCGGCTCGACCCCCGACTTGAGCAGGCCCACCCAGGCGCCGACCCCAAGTGCTGCATAAGCGAGACCGGCGCGGACTCCGAGGCTCCGCGCGACGAGCACGCCTCCGAGGAAGGCGACCGCTGCAAGCAGAGACGCGACGTGCAGCGTCTCCGTGTACACGGTCGCGATGACGACGAGCGCGATGATGTCGTCGACGACGACGACCGTCAGAATGAACGCCCGCAGGCGATCGGGAAAGCGGGGTCCGACGAGCGCCAGCAGGCCGAGCGCGAAGGCGGTATCGGTGGACATGGCAATACCCCAGCCGTGCGCGGACGACCGCCCGGCGTTGAAGGCGAGGTAGATGCCGACCGCCATCACCATGCCGCCGATTCCGGCGACGAACGGCAGGGCGAAACGCCGCCTCTCGCGCAGCTCGCCGAGGTCGATCTCTCGGCGCGCCTCGAGCCCGACGACGAAGAAGAAGAACGACATCAGCCCGGTGTTGACCCAATCGCGGAGATCCAGCGAGACCCCCGCGCCGCCGAGATCGATTGAGAGCTTCGTCCTCCAGAACGAGTCGTACGACGACGCGTCGATGTTCACCCAGACGAGCGCGGCGATAGCGCCGGCCAGCAAGACCGCGGCGCCGCCGGTCTCGGTTCGCAGAAAGTTCCGTAGCGGCGTCTGCACGCTCCGCGCCCAGGCCGTTCGCCCCGAGAACGGGGAGGGCCGCGGGCTTGGATCGACGTTAGTGCTCGTAGCGTTCCACCTCGTCGGGCCGGGTGAATGCCTCGGCGAACGCCGCTAGGCCGCGGCCGCGCGAGGCTCGGCCAAGCGGGCGTAGCGAAGGGCTTCCCAGAGCAGGTCGATCGTCACCGTCAGGCCGGGAACGTCGTCCGTCATTCCCGAGCGCCAGAGCTCCTGCCTCTGTTCGATGCAGGACTCCATCGCTGTCGTGATGGCGGCAACGTCATCGCCGCAGCCACCGAGCAAGTGATCGGCCCAGACCGTCCGGAGCCGAGAGGCGTCCGTCGTTTCGGCGATGAATCCGCAGACCGGGCAGATGATGCTCTCCATGCTTCGCATGGTAGACGCCTATCCCTTGACGATGAGCGTGGCCGCCTCGACCTTGGACTCAGCCGCGTCCTACGGCACGGTTCGGATCGTCACGCGCTCAGGGTTGGCCAACTAGCCGTCGGCCGGGCCAACAGACCAGGCCAGCCCATCGTGGCAAGGTAACGGCGTGACGCACGACCTGATCGTCACGCTGGCAGCGCTCGGTGTGCTCGGGCAAGCCCTCGCCGCCCTGCTGCTTCTCAGCGGTTTGCTCTGGCTGGTCGGGCTCCGCCTGCCGTTGCGCATACTGCGGCGGTCGATGTGGGGTTACGAGCTGTGGCTGGCCTTCCTCGTCTCGGCGGTGGCGACAGGTGGCAGCCTCTTCTTCTCCGAGGTGGCGCAGTTCGTTCCCTGCGAGCTCTGCTGGTTTCAACGGATCTGCATGTACCCGCTTTCGATCACGACGCTCCTCATGGCGCTCGCGGACGACCATCGGGCCGCCCGTTATCTGTTGCCGCTGCCACTCGTCGGCGCGGGTGTCTCGACGTACCACCTGCTCGTCGAGAACGGCGTCGTCAAGCAGACACAGGCGTGCCTGCTCTCGGCGCCCGGCGGCTGCGCGACGAAGTGGATCAACGAATTCGGGTTCGTGACGATCCCGACCCTCGCGCTGACTGCCTTTGCGCTCGTTTTCGCCGCTCTGACGTTCAGCGTGTTCGAGCCCCGTTCCGACGACAGTGGAAGCATCGGCGTGGCTACCGTGATTGGAGATGCCTAGCGGGAAACAGAGCAAGCGGCAGCGCCGCGCAGCCACGGCCGCGCCACCGCCTGTCCCGAGGAAGGGCCGGCAGCGGAGGGCGTCGCGGCGCGTGCTCGTCGCCGCTGCGGCGGTCGTCGTGCTCGCTGCGATTGCTGTCACGCTCGGCGTCGCTCTCAGCAGCGGATCGTCCCAGGCCGTCGTGCCCGCGCGTGGCTCGCTTACCAATGCGCTGCCCGGGGCCGCCGACGTGCAAAAGCTCCTCAAAGGGATCCCGCAGCACGGCAACGTCCTCGGGTCGCAGTCGGCGCCGGCAACTCTCGTCGAGTATGTCGACCTGCAGTGCCCGTATTGCCAGCAGTTCGAGACCCAGGCGATGCCGAACCTGATTGCAAGCTACGTCCGCACCGGGAAGGTGAAGATCGAGGCACGCCCGATCGCCTTCATCGGTACCGACTCCCAGCGAGGCCGCCTCGCCGCAATCGCAGCCGGCAAGCAGAACAAGCTCTTCAACTTCGCACAGATCCTCTACGTGAACCAGGGCGTCGAGAACACCGGCTGGCTGAACGAACAGATGGTCGCATCCGCTGCCGCGAGCATCCCTGGCCTCGACGTCACGCGTCTCCTCGCCGACAGTACCTCGAACAACGTCAAGGGGCAGGCGTCCAGCTATGACCAGTTGGCGACGAAGGACAGCGTGCAGGCGACGCCGACGATCCTGGTCGGCAAGAGCGGCGGATCGCTGCAGCCGGTCGTGCTGACGTCGCCGACCGACTCACAGTCGGTGGCGTCCGCGATCAACGCGGCGCTGGCCGGCTAGCCGCCTGACACGACCCCTTCTGCCGAACCAGGACGACTACGACTCGGCCGGCTCTTGCGTACGGCCGAGTAGGTCCTCATAGACGACCAAGCCGAGCACGGTGGCCGCCGTGCCGGACCAGATGGTCAACGTGACGAGGGCTCGTGCCAGATCCGAGGAGAAGATCGATAGGACGACCCCGTGCAGAAGCACAGGAGTCTGTGTAACCCCGACTCCCAGGCCCAGCAACCCCAGCCCCCCGCCTGCGATCCCGCGGGCGCCCGGTGACCCGCGTGCAATCACAGCTATGCCCACGAGGACGAGAGCCAGCTCATTGCCAAGCTCGACCCACTTCCCGTTCGAGGCGTACGTGTCGAACGCGAAGCCTGCTCCGGAGGCGACCAGTCCCGCGGCCGCACCGAGGCCGAACGCTGCCGCCGCGGCGCGCACTGCCGATCTCCGTCGAAGGTAGAGCAGCAGCGAGATCAAGACGAACGGCACACCCATGACCAGCCAGGGCCACCATGCCGGCGCTCGGACGCGCCAGAGCTCACCTTCGAGCCGCGTGGACGTTCCGTCGACGACGAGCGGAATCCTCCAGCGCACCCGATCGATCCCCCGCGGCAGCGCGCGTACCCGGTTGTCGTGCCACGTGACGCTTCGTCCTTTCGACAATCGGTGCCAGCCGGTGGAACGGAGTGGCAGGCGCGCCAGGAGTCCGGCTCCCCCGGCCGTCGGCGCGGATGCATTCACCTCGACGCCGGTAGCTGTCACGCGGACGAACGGTTCGTGGAGATAGCCGAAGATGACCGCGGTGTGGCCGTCTGCGACCATGAGGCGAATTGCGCGGTCGCTTTGGTAGATCCGCGTCGCCAGCACTCGGTGCAGCGGGGCCGGCAGTGCAAACACGCGAGTGCGGTAGTCCGTTGCGATGGTCGCGGAGCGAATGTGGGCGCTCGCGCTTGGCGGCACGAGGAGCGCCGCGACCGCGATAACGAGGCACCAGCGCGTACGCCCAATCAGAAGATGTCTAGCCATGCGGGGCCGGGAGGAATTTGGAGCGAGGGCAATCGCTGTCGCGGAACTGCGCGACGTTCTCCGTGATCGCCGCGCGTGTCGCCTGCCGCTCAGCATCGGACAGCGTGTTGATCGTCCGGGCAACCATGCCCGTGATGCGCGTGAGCGTGTCCCAGGGGTCGTCCGGACGTCCCAACAAGTAGCAGGCAGCACTTACACACTGTTCACGTTCCTCACAGAATCCTGACGATTTTGCCCTGCAAATCGCGGGTATGCATGACTCTGAACCTCCCGAACTACAGCGGAGGAGGGGGTATCTCATGCAAAGACGCTTCATCGCTTTCGTGATCTTCATGCTCGTCGGTGCTGGATCTGCCGCTGCGGCCTCAACACCACCGCAGAACACGGTCCGGCCGACGATCTCAGGTGTAGCCAGGCAAGGCGAGACGCTGACTGCCGACCCTGGTACCTGGTCAGGAACACAGCCGTTCACGTTCACGTATCAGTGGCTGCGATGCGACTCCAACGGCAATAACTGTTCGAACATCATCGGCGCGGCAAGCAAGACGTACACGCTGGCGTCGGCAGATGTCGGAAATAGGTTGCGCGTCCGTGTCCGCGCGTCGAATAGCGTCGCGACGCGTAGTGCAACCTCGTTGACGAGCGCAATCGTCGCTGCCAAAAACCCGAAGTCGATTGCCCTGGATGTCGGCCAGTCGACCGTTGTGTACGGCGGGTCGGTGACGCTCAGTGGCTCAGTCGCGAACGGCCAAGCCGGTGAATCGGTGACTATCGTCGAGCACCGGCTGCCGTCGATTGGCGGCCTTCAGACGCAATCGGTGGCGACCGTTCAGACAGCGGCGGATGGCGCGTTCAGCCTGGCTGTCCGTCCGTTGATCCATACGCTGTACACCGCATCTACCGGCCAGACGAGCAGCAATGCGGTCTCCGTGCAAGTGCGGCCACGTGTGCAACTGACGCGCGTCGCTCCGCACCGCTTCATGGCGCGTGTTGTCGCAGCGCGCTCGTTCGTCGGTAAGTATGGCGTGCTGCAGCGCTGGAGTCTGAAGAGACAGCAGTGGATGAGCCTGCGGCGCGTGTTCTTTACGCGTGTGCTCTCTGGCACCTCGCCGACCATCGTGTCCCGCACGGTCTTCAGGGCGCGACTCGGTGGAGCGAGGATTCGGATGTTCATCCCGCTTAGCCAGGCCGTGCCCGGCTACATCACGGGCTTCAGCAACACCAAGCGGGCCTAGCTCGCGGAAAGAGCTGCGCCCGGGGTCTCCGGGCGCAGCTTCCCTCATCTCGCGACGCTGCCTAACAAACGTGAAGATCCTTCGCTCAGTCGGGAGACCGCGCTGCTTGTGAGCTAGACGGGCTTCGGCGGTCGAAGCCCGTCGAGGACGATCTCGACGTGTCGCCGCCACTGAGCCGCCGGAGCCGCCCCGAACACCGCGCCGATCAGGTTCGAGACGTCGCCGGGACTGATGTCGCGACGTATGGCGCCTGCCTTCTGCGCTCGCACGACGATCTGTTCCGACAACGAGAGGATCTCCTGCGTCTTCTCGTCCTTCAGGCACCGGTCCACGCATTCGAGGAGCCCTCGGTCGCGGGCGTAAAGCTCCATTGCAGCCCAGACGTATTCCGTGAACGCTTCACCGGGACTCTCCGCGGCGAGCGCGGCATCTGCAAGAGCGGCGACGTCGTCAAGGCGCTGGCGAACCACCGCGCGGAGCAACGCATCCTTCGTGGGAAACCGCCGGAAGACGGTCGCGTGCCCGACGCCCGCGCGACGAGCGATCTCGTCGACACTGACGTCGGGTCCGCGCTCGGCGAAGGCTTCCGCCGCCGCCTCGAGCACGCGGGCCAGGTTGCGCTGAGCGTCGACGCGGAGCGCGGTCACGCCGGCGCCGGCACCGCCTTCGCCTCGGTCTCGATCCGGGCGACGTGCCGAGTACGGAGCAGGGCGAGCATTACCACGAGCGCGGCGAGCACGAAGGCGGCGCCGCCCGCGAATGCCCAGTGAAAGCCGGTGACGAGTGCCTCCTTGTCGGTACCGCTTGCGGCCGACGTCCTGCTGGCCGCGAGCGTCGACAGGATCGCGAGCCCGACGGCGCCGCCAATTTGCTGCGACGTGTTGAACAGGCCGGAGGCGAGCCCCTGGTCGGAGTCCTCGAGTCCGGTCGTCGCGACGAGAGTGAGCGGCATGAAGACCGCGCCCATCCCCAGGGACGTCAGCAAGAGAGCAGGCAGAACGTTGGCGAGGTACGTGCCGTCGACGGGAAGCTGCGTCAGGAGCAGCATTCCGATCGAGCTGACGATCATCCCGGCTGCTGCGACAGGACGAACGCCGATCCTCGGCGCGAATTGCGAGGCAAGACCGGCCGACACCATGATCCCCCCAGTGAAGGGCAGGAACGCGAGCCCGGCCTTCAACGGCCCGTACCCGAGCACGCGCTGGATGTACAGCGTATTGAAGAAGAACATGGCGAACATTCCTGACGCGACGAGAAACATGACGACGTTCGCGGTCAACAGCGACCGGATCCGGAAGATCGAAAGTCGAACGAGCGGCGCGGCCGAGCGCTGCTCGATCAACACGAAGGCGGTCAGCAGGACGACTGCCACACCGAAGAAGCCGAGCGTCGTCGCCGACGTCCAGCCGTCGGTCTCGGCCTTGACGATCGCGTAGACGAGGGACATCAGGCCGCCGGTCGCAGTGACCGCTCCGGCAACGTCGAAGGCTTGTGCCGCGTGCTCGTCTCTCGACTCGGGGATGAGGCGCCACGAGAGCACGAAGGCGGCGACGCCAACGGGGACGTTGACGAAGAAGATCCACGGCCACGAGAACGCCTGGGTGAGCAGGCCGCCGAGAATCAGCCCGACGGCAGAGCCGCCGATTGCGATCGCGGCCCACACGCCGAGCGCCCTGGCGCGCTCCTTGCCCTCCGCGAACGTCGTCGAGATGATCGACAGCGCGGCGGGCGAGATCAGCGCGGCGCCGAGACCCTGGACCGCACGCGAGGCGATGAGCATCCCGGAGTTGACCGACACGCCGGCGAGGAACGAGGCCGTGGTGAAGATGACGAGGCCGATCAGGAAGAGCCGCTTGCGCCCTAGGAGGTCGCCGGCGCGGCCGCCGAGCAGCAGGAACCCGCCGAAGACGAGAGCGTAGGCGTTCACGATCCACTGGAGGTTCGGTTCGCTCAGACCGAGATCCGTCTGGATCGACGGAAGCGCGACGTTGACGATGGTCGCGTCGAGGATGACCATGAACTGGGCGACGCAGATGAGGACGAGAATGACCCAGGGATTCGTTGATTGGCGCATTGGTTCTCCGATCGAAAAGCGGACGGCAGAGTCCGTTTGACGATAGCAGAAGCGGACGACCCGGTCCGGTTACGGCGTGGTGTCTAGTAAAAGTGACGGGCTGACCTCAGACCTCGATCGGCGGTTCCGCAAGGAGGCTGCGGAGCCTCTTTGCCGCGACGATGTTCCCCTTCTGTTCGTACAGTCGAATCGACTCCTCGCGCGCCGCTGCCGACGCCTGAGCGTGGCCTGCGAGGCTGAGAACCGCGGCGAGATCGGCAGAGGTCTGGGCGCGGAGATCGAGGTAGTCGGTTCGCGCGGCGAGTGCCATCGCCTCGCGAGCGACGCGCACGGCCTCCTCGACGTCGCCGCGCCGAGCTAAAAGCTTCGCCCGCACACGACGCCATCCGACCTGGGCGTCGACGTCCTCGCGCACCGTGAGGCGCTCGGGCCGCCATCGCTCGGTTAAGCGCAGAGTCTCCTCATCGAGTCCCTGATCGAAGAGGGCGTCAAAAAGCAAGGGCACGGCACTCGCGAGGTAACCCAGTTCCCCAACCTCCTCGAGCATCTCGCAAGCCGGGCGCAGTTCACGTTCGGCGGCGGCGGCGTCGCCCTCGAGCAGCGCGACGAACCCGGCCGAGGTTGCGACCCGCGATGCCTGCAGGACCGTGAGGCCGTGATCCATGGCCAATGCCCTCGCCCGTGAAAGAACGTCGCGTGAAGCTTCAAAACGCCCCCGCATCGCCTCGAGCCGCGCGCGGTTCTCCAACAGGCTTATCTCAAGCCTGCCGTTCCCCTCCGCGCGCGAGCGCATCTCCTCCAAACGCGCTAGCGCCTCGACAACCGGGGTCGGACCGAAGACCTGCCCGCGGCATTCGTATTGGAGGCTCTCGGCCTCCTGGGCACGGTCGCCCGCATTGCGCGCGTGGCCTGCCGCCTGCTCCAGATCATCGACGGCGGCGGCCGCCTCTCCGGCCCAGAAGCGCAGCTTTCCTCCGAGCGTGAGCGCACGCGCCAGCCCGGCTTCGTCGCCACTCTCTTTGAATACGCCGATCGCGCTCTCGACCCCGCGCACGACTTCCTCTCGCTGGACGGCTCCGGTCCTTCGCGTGAACCGGAGGTCCGAGAGCGCAAGCGCCGCGTCGGCGACCACCACAAGCTCACTCGCTGCTTGCCCACGCTCGACCGCCTCGGACAAGACGAACTCTGCCCGCTCCATCTGAGCCGCGTCTCTGAGCGCCCGACCCAAGGAAGGGAGGAGGCTGAGGCGCCGGGGATCGTCCGCAGGAAGCAAGGACGCGGCGCGGTCAAGTAGGTTCGCCGCGGCCCGTGCGTCGCCGCGGGCGTTTGCCCGCCATCCCGACGCAGCAAGGCGCTCCACTGCGCGCACGGCCAACACCCACGCGCGGTCAGTCACGGGCCCCAGTTCGATGACATAGCGGTACGCCTGTTCGAGGTGATAGCCGACCAGTTCCTCGAACTCTTCGCCCCTATTGTCGACCCAGTCGGCGAAGCGTTCGTGCAACTCGGAGCGAAGCACCTTTGGGACGCGCTCGTAGGCGGCGTCGCGGATGAGCATGTGTCGAAACTCGAAGAGGTCCTCAATCGCCTCATGAGGGCGAATCAACTCTTTCCGCACGAGAGCCGCGAGTTGCGCACCCGCCGGCCGTCGCCTGTCCGGAGCGAGCGCTGTCAGCGCCTCCCACTCGAACTCGAGCCCCACGACGGAGGCCCGCTCGAGCAGGTCACGCTCCTCGTCTGGGAGCGCATCGAGCCGGGCCGCCAGGAGTGCATGGATCGTTGGCGGCACCTGCCCGTGCTCGCCGCCTTCGGCCACCATTGCAAGCAGCTGTTCGACGAAGAGTGGATTCCCCTCGGCTACCTCGCGGATCCGGGCGCGCGTAGTTTGTTCGAGCTGGGAGCCGCCGAGTAGCTCCTCGATCAACTCGTCGGACTGAGCTTCCGAAAGCGGCTCGAGCGTGATCAGCTCACCGCCCCAACCCGGGCGCTCGTCGCGCAGATCCGGCCTTGCGAGGCAGAGGAGCAGGAGGGGTGCATCGCGGGTCCAGTCGACGAGATGCTCCACCAGGTCGAAGAACGTGGCCTCGGCCCAGTGGATGTCCTCGACAACGAGTGCGAGCGGACGCTGCCGCGCGCGCCGCTCGAATGCCTTCCGAACCGACCAGAAGATCTCTTCCGGCGCACCCGCGGAGAGTGCGCCGGCGAGCTCGTCCTCTGCGCCTGCCTGTCGGAAGATCTCGACGAGCGGCCAGTAGGTGATGCCCTCCCCGTACGCGAGGCAACGCCCCGACAGGACGACCGCTTCGTCCGCCAGCGTCGACTCGAACTCGCGCGCAAGCCGCGACTTGCCGATTCCGGGCGGCCCGAGGACCGTGATGAGGCGGCAACGTCGCTCGGAAACGGCCGTCTCGAACGCGGCACGCAGCTTCGCGAGCTCCCCATCCCGGCCGACGAAAGGAGCATCCAGGCGCCGTTCGAACGCAGGCGCTCCCTCGACGACTCGCAGTAGCCGATAGGCGGACAACGGATTCACCTTCCCTTTCAGCGCGAGTGCAGCGACCCTCTCAACCTCGATGGCACCGCGGGCCAGACGGAGCGTCTGCTCGCCGATCAGGATCTCGCCGGGCTGGGCTGCCTGCTCCAGCCGAGCAGCAACATTGACCGCGTCGCCGGTCGCGAGTCGTTCCTCGGTGCCGGTCACGACTTCGCCGGTATTGACGCCGGTGCGCAGCTGCAGCGCGACGCCATAGTCGCGCTCGAGCTCGTCATTGAGGGAGGCGAGCGATTGGCGCAGCTCTGCCGCGGCGCGGAGAGCGCGCAGGGCATCGTCCTCGTGCATCACCGGCACGCCGAAGACGGCCATGACTGCGTCGCCGATGAACTTCTCGACGGTGCCCCCGTGGCGCTCGAGGCATCCCCTCGCCGCGTCGAAATAGCGCGCCATAACGCGACGTAGCGACTCGGGATCGAGCCGCTCGCCAAGCGCGGTCGACCCGGTGACGTCGGCAAAGAGAACGGTGACGGTCTTGCGCGTCTCTCGACCCGCCGCGAGCCCGAGCGGTCTGCCGCAGGCGCTACAGAAGCGAGCGCTCTCGGGGTTCTGTTCGCCACAACTCGGGCATGTGTCCACGGCGAAAGCGTACGACGCGCGGGACTGCCGCCGTAAGCGGAGCGGCACAGGAGTCGAAGCTGCCTAGCGTCGGGCTACGACGCCGTACTGGTTTTGAAGGTCTGTCGAATGAGTTGCAGTTGGCTACTGAAGCGGCGTGTCGCCGCCGCTTCAGTGCACTGAGATCCTGCTGAGTGCGCTGAGGTCGGTACAAAGGTCGGTACAAAGTTTTCGGAGCCAGGCGAAGCTCATGGCGATGTCTTTGCCTCGATTCACCGCCCCACTTGCTCACGCACTCCCGCGGTGCGGCGCTCCCAGAGCGCGATCGACTCCTTGGTGAGAGCGAATCGCTATAGACCCGCTCCGGAGTGTGCCTTGATGATGCCGCGATTGTGCCGTCGGTCCACGGACTGCCCCCGCACTGGTCATGCCTTCGGCATCGAGCTCTGTGTGCATGGGCTCCCTAACCCTGAAGCGCCTGGACGGGTCGAAGAGGAAAACCCCGGGCTGCAGGTGCCGCAGGTCGTTCGCGGGTTTGATCGGAAGGGCTGGAGGAGGACGGACCTCTTTCAAGCGTTGAACCTCTCGATATCCGCGCGTCGCTGGCCTGCGGCAGGCCCCGAATAACGGGGACGACTGGGAGCCCGATGACCTCCCGCTCCGGACGACTAAACAAATCGCTCGTCCCGCCCATCAAGATGGTGTGATCGGAAACCGCGGAGCGAGGCTGGACGAGCTCGAGGCGCTGTACCGCAGCCGCTTTGACGTCTTCGAACGCGTCGCTGCGAGCGTGACGGGCGATTCAGAGCGAGCACGTGATGCGGTGCAGGAGGCGTTTGCGACTGCCGTGCGCAAGCGCGGCTCGTTCCGGGGCGACGGCCCGCTCGAGGCCTGGGTCTGGCGCATCGTGCTGAACGCTGCACGTTCAGACGTGCGCCGGAGTACCCCTGCGGTCGATTACGAGGAGCCGGCCGCTGCGAACGGTCATCCCGAGCGCGATGCCGAGCTTCGCGGGACACTCGCGCGCCTGCCGGAGCGACAACGGACCGCCGTCTTCCTCCGCTATTACGCGGATCTCGACTACGTCGCGATCGCCGAGGCGCTCGGGATGCGCACCGGCACGGTCGCCGCGACCCTCAATGCAGCGCACGCGGCGCTTCGCAGCCGACTGGAGGAGGTACGGACGTGACCGAACTCGACCGCGCCAGCCTCGATCGCATCCTCCCCTCCGCATCCGCCTCGCCTGACTGGGGCGACGTGATGGGCCGTACCCGTGCGCACCAGAGCCGTCGTCGCCGGCGCCTGGTCGCCCTCGCCGCCGCCGCGCTCGTCGTCGCCGTGGGAACAGCCTCCGCGTTCGGCACTGTGCGCCACTTCTTCCTCGCGAAAGGCTTCATCGGCCTGCCGCCCGTCGCAGCTACGCCGAGCACTCCGGAGGGCGGGGAGCTCGTCATCTTCTACTGGGTCAACGCCGACTGGAACCATTTGGGAAGAAGCCGGGCCTGGGTGTACGCCGACGGGCGGCTGATTTGGCTGCGGGAAAAGGCCGACCTCCCCGAGGGGGCGAACCGGTTCTCTACTGGCTTCCTCGAGCAACGCCTCACGCGCGAGGGGGTTGAGCTCTTGCGA
This sequence comes from Actinomycetota bacterium, assembly GCA_039648845.1. Classification (GTDB taxonomy): domain Bacteria; phylum Actinomycetota; class Thermoleophilia; order Gaiellales; family Gaiellaceae; genus 3-1-20CM-4-69-9. The sequence continues at coordinate 3,224 of JBBWZE010000065.1, read as the reverse complement.
TCGGAGATCATCTCGACCGGACAGCTCGGGCACACCCCGCCGCCGCCGCCGCTGCCCGCCGGTGTATCGGCGCCGCCGCCTCTCAAGGGCGAGCCGATACAGGTGCCCTTCGGCACCGAGATCCAGGTACGCAACGCCGGCCGGCTTGTCAGCGTCGACCGCCCGTCCGATCTCAAACAGCTTGTTGTGCGGCTCATCGATCCGGCGTCGTGGCTGCCTGCAAGCGCGTGGGAGCGCCGCGAGCTTAGGGCCTACGTCCCAACCAAGTTCGCGGTCTGCTACGGGGGGTGGCCGCCAGATCAACCGATCGAACCGTCCCGAATCTTGAGCCTGCTACCGGTTCCGGCCGAGGATCTCCTCCGCGCCAAGGACAGGACACGGACGGAAGGACGCTTTGGCTCACCAGGTCAGTTCCATGTCGTGTCTGACCACTGCTCCGACGTGACGAGCGAGGAGGCTCGCGCGCTCGCCGCGACCTTCGACGCTGCAGGGTTCGAACGGTTCATGCCGGCGGTCAGACTCGCATATCGCTTCGAGACTCCGGGCCCGAACGAGGAGACTGTCCACATCTACTTCGAGCCCTACCTCCCGCACGGCGAGAGGATTTGCTCGGCGTGTGGGTGAGCGCGCGCATGAAAGAGGTGGTGTTCGAGATGACGGACGAGCAGATGAACCCGTCCATGGGTCCATTCACCAATCGAGTCTCTCGAAAGGACCAACGTATGAAAGCCAGACTGAGAAACATGAAGATATTCAGTCTCTGTTTCGCCGCGTTCGCAGCGGCGGTGACGCTGACAGATATAGCGGCGGCAGGACCCGACGTCGCGAAGCAGCGGGTTGCGATCTCGATGAAGGACTTGGCGAACGGCACGTTCGTGCTCACTCCGCTGCAGAGCGGGACGCTCAAGCGCGACTCAGGCACGGTGAGGCTCGTCTATACCGACGAGCCCGCTGTGATGCGCAATGGGCAGGAAGTCATCATCTATCGCAGCACGTACACGTTCAAAGGGAAGCGAGGGAACCTCTCGATTCGAGAGCGAAGTGAATGGGTCGCCGTCTCGAACGAAAACGCCCCCGGCTTCGATTTCCGCCCAAGTGTCGGCATCGGCACCTGGAAGGTCGTGGGCGGGACAGGGAGTTACGCCCGGATCGCCGGAGGCGGACGGAGTGCTCATGCGGGCATGGGTGCCAAGTGGCTCGCGCGCCAGGAGGGCTTCCTCACCCTTCGATAGGGCGCTGTCAGGGAGGGCGACGCACCTGCGCGTCGCCCTCCCTCTCGTCAAGCCGGGAGGCTTTCGTAAGTTCGGGATCAAGTTGGACAAAGTCTCGGGCAAGTCGGAAACCGTTGCGCGCGAGCACAAGTTAAGACGGTTTGTTTTTGGCTCAACCATCGCAACGGAGCGGCACAGGAGTCGAACCTGCCTAGCGTCGGGCTACGACGCCGTACTGGTTTTGAAGGTCTGCCGGGTGAAGGACAGTTGGCTACTGAGACGCCGTTTTGTGGCTGCTTCAGTGCACTGAGATCCTGCTGAGTGCGCTGAGATCGGTACAAAGTTCGGTACAAGGTTGCGCGCCGCGAATCGAGCTCTCGACCCGCAAAGGTCTGTTGCCGGGGCTGCTGAGAGAGTGTGCAGGCAGGCCCGAAGCCCGCCAGCACCGTCTTCTCACCGTGTCCGGGGGCAGAAGTGTCACCCCTCATGCAGCGCGCTACGGAAGCGTGAGGACACCTTCCATGTGCGAGCTCCAGGCGTCGGTGCGCTCGTTCCACACACTGGCGGCGCGTCCGCCTCCGGTGATCTTGGCGTACTGGCCTGTGCCGCGGATGACCTTCCAGGTCGCGGACGAGACGTCGTAGCCGTTCCCGGCGTCGACCCACTCGGCGTGATAGCGGGTTACGAAGCTACCCCGCTTTCCCTTGAAGGTTGAGACCTCGTCATTGATCGTGACTTCCTGCCCTTCGCGCATTACGACGCGGTCGGGGTCGTGCGAGCCAGCGATCAGCTTGCCCGAGTCGCGCTTGATGACCCCGGTCTGCAGCGGGGTGAGCACGAACGGCGAAACCTGCGTCGTGTGCGCCGCCTGCGACGTGATCATCACCCGCTGTTTCGCCGCGTCGGACCCGGCCGCCGCAACGGACGTCAGCATGAACGCCGCCGCGAGGGCAACGAGTATGGCGTGTCGAGCTTTCACTTGGTACCTCCTTGAGACTCGATCTGCTCGCATGTCGAATCCGATCACGAGCCGGTTCATACGTACCCTCTCGGTGTTCGTTGTCGAAGCCTCGGGATTGGTTGCGGAAGCGGATTCCACCCGGGCAGCGTCGTGAGGGTTGAGTCGAATCAATCCGCTTGCGTTCACCCGCACGCCGAGCAGACGTGCTCACCGTCCGGGAGGGATGGCTCGAAGTAAATGAAGACCTCGTTTCGGACTCGCCCTTGCTCGGGAACGGGTGAATCGACGCTCGTGCCTGGGATCTCGAAGCGGTACCCCAGCTCGCCTCGGTTCGCAGGTTCCTGTTTGAGCCCTCCATCGTCGAGAGCCTGGGCGAGCGCGCGAGCCTCCTCGGTCGTCAGGTACGCGACGTAATGGTCGCTCCCAACCCACTGCTCGGACATGGCGTCCTTGGCGCGGAGCAAGTCCTCGGCCGCTGCCGGGAGCAGGGACAGGACGCGGGACCGTTCGAGCGGTTGGGGCTGCGCAAAGTACGAGATCGCGTACCTGGAGGCCACGTACGCCCTGATCTGCCGGTCCTTCCACGCGCTTGCCGGTAGCCACGACGCCGCATCCGCGACTCGCTCACCCAGTCCCTCAGGAAAGTTCGCCGGGCACCCCGGGCAGCCCACCTGGACGCGAACCAACCGTTCGCCGATTCGCACCTGGATCACGCTGTGGGGGGAGGCCTCCCTGCGAGCAGGCTGGTGGTGGTCGAACAGTCCTGTCGAGACGATCTCGGACCGCAAGAGCTCGACGCCCTCGGGCGTGAGCCGCTGCTCGAGGAATCCGTTCCCGCGCAGCGTGATCAGCCGCCCGTCGGCGTACACCCACCCCTGGCCTCCTGCAAAGCCCCCTTTTAGGCCATCGGGGTCGATCCAGTACTGGATGACGAGCTCTCCGCTCTCCGGCGCGCTCCGCGTAGCTCCCACCGGAGGCAGGCCAATGAAGGTCTTGTGAAGGACGACCTCGCGCAGGATCGCCCATCCAGCGGTCGCTGCGGCCGCAGCGAC
>JBBWZE010000063.1:0-8915 GCA_039648845.1 Actinomycetota bacterium | reverse complement strand
GATCGGGCTTTGACGACGATCTTCGCGATCTTGCTGCGTTCGAAGCTGAAGTCGGCCGAACCGTCGTCGCCGACGTCCACCTGAAGATTCCCGGGATTGCCGGCCTGCAGGCGAAGCGTGATCTTGTCGCTCTGCTTGGTGCCCTTGACGGTCAGCGTGCCTTGCTTGAGCTTCGGTGCCTTGAACTTGGCTGCTTTGGGGGGATAGGGGCCGTAATTGCCATGGACTGGGGGCGTCGCATCCCCCGGTCCGGCCACTATCCCGGCGGCGACGGCGGCTATCACGGCCACCGCCACCAGCCATACCCGTCGCGTGATCGGTGACGCCTCCGGTCGGGTGAGGTTCTTCATCTCTACACGTCTCCTTTCGATGAGCCGCGGGGCGACTCGGGGATTGAGTTGTTCTGCCGATGGTGGAGACGTCGGACATGGGTTCGCACCGTGGCAACCCCCCTGTCTTTTGCCGCGAGCAGCCCGCAACGACGATCGGAGGGGCGAGACCAACGCCTCGCCCCTCAGTAGTGGCGGCTCAGGAGACGAGGAAACGGCCGTGCATGATCCCGGAGTGCGGGTCGCAGACGAAACGATAATTCCCTTTCTTCAGCCTCAGCACGACGCTCTTTGTCCCCGTGTATTCCACGGTGGTGAGAACGCGATTAAGGCCAGGTCCACTCAGGTGGAAGTCGTGAATGTCGGAGCGGTCGGTGATGGCGAAGCGGTACGCCGTCCCAGCCTTCAGCTTCGTGACTTTCTTGCCTTGCATCGTCAGCCCGATCGTGAAACCGGGGCCGACACTGCCGTTGACGGTCTTCGCCGAGGCGGCCGAGCCGCTGCCCGTCGCCGCTAGCGCTCCGGCAGCGAGTGCGCCGAGCAGCAAGGACCGCGCGCGAGTCATCTTGGTCATGTCAGGTGCCTCCTTCGGTAAGGAGCTCGAGTCGAGCTCAGGATCGGACTGTTCGATCCTCGAAGGCCGGGACACTGATTCGCACCGTGGAGCACCCCCGGACTTTTGCGTGCCGCAGCCCGCGCGATTACGGCGCGACGTTGTGGTTGAGGTGGAAAACGTTGTCTGGGTCGTACCGCCGCTTGACGTCGCGGAGCCGATCGAAGTTCGGGCCGTAGGCTGCGCGGACGGCGTCCTCCCCCTGATCGTCCCCGAGGTAGTTGAGCCAACGGCCGCTGCCGAAGTGCGGCCGCATCGCTGCAAACGTGTCGCGGCTCCAGGCGACGTTCGCCTCACTGTCGGCCGGGTCGGTCCAGACCGACGGGATGAGGAGATTCCACCCTTGGGTGCGGTGCGGCACCGCGGTCTCAGTCACGCCGATGCGTGTCACTGCGCCGTGGAAGTGCTCGAGCAGGATCGCCGTCATCGGTGAGGGCACGGAGGCAAACCGCTCGACCGTGATGTCGATCAGTTCGTCGGGGAGACCACGCGTGAAACTCGAGAGCCAGTAGTTGAGCGATCCGGCCGGGAAGCCCGCGTCCAGGAGCGTGTTCATGACCGGGTAACGCATAGCGCCGACCTCGACGAGCAAAGGCGACCCCCACGCCTTGAACGGCTCGAGGTCGCGCTCCGCCTCGCCGGGGTCTCCGGTGTGGAAGACGACGAGCGCCGCGAGCTTGGCGCCGGAGCCGTCCGGTGCGTGCACCAGCCCGGCGAACACTGTCAGATCATCGGAGGCGTCCGCGACCGCGTCGCGGTAGAAGCGCAGCAGCTCGGGTGCGGCGGAGATCGAATGAGCGATCAGCCCGCCGACGATCGTCTGGACAGGGTGCAGCCGGTACGTGAACGACGTCGCGACGCCGAAGTTCCCGCCGCCGCCGCGAAGCGCCCAGAAGAGATCCGCGTGTGACCTCCCGTCGACGTGGAGGATGTCGCCCTCCGCCGTGACGAGTTCGACCGCGAGCAAGTTGTCCGCGGCGAGCCCGTATTTGGCCATCAGCCAGCCGAGGCCGCCGCCGAGTGTGTAGCCCGCGATACCCGTCCCGGAGACCGCGCCGCCGGTCACCGCCAGCCCGTGCTCGGCGGCAGCGTCGTTCAGCTCTCCCCAGATGACGCCGCCCTCGACCCTGGCGGTCGCTCGGTCGGGATCGATGGCGATCCCCTTCATCTCGGCGAGGTCGATCATCACACCGCCGTCCGTCACTGCGCGGCCCGCAACGTTGTGCCCGCCGCCGCGGATCGAGACCTCGAGCCCTGCGCCGCGCGCAAGACCGAGCGCCGCAACGACGTCGTTCGTTCTCCGGCAACGGACGATCAGAGCGGGTCGGCGGTCAATGAGACCGTTGTGTACGGCACGGGCCGCGTCATAGCCAGGGTCCTCCGCGCCGAGTACGGATCCTGACACCTGTCGGGACAGGTTGGCAACGATCACGGAATCCAAGGTTGTGCTCATCAGATGCTCCTCCAAGTAAGGGGCCGCGTGAGCCACGGGCGACGCGGGAATCGCGTTGTCTTGGCGAATGGTGGAGACCGAGGCACTCGTTCGCACCGTGGCAACCCCCCTGTCTTTCCGGTCGTCCCTGGCGGGCGTTCTGTCGAAGCTACCTCGGCATCCGGAAACGCGCGACACTGATCACTCGCTCCCAGCCTCTGCTCGGCGATGCACCAGCCACGACCAGGGCGTGCATCCTGGTGACTTCGGAGCGACCCGCTGAACGATCGGATATCCAGCCTTCGGGACTGCTAGACGCCGTTCCGTCGTTGTAGCGCCCCAGATTGGGCGAAACGCGTTGACCGCTCCGGTTCTGGATGCGCCGATCCATCGTGGTCTTGGCGCCAAAGGGGGCGCGGCCATGGGAACGCTCCTTGAACGAAGCGGGCAGCTGGCGCAGATCGAATCGGCCTTGGCCGAAGCTCGCACCGGCCGAGGCAGATTCGTGGTGGTAGAGGGGCCGGCCGGGATTGGAAAGACGGCGCTGCTGACGGCGGCGCGGATGGCGGCGGCAGACGGCGGGATGCGCGTGCTGCGTGCGCGCGGGACAGAGTTGGAGCGCGATTTCGCCTTCGGAGTGGTGCGTCAGCTTTTCGAGCCACCGCTGGCCGAGGCATCCGAGCTCGAACGCACTGATCTGCTCCAGGCCGCTGCCGGCGTGGCGGCGGGCATTCTTGGGCTTCCAGGCGCACCCGCTGCGGAGGGCCCGCGCTCGTCGGCTGTCGATCCCTCGTTCGCAATCCTCCACGGCCTCTACTGGTTGTGTGCGAACCTGGCCGCCGCGAAGCCGCTCTGCGTCGTCGTCGACGACGCGCACTGGGTAGACGCCCCCTCGCTTCGCTACCTGGCCTTTCTGCTCACGCGTCTCGAAGAGCTGGACGTCGCACTCGTCCTGGCAACCCGCCCTCGCGAGGCGGGCACCGACGCCGAGCTGCTTGCGAGCGTGGCGGCGGATCCTTCCGCTGATCTAATCCGCCTCCCGCCGCTGACGAGGAAAGCGGTCGCCCAGCTCGTCGAGTCGAGTCTCGCTGGAGCTCCGCATGCCGTATTTGTCGAAGCCTGCCTGCGCGCAACGCGCGGGACGCCGTTCCTGATGCGCGTGCTCATGGACGCGCTCAGAGAGGGAGGGATCGCTCCGACGGCGGAGGCCGCGCGACACGTCGAAAGAATCGGGGCCCGAACGGTCGGTCGCTCGATTCGCCTCAGGCTCCGCCGGTTGCCGGCGCATGCCGGGCGGCTCGCTCGGGCGCTGGCGGTCCTCGAGCGGAGCGACCTACTCCAAGCGGCGCGACTCGCGGGCCTCGACGAGGCGGAGGCTGCCGAAGCTGCAGAAGTACTGGTGAACGCCGGAATCCTCGAGTCCGGCCGACCGCTGACGTTCATCCACCCGATCGTCCGCAGCGGGATCTATTCAGAACTCTCCGGCGCTGAGCGTGCGCAGGAACATCGTCGTGCCGCCCAACTACTCAGTGAGCAACCGGGCGCGTACGACCGCGTCGCGCAGCACCTGCTGGTCAGCGAGCCCGCCGGCGATGGCTGGGTTGTCGAGCGGCTGGTCGAGGCCGCGTGCAAAGCGGGAAAAGAGGGCGCTCCCGAGTCGGAGGCGGTCTTCCTGCGACGAGTGCTCGCTGAACCCCCGCCGCCGAGCGAGCGGTCGGCCCTGCTGCTCGACCTCGGAATGGCCGAGGCTAGCGCCGGGCTCTCCGGCTGGCCCGAGCACTTGCAAGAGGCCTTGAACGCTGCGCCGGACGCCACAGCAGCGGCCGACGCGGCGATGGTGCTGGGACTCGCGCTCAGCCGCGCGCAGCGCTCCGCGGAGGCCGTTGAGGTTCTCGATCGGGCAGCGTCGTCCCTCGATTCTCACCATTCCGAGTTCGCTCTCCTGCTAAAAGCCGCGGCCGTCTTCCCCGCGATGAACGATCCCGCAACGGCATCCTCGCTGGCCTTCCGCCGTGAGACGTTGCTCGGGCGGGCAGTCGGCGATGCGGCGGCGCCACGCGAGCTGGTTGCCGCGGCCGCGTTCGTCTCAGTCCTCGCTAACGACCCCGCCGAGGTCGGCGCGGACCTCGCGACCCGGGCGCTCCTCGCCGCGGACGGCGCACCGTCAGGGTCGGACGGCAGGCCGTGGTTCTGGTTCGCGGCGTGGTTTTCGCAGATGACGTTCTCGCTGCTCTGGGCCGAGCGTTACGCCCAGGTGCGACCCGTGCTCGATGCGTCGATAACGCAGGCGTGGGTAACCGGCGACAGCAGTCGGCTGTCCATGGGCCTGGCCAACCGCGCCTGGCTCGCGCTTCGACGCGGCGATCTGGCCGCCGCCGAGGGAGACGCGCGGACTGCACTTGCCGCGACCAAGCTCCCTGCACCACCGATGTATCGCGTCCTGAATGGCGCGCTGCTGCTCAAGGCGCTCGTCGATCAGGGCGAGCTCGAGGCGGCCGAGCAGTTGCTTGCGCCGCTCGACCCCGAGACAAAGAGCGGATCGGTCATCGCGGCAGTTCTCCGCTTCGGGCGAGGTCGGCTCCGGGTCGCACAGGGACGAGTCGAAGAAGGGCTTGAGGATTTCCTGGCGGTTGGCGCAGTCCTGACGCGAGCGCTGGTCACCTGCCCGAGTTATCTCCCCTGGCGGTCGGAGGCCGCGCTCGCCCATCTGGCGCTCGGCGACCGCGAGGCGGCGGGTCGCCTCGCAGCAGAGGAACTCGAGCTCGCCCAGGCGTTCGGCGCTCCGCGTGCACTCGGGGTGGCGAAACGTGCCGCCGGCGTCGTGGCCGGCGGCAAGCGTGGAGAGCTCCTGCTCCGCGAGGCCGTCGACGCCTTCGATCACGGTGACGCCAGGTTGGAAAGAGCGCGAGCTCTGGCGGACCTCGGCGCCATGCTTCGGCGACGCAACCGGCGCACCGAAGCGCGACACCTCCTCCGCGAGGCACTTGACGTGTCCCACCGCTGCGGCGCCAAGCGGCTCGCCGAACAGGCCGAGATCGAGCTTCGCGCCACCGGCGCACGCCCGCGCCGAGTCGTTCTCACCGGGATCGACTCGCTGACAGCCAGCGAACACCGGATTGCCGAGCTCGCGAGTCAGGGCCTCACCAACCGCGAGATCGCCCAGACCCTCTTCGTAACCGCACGCACGGTTGAGGGTCACCTCACGAGCATCTTCCGCAAGCTGCAGCTCGACTCGCGAAACGAGCTTGCCGCCATGCTGGAGGACGCTCGAGTCTCGGCGTAGCGCCGCGACAACGAACACCACTCGCTGCGGTGGCGGCGAAGTGCCGAGGTGCTGGCGACGCGCCGGCGGTAGCCGCGTGAGGGCTCCGCTCAGGCCCTACTGCCTCGCCCGCATCGAAGCCTCGTGCGCGCGCTTCTGTGATTAGCGATATGGAACTGCGCGCCTGGAGACGTGAATCTCCAGGCGCGCGGGCGATGCTCCCCCTCGGTCGTCCCCTACGTGTCCAGCTCCAGACCGGCGGCTCGCCGGGTATAGGCGATCAGCAGGTCCAAGGGCGCGGCTCGTCGCCGCTTCTGACGTTGCGCCCGGGACTGGCGTCTCAGTCGTTCCGATTCGGCTTCCCGTTCGCGCTGCCTTATGCGCTCATGGGCCTCGTAGCAATTTTGGTGATAGGCGTACACGATGCCTCCTAGTTGTCGTGATGAGTGACCGATCACAGTCAGTGAGCGGGTCGAACAACGCGGACTCCTTTCGTTCGTTTGCGCTCGCGAAAGCGTGCGCCCGATGTGTGGGCGTGCGCGACCGCCAACCGCGCGCACAAAACGCGGCCAGTGGGCCCGCAGGCCCGGCGTTGCGCTGAGGCCTACGGCCTTACGCGCAGATGTCTACGCGGGTACCGAGAGGCCAGTTGAAATTCATCGCGAACCGATAACGCAACGTGACCTCCTTTCCACCGCTTGCGAGCAACGACGTGCTGCTCGACGTTGCATTCGAGTGTTGCAAGGACACGCAACCGTGTCAAGAACATTTTTTGAAATCCGTTTCTCTTTACGCCGACGCAGCGAGCAGCGCCTCGCCCTCGCGCACGTACCGCTTCGCACCAACCGACCGATAGAAGGCGAGCGCGCGCCGCAGCTGCTCGTCGGCCTCGGCGCGATGCCCCTCGTCGACGAGCTGCTCGGCGGCACGCAACCGGAAGAACGCCTCGTGCGAGACGATTCCCATGCCGCCGATAATGTCCGCGGCAGCGAGAAAGTCACGGGACGCGACAGCAAGAGCCGAGCGCAGCCAGGGTGACTTGTACGGCTCGGGCTCGATCACCTCAAGGAGGTCGGACGCGCGACCGAGCGTTACCGCGACCCACGCTTGCAAGGGCAACTCGACCACCGCGAAGCCCAGACGGTGCAGCTCACCGAGGCCCGCCACCGCCTCGGTCAATGTCTCGCCCGCACGCGCCTCGTTGCCGACCGAAAGGAAGATTGATGCAGCAATCGCCAAATCGGGGTACAGAGCCTGCGGGTCTCTAACGGGACGTACCAGGTCGACGGCCAACTCGGCATCCGACTCCGCGCCGTCGGCATCGCCGCGACCTAACCGGATCAGACTCCGGTGCGCGTGCATTCCGCCGAGTTGATAGAAACGACCGCCCGCCTCCGCTTCGGCGATCACCGATTCCGCACGCTCGAGCGCGTCGTCCCACTCGCCGGCCAAGTACCGATTTCCGACGGCAGCGCCTGACTCGATGAAGCGGACGGTCCCGCGGTGCCCGAAGTGTTCGGCGAGCTCGAGCGTCCTTGCCTCGGCGGCTCGTGTTCGCGGGAGGTCGCCCTGCAAGATGTGCAGCGCGGTGAGGTTGTTGTATCCCCGCAGCATGTCTGGGATGGAATTGAGTCGAGTCGCGAGGTCAATGCTCTCCTCCAGCTCGGCGAGCCCCTCTCCGTCGCCGAGGTCCGCTCGCGCCGTGCCGACGGTGTTCAGCGCATGCGCGCGGAGATCGTCGAAACCGAGCGTCTCGGCCAGCCTCAACGCCTCGCCGCCGAGCTCGCGCGCGGCCTCGAGGCGATCGGCCAGCATCTCGTAGCGAGCCACCTCGCAAAGCACGGCGACCCGTGCCCGTGATTGCGACGTCCCCTCCACCAGCGCGCGGGCCTTCTCGAGATGGCCATCCATCTCGTCGCGACGACCGTGCTTCCAGGCGATGTCGGCGAGCATCAGCGAGGCCTCGGCGGCGGGCTCGTTTTCGCCCGCCTCCAACAATCCCATGAGCGCTTCGCTCAACTCGACGGCGCCCTCATCTTCTTGTCGATACACCGCCCGGCCGCACCGCAATAGCAACGCCGGCCGTTCCGGATCGTCATCGGAGGTCAGGCCCAATGCCTCGCGGAAATACGCTTCCGCCTGCGGCAATGCATTCAGCGTCACGGCCCGGTCGCCGGCGTCACGAAGCGCCGACCGCGCGCGATCGACCAGCATTCCGTCGTCCTGTCCGGCCGCACGCGCGAGCTCGAGTGCGTTGACGTAATGGTGCGCGACCATCTCGGCATGATCTTCGGGCCGGCCGAGCGACTCGATCCATTCTGCCGCTCGTTGATGTTTCCGCGACCGCTGCGCCCGCGGGATCTGCCCGTACGCGACATCGCGAACGAGGCCGTGCTTGAAGGCGTACTCCGTCTCACCTTCGACCGAACTGCGGCGCGCGCGCTGCACGAACTCCTTCTGCCGAAGCGGCTGCAGTTGTTGCTCCGTCGCCTCGAGCGCGCCGAGCCAGAACACCTTTCCGATAACCGCCGCGTCCTGGAGGAGCGCCTTCTCGTCCGGTGCGAGTGAATCGAGCCGCGCCGCGATGATCCCCTGGACGGTCTCCGGCAACGCCAACTCCTCCGTCGATCCCCGCTCGGCGAGCATCCGCACGAACTGCTCCGCATACAGCGGATTGCCCCCGGCGCGGTCGAGCAGCACCGACTGCGTTTCGGCCGCGAGGAGCGCCCGCTCACTTAGCGCCGCGATGAGCTTTGCCGTCTCTTCGTTGGACAGTGGCGCCAACGCGATGAGCGCGGCGTTCAGCTTGCCCCCTCCCCACGCCGGCCTGCGTTCGAGCAGCTCGAGCCGTGCCGTGCACAGGATCAGCATCGGCACGTCCCGGGCCCAGTCGACCAGGTGCTCGATGAAGTCGAGCAGGCCGTCGTCCGCCCATTGGATGTCCTCGAATGCGAGAACGAGCGGACGCTGCTCGGCGAGCGCCTCGAAGAACCGCCGCCACGCGGTGAATGCTTCCTCTTGCGAGGCCGCCGCACCGTCGCCTGCTTGCCCCACGAGCGGACGCAGATGCGAGGTCACCCACTCCGCGTCGTCGTCGATCAGCAGCTCGACCGTGCGCATCAGCTTCGCCTCGACCTCGTCGTCGCTGTCGGTCTCGAGAATCGCGGCCTGGGCCTTCACCATCTCGGCAAGCGCCCAATAGCTCATACCCTGTCCGTACGGCAGAGATCGTCCCTGACGCCAAAACGTGAGCTCTCCGCCGCGCTCGATCGACTGAAA
>JBBWZE010000054.1:0-5052 GCA_039648845.1 Actinomycetota bacterium | reverse complement strand
GGGGACGATGCCGACGATCGTCGCGCCCCGGCCGGCGAAGGACGGTGTGGTCCCGATCTGCACACCGAGGAACGCGGTCGTGCCGATGTGCACGGTCGCCGACGACTTGCCCGAGACGATCAGCTTCGCGATCGTCGTTGCCTTCCCGATCGGGATTGCGTAGCCGTCGCTCGAGGCGGAGGCGGCGAAGGGGGAGCTGCTCGAGGCGGCCGTGTCGATTCCGACCACACGGCCCGCGCTGTTGAGCAGCGGCCCGCCGGAGTCTCCCGGCTGGAGCGGTGCGTTCGTCTCGATCAGCCCTGTCAGCTGTTCGGTCGTTCCGTTGTCGTCCTGGACCGTGATCGACTTGTTCAGCCCGGTCACCGCACCCCTGGAAGACGTGAGCGTGCCCGTCCCGCCGGCATTGCCGACTGCTGTGACGCGGGAGCCGAGCTTGAGGTTCGAGGCGTTACCGGTCGTCACGGTCTTCAAGTTCGAGGCCTTCTGGAGCTGCAGCACGGCGACGTCCGCGGTGGTGCTGTAGCCGACGACCCGCGCGGTGTAGGTGTGCGTCGTCTTCGGGACGACGACTCGGATCGTCGTCGCACCGGCGATCACGTGATTGTTGGTCAAGATCTCTCCCGACGACGTCAGCACGATCCCCGTGCCCGCCGCGGATGCATTCTGGTAGGCGAGGTTCGTGTTGATGACGACGACGCCTGTGCCGATCGGACGACTCGTCGTTCGCGTCGCCGCATAGGCCGTGCCGCTGCCGATCGCCACGAGGGCGACGAGCGCGACCAGCGCGGCGCGCACGTGGATGCGCCGCACGATCTTGAGAGACGCCAGGCCTCGGGCACTGCGCCCGCTCGCAACGCTCGCCTCGGGGGACTCGCTACTCGTCGCCGGCTGCTCCTCGTTCATCGGTTCGTCCTTTCGCTCGCTGATGAGCTCATCTCACCAGCCGCGACTAAGGGGGAGTTGAGCGCCGGCTAAGAACTGCCTGAAAGTTCCACCGCATTTACTCGCTTGGTTCCTGGTAGGTGCACTTCCTCCGCCGCGGCCGACCCGCGCGGCGGCGGCTCACTCCCGCAGCGGATCGCAAAGCGCGGTTCGAAGAAGCGACTGCCTCGGGATCCCCGCACTTGTCTCCGGCGTCGCTGCAATACGGGTCGCCACCTCCGACGCGCGCGAACGATCCCTCTCGTTAGCGATCGCGGCCGTCGCTTCCCGTACCGATCCTTGACGCCAGTCGCTCGTGCAGCCGCACCTGCACCGACGCCGCATACGCCGTCAGCTCAGGAGGAGATCCGCCCCATGCAAAGTGCCGCCACACGCGGTTTCACCGTGGTCACCGTCGTGACGCTGCTCTTCACGCCTCTGTGGAGGGGACACCACTGGATCGACGTCCTGACCGGCAAGACAACTGAGACGACAGTCGTGAAGTGCCAGCCGAACGAGCCGTGTCCGGCGCAAACGCACATCACGAAGAAGGTCGTCCTGCCGCACCCCTAGAAGGTGCCTTCGTCTCTCCTATTCGTCGTCGCGATCTTCCTGGTCGCATTCGATTTTCAGAACCTGCTCTCCTGGTGGGGAGGGCGGACGATCAAGCCCGGGCGGCAAACCTCCCAGGACTTCACCATCGTGGTGCCGGTCTTCGGACATCCGCGCTATTTCGACGGCGAGCGCCTTCTGCGCTATCGGCACAGGGTGCTGATCGCCATGGAGATCAGCGCGCCGATGATGGCTGCGTTCGCGGACGAACTGGAGGCCGACGGGTGGAACGTCCAGCGTCTCCAAGTGCCGGATCCGAACCCGGCGGCGCTCATCGCGGCGGCGCTACCCGCGGTCGCAACCAAGTACACGTTCCGGCTCGACTCTGACACCCTCGTCGGCGACGATGTCGCTGCCGCGGTCGCCGCCGCAGACATGGCCGGAGCCGATCTCTGTTCGATCAAGTGCGCTGTCGACAACCGCACGAACGTCGTCACGAAGCTGCAGGCGCTCGAGTACCGAATGGCGATGCTCTGCCGACACTTCCGGCCCTGGTTGACGTCGGGTGCCTGTTTTCTCGCGCGCACCGACGCGCTGCGCGAGATCCTGGCTCGGCACTCGATGTGGACACCGGGTGAGGACATCGAGACGGGTCGGACTGCGCTCGCGCTCCGGATGCGCATCCGTCACCTGGACATGGTGGTCCACACCGAAGCGCCCGACACCTGGACAGCGCTTGTACTCCAACGGCGGCTCTGGTGGGCGGGCACGTTTCGCCATTGGTGGATCAATCTCGATCGCAACCTGCTCCACCTCCCGGTGCTGACGTCGTATTACCTCGTCGCGATCTGGGCCTCCCTGTACTTCAAGTGGTGGACGATGCTGCACCCGGCAGCGGTCCTCTCGAGCCTCCCCGTTGTCTACGCCGCGTACCTCTTCGTCACGGCGACGTCGAACCTCCAGGTGCTCTCACCCTGGATGATCGTCTTCCCCTTCTACGCGCTCGCGCAGGTGCTCGTGATGCCACTGCTCGGCGTGGTGAAGTACGTCGAGCTCGCGAGACGTCGGAGGCGCTTGGGGCGGTACCGGTTCGGGTATCGACGCAACGAGGTTCTGCGCGACGTCTGGCGAGTGACGACCTATCCGTCGGGCCGCCCGTAGGCGGTGGCTACGGGAAGCTGAGGATCCGGGCAGACCGTCGCCAGTCTTGTAGTCGATCCGCAGCGTTCGGAAACCCTTTACGCAGCCCTGGCTGCGAAGACGGGTGCGATCTACAAGACCACGGACGGCGGAGCAGCGAAGTGTGAAGAGCGGGAGCGACGGGACTCGAACCCGCGACCTCCGGCGTGACAGGCCGGCGTTCTAACCAACTGAACTACGCCCCCAGGGGGCGATCAGTCTACCTCGCATACCAGAGAGCCGAGAGCGCGAGTAGCCTCCGCACGTAGTGACCAAAATTGACCTGATCGTCCTCGGCTTCGTTGCCCTGACGGCCTTCATCGGCTGGAATAAGGGGCTGATCGCGAGCGCTTTGTCCCTCGCCGGGGTCGTCTTGGGCGCCTGGCTGGGATCGAGGCTTGCGCCGCAGCTTCTCCAGGACGGCACTCATTCTCCGTACACGCCGCTGGCGGCTCTCGCCGGCGCCGCCGTCGGCGCGATTCTGCTCGAGACGCTCGGGACACTGGCCGGATCGGCTCTCCGTTCGAAGGTGCGCAGGCGGAAGCTGAGCACATTCGACGCGACGGGCGGCCTGGTTCTCGGAGCCGTTGCCGGCCTCGCAGTCGTGTGGGTCCTCGGGGCCGTGGCGCTCTTGCTCCCAGGGCAGACCGACCTTCGGCGCAGCGCGCAAGGCTCGGCTCTGCTGCAGAGGCTGAACAAGTTCATTCCTCCGACAGAGGTCCTGAATGCACTGGCGCGCATCGACCCCTTCCCGGCGATCAACGGCCCGTCCGCGGCGGTGGCGCCGCCCGATCCGCGCCTCGCGAGGGCAGCCGGTGTTCGCCGTGCTGCGCCGAGCGTGGTGCGCGTGCTCGGGATGGCGTGTGGAATCGGTGTCGAGGGCACCGGCTGGGTGGCGCGGCCGAATCTGATCGTGACCGCGGCTCATGTGGTCGCGGGACAGAACGACACCGTGGTCGAGCTGCAATCCGGCGGGCGGCTGCAGGCGGCCGTCGTCGCATTCGACCGTCGAAACGACATCGCCGTGCTGCGTGTGCGCGATCTGGGCCTCCGGGCTCTACCGCTGGTCTCCGCCAGGCCGGGGACCGCTGTGGCAGTGCTGGGCTTCCCTGAGAACGGGCCGTTCGCCGTGACCCCGGCGCGCATCGGGCACACGTCGACGGTGCTGGCGGAGGACGCCTACGGAACAGGTCCTGTGACGCGCGCGATCACATCGTTGCGAGGACGCGTCAGGCATGGGGATTCCGGCGCGCCGGCGGTCGATGCGCGCGGCGCCGTGCAGACGACGATCTTTGCGGCGCATCTTCGCTTCGTAGGGGGGTTCGGAGTCCCGGCCGAGGTCGTGCGTGCCGATCTCGATGCGGCGGGGCCGCCGGTTTCGACCGGCGACTGCGCTCCGTAGCGGAGGTTCACCATGGCCAAGCTGATCTATTCGGCGATCACGTCGCTCGACGGCTACGTAGCGGACGAGGAGGGCAACTTCGATTGGGCTGCGCCGGACGAGGAAGTCCACAGCTTCGTCAACGACCTCGAGCGGCCGGTCGGTACCTACCTTTACGGGCGTCGAATGTACGAGGTGATGGTCTACTGGGAGACGGCGCACACCCTCCCCGATCAGCCGCCGTTCATCCGGGACTTCACGGAGATCTGGCAGGCGGCCGACAAGATCGTGTACTCGAGGACGTTGGAGACGGCAGCAAGCGCGAAGACCACGATCGAGCGCGACTTCGACCCGGAAACGGTCCGGCAGCTGAAAGCGTCGGCGGAACGTGACATCACGGTGGGCGGACCCGCCCTAGCCACGCAGGCGATCAAGGCTGGGTTGGTCGACGAGCTGCAGCTGATTGTCGCGCCGGTCGTGGTGGGAGGCGGCACAAGGGCCCTGCCCGACAAGGTCCGCCTGAAGCTCGAACTGCTGGACGAACGCCGATTCGGCGGCGGAGCCGTCTACCTCAACTACCGCACCTAGTCGACGAGCAGCTCTAGCACGCGGAGCGGCCGCCGGAACGGTGCGACGAGACAGACGCCTGAAAAGCGGCGCGCTTCCTCGACGAGCCGGCGTGCATGCGCGAACCCGAGCTCTGCCGCGTTCGCACCCGCGTCTTGGAGTGCGTGTTGCAACGACTCGGGGACGATGATTCCTGGAACTTCGTTGTGAAGCCGTAACGCGAGCCGATGGCTCGTGAGCGGGAAGATCTCAACGAGGATCGGGATCGGCCACTCCCCGCCGAGATGTTTTGCGAAGCGGTCCAGCGGCTCCAGGTCAAAAACGATCTGCGTGATGGCGTACTTGGCGCCCGCCTCGACCTTCTCCTCGAAGCGGCGGACCTCGAGCCCGACATCGTCGGGAGTCGGGTTGACCGCGACTCCGGGGAAGAACGACGTCGGCGCGTCGATCGG
>JBBWZE010000030.1:0-8935 GCA_039648845.1 Actinomycetota bacterium | reverse complement strand
GGAGCGACGAGCTACTCCACAGGGTCGGGTTGACCGAGGCGGCGGACCGCAAGGTGAAGGGCTACTCCGGCGGAATGAAGCGCCGCCTCGACCTTGCGTTGGCACTCGTGCACCGGCCGCGCATCCTTTTTCTCGACGAGCCGACGACCGGTCTCGACGTCCAGAGCCGGACCGCGCTGTGGGTCGAGGTGGGCCGGCTCGCGAAAGAGGAGGGCGTCACCGTCTTCCTGACGACGCAGTACCTGGAAGAGGCGGACGTGCTTGCTGACCGTGTCGGAATCATCGACCACGGGCGGATCGTGGCGGAAGGAACTCCCGAGAAGCTGAAGGCGGACATCGCCTGCTCCACGGTCGAAGCGGTCCCGGCCGATCCCGACCAGCGGGGTGCGGTGGTATCGGTGCTCGAGCGATTCGGCGAGCAGACGACCGGTTACGGGCCCGGCAGCATCGCCGTGCAGCTCACCTCGTCGAACGGCAATCTCGCCGAGATCGTCCGCGCGCTCGACGCGGAAGGGGTCGTCCTCTCCCAGCTGCAGATCCACGAGCCCACACTCGACGACGTCTTCCTCGCGAAGACCGGGCGCCATCTCGAGGGCGCCGGGGATGACGAGGAGGAGGAGGCCGAGCAGGAGCTCGAGCCCGCCAAGGCGTGACCGCCACCGCTCTCGCCCAGACCGGTGCGCTGGGCAAGCGCGCCGTGGTTCGGACCGCTCGCCAGCCCGCGAACGTCGTCTTTCCGCTGATCTTTCCGATGCTCCTCCTCGCGGTGAACGCGGGCGGTCTCAAGGCGGAGACCCAGCTTCCGGGCTTTCCGACCGACTCGTTTCTCGCGTTCGCGCTGGCGGTGCCGTTCGTGCAGGGCGCGCTCCTTGCGACGATCAACGCCAACGTCGAGTTCGCGCGCGACATCCAGACGGGTTTTCTCAACCGGCTGGCGCTGACTCCCGTGCGAGGGATCGTGCTGCTCGTCGGACAGCTCGGCGGGTTGATGACGATCGCCGTCGTCCAGGCGGTCTTCTATCTCGCTGTCGGCCTGGCGTTCGGCGTGCGTCTGCAGAGCGGCTTCGGCGGCGCGGCGGTCCTGCTGCTGCTGGAGACGGCGATTGCGCTCGCCTTCGCGTCGCTCGGTAGCTGGGCGGCGTTGCGAACCGGATCGACGGAGGCAGTGCAGGGCCTCTTCCCGGTCTTCTTCGTGTTCCTCTTCCTGTCGTCGATGAACATCCCGCGCAACCTGATCGAGGCGGACTGGTTTCGTTGGGTCGCGACGGTCAACCCCGTCTCGTATCTGATCGAAGCCGTTCGCGCGCTCGTGATCACGGGGTGGGACTGGGAGACCATCGGCCTCGGCTTCGCGGTCGCAGGGGCGCTCAGCATCGTCGGGTTCGTCCTCGCGACGCATGCACTCTGGAACCGTCTGGAGCGCACGTGACAGACGCGATCTCCGTCGCGCGCGGCGTCTCGTGGCGCGTGCTCCACATCTTCTTCACGAACAAGGCGTTCCTGCTGCCTTCGGTCGCGTTTCCCCTCTTCTTCTTCACCGCGTTCGTCGGTGGCCTGTCGCGCATCCGGCAGGTGCCGGGTTTCGACTTTCCGACCGGCTACACCGCGTTCCAGTTCGTGTTCGTGCTGCTGCAGTCCGCGGCGTTCGCTGGCGTGTTCACCGGATTCGGAATCGCACGCGACTTCGAGACCGGCTTCATGCGACGGCTGATGCTCGCGGCTCCGAACCGGAGCGGCATCCTGCTCGGGTATGTGCTCTCGGCGCTCGTACGCTGGGCGACCGTCGCCGCCGTCGTGACGATCGTCGCGCTGCTGGCGCAGATGAAGGTCGGCGGCAACGGCGTCGACCTCTTCGGTCTCTACGCGCTGGCGCTCCTCCTCAATCTCGCGGGGGCACTCTGGGCCGCCGGCGTCGCCATGCGCCTGCGTTCCCAGCAAGCTGCACCCGTGATGCAGATGCCGGTCTTTCTCCTCCTCTTCTTCGCTCCGGTGTACGTCCCGCTCAATCTGCTTCAAGGCTGGATCCATGGTGTCGCTTCCGTCAACCCGATCACGGCCCTGCTGGAAGCTGGTCGTGGCTTCATCTCCGGCAGCCCTGAGCTGACCCTGGCCGCTTTCGCCATCGCGGTCGGCCTGATCCTCGGATTCGCCGCCTGGGCCTTTCGTGGGCTCAGAAGTGCGGAAGCCGCCGGCTGAGGCAGCCGCGAAGCCTAGTCGCCGCCTGCTTGAACGCATAATGTCCTGCTAATGGAGCCCGAAGCCTGGCCCTCACCACAGACGCCTCCACGCGAGCCGTTGCCGCGCGTCGAGGATCTGCCCGTCGCCGAGCAGGGTTACGAGCAGGAAAGCGTCAAGGCGGCGTTCGACTCGTTCTACCGCCACGCGGCTCAGGTCGATGCCGCTCTGCGCACGCTCGAGGCGGTGGATTCGTTCCACCGGCAGGCGGCGTCCTTGCGTGCCGACCTCCGTGCTCTGCGGACGGCGGGATGGACGCAGCAGTCGTGGACGCAGCCTCCGTCTTACAGCTATGGCATGGGTGCGCCGCGCGAGGGCGTTCCGCCGGCTCTGTGGCGCATCGGCGGGGAGGTTGGATTCCTCGTCGCCGTGGCGGTGGCGCTCGGCGTGGCGAAGCTCTCCTGGTGGGTGATCGTCCTCGCCATGGCCGCCGCGTTCGCGATCGTCTGCCTGATCGAGTGGCTCGCGGCGCGCGAGCACCTGTCCTTCGTGCGTCCGGCGGCTCCGGCCACCGCGCACCCGGTCGTGGAGGCCCAGCGGGCGGAAGAGGTGGACGAGCAGACGGACGAGAACGACTCACGCGGTTGGACCGCCTTCGAGGAGGCGCAGGAGCCTTCGGACGCGATGACGATCATCGGGGCTCCGCTGAAGGAGGAAGAAGCAATCGCCGAGGCCGAGCCCGATCCGGATCCGGAGCCCGAGTCGGAAGAGCCGGAGTTGCCGCCCGCGGCGGCAGCGGACGCAGAAGGAGAGGAGCCTCGCCCCGCATCGCGTGGCTGGTGGCGCCGGGGTCAGGATGACCCGGACACAGGCAACCAGCCCGAGCCGCCTCGGAATGTCCGCGTGCTCCAGGCCGCAGACGAGCCCGCGAACCTGGATCCCTGGGAGCAAGGCTTCGACGGTTCGGAGACCGTCGGCGAGGGCGAGGACCCCGCCCTGGTTCGCGACGACGCTCCGCGACGCTTCAGACGGCGCTAACGAGACCCTTTCGTCCCGCAGCGTTCCTGCCGATAGGAGTCCAATGCGGAAGCGTCCCATCGGCCAGATCCTGGTCGAGAAGAACGAGATTTCAGAGGCCGAGCTCGCGGCTGCGCTCGCCGAGCAGGAGCGGACCGGGCTGCGCCTGGGCCAGATCCTGATCGAGACGGGGCGGATCTCCTGGCTCGCGCTCGCTCGTGCGATCGCCGAGCAGGTGCTGGACATCCAGGACGTCGAGCCCACGCCGGCGGGACCTCCGGTCGCCACCCCTACGGTCGCCACCCCTCCGGTCGCCACCCCTTCGGTCGCTACCCCCGTAGTCGCTCCGGCGCCGGCGGTCTTCGCGCCTGCGCAGACCGTCGCCCTCTCCGTCCCGGTCCCGGCCGCGCCGCCTCCTCCTCCAACCTTCGCCTCTCCGCCGGTCGCAGTTGCGCCCGTACCCACACCGGTGGCGCCGCAGTTGATCCACGATCCTGAGATCAAGCTGCACAGCGTCGAGGCGCTCCTGAAGGAACGCCAGCGTGCCTTCATCGAGCTCGTCACGACCACCGAGACGCTTCGCATGAAGGTCGCCCACCTCGAAGAGATCATCGACGAGCGCGACCGCGAGTTGACGAAGCTGCGCGTTTCCCGCGCCAGCTAATCAGTCAGCACTAGGGCTGCGGCGCAACCGGTTCGGACGTTCCGAGCACCTTCCCGCCACGGCCGAGTGCCTTGACGGCGTAGAAGGCCGCCAATTTCGTCAGGCGAAGCGGAGTCTCGAAGCCGTTCTTTGCGACGGTCTGCACGGGCTTGAGCTGACCGGCCGCCGGGCCGGCGAGCACTTGCCAGCGCACGACCTCCGTGGCGCCGTTCCAGCTCGCGTACGCGGCGTCGCCTGCGACCACGACCACGGGACGATCCTTCGGCTGCCCGTGCCACACGAAGCGGTATGCGCGGTACGTGTCGGCGTCCTTGCCCGGAGGCTTGTCGTCGCCGAAGTACGCGTCGAAGAGGAGGGCGCCGCTTCGTGAGAGCTCGCTCACGTACGGCTGTGCGCCCCAGCCGACGACGATGTTGCCGTTCGTCAGGAACTGAGCGTTGCCCTCGAACGGCGCGAGGAGGCGTTGAGGATGCTGGTAGCTCCGGACGAGCGTCGCCTTCTTCGTCTTCGTGTTCGCCCGCAAGACGAGGACACGCGAGAACTTCTCCACGGGCGGAGCAGCGCCGTTGTCGAAGATCGTGATCGTCCCGTCCGGCTGCCGCCGCGCATCGTGCTGCCACGCAAACTTCGTTCCGGCGCCCATCTTGAAGTCGCTCTTCTTCCCGCCGAGCCGCCAGAGCACCTGCTTCGTCTTCCGATCGATCTCGTAGACCGTTCGGGTGTTGCGCGCGGAGACGAGGAAGTTTCCGTTGGGCTCGACCTCGATCGAGTTGATGTGGAAGTAGTCATACGGCGGAGCCTTGGCCCCGGCTTTCGCCTTTGGCGGTGGCGCGTAGGACTCAGTGATGCCCACCTGGGAATAGCTGTGCCACTCGAAGAGCACCCGTCCCGTCTGGATGTCGACTTCCTGCAGGATCCCGTCCCAGATCTTGCCCTCCTTCGGACCACCGACCGAAGAGAGATCGACGGGCAGACGGTGGTACACCGTGAACAGGGCCGTGTTGTTCTTCGTGATCAGAAACTCGTGCACGTCGCCCACGAGCTCGTTCCCCGCACGCACTTCCGCAATCGGCCGGTACGAGGTGTCATAGATGACGTACCACCCGTCGCCGACTCCGACGTTCGAGACGCGCCCCCGCCACCAGGTGAGCACCGGCTTCCCGCGATAGTGCTGGACGCGGAAGTCCGTGACCCCTTTGGTGTTCAGCGGCTTGAACCAGACGACCTCGCCGCGGTTGTCCATGATCATCGGGCCTGCCTGCGCAACGACCATCTTGGGGGCTATGAAGAGGTAGCCCGGCGCCGTGTTGTGCGCGACGGTGCGGATGCGCACCAGTGGCGGCTTCAGGTCCGGACGTGAATGGTAGGTGCGAGCCGGGGGCGGCGCGGCTCGTGCCGTCGTCGTGGCCGCCTTCACCGCGCTCTCCTTCTTGGAGTCGTCGCAGCCTGCCACGAGCAGCGTCGAGAGGGCGAATGCAAAGACGGCCAGCCTCACGCGCGAGAGCATAGATCCATCAGTCGAGACGCACGGCGGTTGAGCGTCCGAGCACCCGCTGTTGCCTGTCGAGCGCGCGCACTGTGATCCAGCCGGTATCGATCGCGAGTGGTATTCGCGTTTCGAAGCCGGTCTTCACCGCGACGCGTACCGGGCGCAGATCGGTCTTGCGCGGCCCCTCGAGCAGTTGCCAGCTAACGGTTTCGGTCGAGCCGTTCCAGCTGACATAAGCGTTCTGGCCGCGCACGGCGAGAGCGGGCGGCCGCACGGGCCGGCCGGTCCAGGGGAGACGATACGCACGGTACGAATCGACCCGGCCCCGTCCGAAGCGCCCGTCGAAGAGGATCGTTCCGCGGGCGCCGAACTCGGTGAAGCGCGGCTCGTGGCCCCAGCCGATGAAGTAGTGGCCCCCGGGAAGTCGTTGCATGTTCCCCTGGTCGACCGCGACGATCGGCGGCCGATGGACAAAGCTGCGCAGAAGGGTGGCGTTCATGCGCTTCATGTCCAGGTGGAGCACGAGCCCGCGCGACTGCTTTCGAACCTTCGGCCCGGCGGAGTTGTCGAAAAGCGTCAGAGCTCCGTCCGGCCGGCGGCGCGCATCGTGTTGCCAGGCAAATCGCACATTTCGTCCGAGCGTGAAGTCGCTTCGCTTCCCGCCGAGGCGCCAGAGGATCCGACCGGTCCGACGGCTGATCTTGTAGATCGTGTGCGTGTTTCGGGCGGACACGAGCAGGTTCCCGTCGTGGTCGATCTCGATCGAGTTGATGTGGAAGTAGTCGAAGGTTCGTCCTGGGTCCTTCGGCAATCGGTAGTAGGACTCCACGAGCCGTACGTGGGCGATGCTGTGCCACTCGAAGACCACACGGCCAGTTTTGACATCCAGCTCCTGGACGCCGCCCTCGAGCACCTTTCTCCCCTTCACGCTGACCTGCTGGGAAATCGTCATCAGCGCTGTGTTGCGCGGCGTGAGCTTGAACTCATGGATGTCGCCGAGCATTCCGTTTCCTGGTTGAACGTGCGCGACGAGCCGGTAGGAGGCGTCATAGATGGAATAGCCGCTCTCGCCGTCGCCGTCATCCGGGCTGCCGTGCCACCAGGTCAGAACGGGCTGCCCTCGGTATCGCTGCATCCGGAAGTCGGTTACTGCGTGGGTGTCGAGCGGACGGAACCAGACGACCCGACCCTTGTTGTCGAGGATGAGCGGTCCCGCCTGCACGACGTCCTTCTTCGGGGCGATGAAGACGTAGCCGGGAGTGGTGCGCCGCGTGTTCTTCACGATCTCGACCGTCGGGGGCCTCAGGTCCGGTCGTGAGTAGTAGCTCAGGTGCGGCGCGACTGCTCCTCCAGCATGGGTCGCGTCGCCAGACAGCGCGAGCAGCGCACACGCTGCGGTACCGAGCCATAAGCGAGGGCTGTTCACGCGGGCTCTTGAGCCGGCGGACTCGACGCGCTACGCGCGATCAGCAGCACCGGTGTCGCGACGATCACCGTTGCGCCGATCGCAAGCGCCGCGACGCCGATTGCGTCGAGCGCATACCCGCCGAGCAGGGCGAGGCTTGCACCGAAGAGCGCCCCGAGCAGGTCGTTGAAGCCGAGCAGCTTGCCGCGCTCTGCTGGGCTCGTGCGATCTGCGAGCTGAGCGGTTGCGGCGACGAACGAGAAGTTCCAGCCCAGTCCGAGCCCGAGCAGCAAGACGGCCGTCGCCCAGACGCTCGCGACCCAGAGCAGGCCAATCGTCGAGATCGCCATCACGACGAGCCCGATCTGTAGTGCCGGCGCACGCCCGACGCGATCGATCAAGGCCCCGATCACGAGGACGAGCGCGTACATACCGAAGACGTGTGCGCCGATGATCGGGAAGACAGAGTCCTGACTGTGATGGTGATGCTCGACGACGACGTATCCGGTCAGGTTCATCACCGAGACCATCACGCCGAAGCTTGCGAGCGCGGACAGCATCGCCGGTCGCACGCCCGGCCTGCGCACGAGCTCCCGGAGTTGGGCGGCAGGCTCTGTGGGCACGTCGTCCCTGGTCCCGATCAGCTCGGCGATTCGCTTCGGATCGGGTCGGACGAGTTGGACGAGCGCGAGTGCGACCAGCGCAAGTCCACCGGCTGCGAGCCAGGGAACGGTCAACGCGTCGGCCTTCAAGTCCTTACCGGCGAAGAGCGGGCCGAAAACGGTCGGCCCGAGGACGGCGCCGAAGACCGACCCAAACAGGACATAGGAGATGCCGCGCGCACGTCGCGCGGGCGGATACATGTCACCCGCGGCTGTGCGGATGAGGAGCGCGATGCCGCTAGACGCGCCGACGAGCGCGAAGCCGACGATGACCGCGATCGTCGACTCTGTACGTGTCGCGAGTGCCGTGAGAGCGCATCCGCAGGCACCGAGAGCGAAGCCGGCCGTCATCACGGGCGTGCGGCCGACACGGTCCATCAGGCGGCCGGCAGGCACCGCGGTCAACCCCGATGACGTGAGGAAGATCGCCGGCCCGAGGCCGAGCAGCCCTCTCACACCGGTCACGAGCACGAACGTCAGCGACGAGACCGCGGCGGTCAACTGGAGGACGGCGGAGTTGACCGCCATCGTCGCCGAGAGGATCACCGTATTGCGCCGAATCGGCAGGCCAGACGGAGAGCCGCTCGCCACGCGTTCATTCAATCAGCACCGGTCGCGGTGCGATTCGGTTCAATGAGGCTCGTGCCGGACCTGCGCCCGAGCGTCGTCGCCGGATGTTTGGCGGTAACGCTGGCCGCCGCGATCGCCGCCTCGCCACCCGCAGCCGCCGCCGCTTGCGACGGATTCGGCCTCACGCCGGGGCAGATCGGCGGAACGCACTTCAGGTCGTCGCCTATGCGCCACTCGGTCCTGGTGGGCGGAATCCAGGGGACCCGCATAACTCTCAGCGGGTACGTTCTGAGCAATGGGTGCCGTGCAATCCGCGGCGCCCGGGTCGATTTCTGGCAGGCGGACGAACGCGGCGCGTACGACGACACCGGGGTCCGGCTGCGGAGCCATCAGTTCACGGACGCCCGGGGGCATTACTGGCTTCAGACGATCCTGCCGGGGCCATATGCAAATCGCACTCGCCACCTCCACGTCACGGTGCGCGCGCGGGGGGAGCACACGGTCACGACGATGCTCTACTTCCCCGGCGTTGCATTGAACGCGCACGACCCGTTCTTCGACCGGCGACTCCTGGTGCGGCTCCGAATCGTGAAGCACCGCTTTCAGGCGCGGTTCGACTTCGTCATGGGCCGATGAAGCGCGCAGGCGCCCTGGCGGGGCTGATCTTCCTGCTCGCCGGTTGCGGCTCGTCGGGAACGCCCCAGCTGACAGTCGGCGTCGCCCGAACGTTCAAGCTCGCAGACTTCGGTCCGAGCGAGTTCAACGCCGGCAAGCCGGCACGGCTCTCCTTCACGATCGACCAACCCTCGGGCAAGCCGCTCACGAGCTACCGGACCGGGAGCGGACCGCACACGGGAGTCCACCTCATCGTCGTGCGCAGCGATCTCGGAGTGCTGATCCACAAGCATCCGCCGATCGGCGCGGGCGGACGCGTCAGCGAGACGATCACATTG
>JBBWZE010000027.1:0-3435 GCA_039648845.1 Actinomycetota bacterium | reverse complement strand
CAACGCATCGATCGTCATGACGATCTCCACGCACAGACCAGGTGAGCATCAGCGCTCACCCTGTGCCCTACGACCTCGGTTCCGTGACGTTGCCGACGCGGACAACCGTGTCCAGAAGCTCGCGCGTCGGCACGTTGATGACGCACCTTCCACCGGGATCACCGGGGACCAGGGACCAGGGGTAGGGGACCAGTCTTGCGCAGCTCGATGTCAGCGTTGACCGGAAGCGGCGGATCTTTCATGCGGTCAACGCTTGCGCGCCGATCGCGCCGATGATTGGAGCCCTGCGCATACGTCAGAGGCCTCGTTCCTCCGCATCGTGTGCGCGGCCGATGGCTTCACCCTGCGTTACCGAGGCTCGTGGGAGTCGTCATCGCGTTCGTCGGCTGGAGCTTCCATATCGTCGTTCACTTGCATGGGTGTTGCTCGCGCTCGATAAAACCAGTTCCGCAGTAGCCTGCCCACCACCGGCATTGCGACGTAGGTCATCAAGGAGACCACGAGCGCGGCGGTTACGAAGTTGCGGAGCGCAAACGGCCACGCTGCAAGCAGCCTCGACTGCAGCGGAATCACGACGGACGTCAAGGCGTAGATGACGACCGATGCTGCGATCACCATCTTCCACTTGGGCGGCGGCGGCAACCCGGCTTCAGGAACCTGGAACCATGCCTCCATCCCGACTCGCTGCTGTCGCCGGGACGTAGAGAATGTATCGGCTTCCCGGGACAGTTCTCGCCGTATTTCCGAGCTCTCCCAGGCGCGCAAGGACGCCTCATCCGCAAAGCGATGGACCAGGTGATGGACGTTGGACTCGACGGCGCCAGGAGTGAGGATGACCGCGCCGAGATTGTTCGGAAAGGCGGCAGCCGCGTTAAGGACGCGAATCATCCAGTGTTGATAGTCGCGTTCGCGCCCGGGGGCGACGACGCGGCTGATGACCACCGTGACCGGGCGCGTTGTCGACACCGAATCGACGCCGCCGAGATTGTCATCCATGGGGCGATCCACCGACGTCCCGAGCTCGATCTCGCACGTCATCGAGGCATACGTCTCGCTTCACGGCAGTTTTCTGGGTTGGCGGAGCGATCGCCGCGAGCCACTGCCACCAGTCGTAATACGCTCGATCTGCACTGATGCTGTGGCGATTCGCGCTCGGGTTCGGCTTCCGCTGCTCCGTCATTCTGGTTCGCGGTCCCGACCTCGATGCCCTTGCGACCGAAGTGCGAAGCGAGCGGGCCGCCGGGCCTGTACCGGTAGTCACGATGCATCTCCCATGGTTGGTTCGTCTCGAGTCTCGGGTTGAGCTTTTGATCGTCACCGCTGACGCGGAAGCAGAACGTGTTTCGCCGATCCGTCGCCACTCGCGACCGCCTTGTACGCCTCGACACCATCCGCGAGCGGCCACGTCTTCAGCGCGGATGGCACGAGCTGGCCGGACTCGAACCCAGGGCGCAGCTCGTTCATGATCTGCGCGACGTCGGCGCCGCTGTGCTTCGCCGTGTCGACACCCAGAAGCCGCTGACGGTTATGGTAGAAGTCCATCAGATCGAATTCGACCCGCCGCTTGCCGACGCTCGTGATGACAACCTGACGGCCATCGAGTCCGAGCGACTTGAGCGCCGGCTCGAAGACCTCACCGCCGACCGCATCGAGGACGAGGTCGACACCCTTGCCGGCGGTGATGGCCTTGACCTCGGCTGCGAGGTCCTTCGCGCGCGTGTCGATGTACGCGTCCACTGCCGGCGCAGCGTCCGCGATGTCGGCGCCGATGACCCTCGCGTTCTTCCAGTGCGCGATCAGCGTAGCCGCACGACCGACCGCGCCGGCGGCCCCGGTGATCAGGACCGTTTCTCCCGCTTGGACATTGCCCGTGCGTACGAGCGCAGTCCATGCAGTCATGAACGGAACGCCCACGGTCGCTGCTTGCTCCATGGAGAGCTTCGCAGGCTTCTCCGAAAGCCACGTGGCGGGGATGCTCACGAACTCAGCGTGCGTTCCGTCGCGGCTGACGCCAAAGCCGGCACCGCTGCCCCAGACGGCCGTCCCGACGAGCGTCTCGCCTTCCACGACGATTCCAGCGAAGTCCCGTCCCGGAGTGCGAGGCAGCGACGCGTTGAACAAACCGCTGACGACCTTGACGTCGCTGGGATTGATCGCGGATGCGTGGACCTCGACCAAGACCTCGCCGGGCTCGAGTTTGGGAACCTCCAGCTCCGTGACAGACAGCGTCGACGGCGGGCCGTAGCTCGCGAACCGAAGTGCGTGCATCTTCGTCACGCGAGACATCTCGCGGTCCCGCGGGATTCGCGCTGCTCTCGTCCAGTGCGCCTTCGAGGTCGTGCCATCAGTCGCTCCAGCGGACGTAGAGAACCATCGCGCGGCAGTGACTCTCGCTCCAGACGTCCACGCCGCGCATCGGTCCGTTCAGCCACCGCGCCGAGATCTCCGCGTATGCCTTGGCGGTGACCTCCTCGATCAGGAGCTTGATGCCGGCCTGTTCGTTGTCGCGATCCCGCGCGAGAAGCTCCGCAACATTGATTCCTGCGTGGATTCGTTTGACCGTTTCGTAGACATCGAACGCGTATTTCTTTGTCACCTCGACGTCTTTGCGGCGCGCGATGTCCGCGGTGTGACCCGAGATGAATGTGTCGAAGTCGTAGGCAAGGATCCGATCGAACGCACCGAGGTAGACGAACATGTTTCCGGTGATGTCGAAGTCGAGCAGCGGCACCCAGCCCGGCGCCAACAGATCGATCGCGACGAGAACGCGCTCTTTAGGCAGATGAATCAGCAGATCGCCCTCGGGCGAATGGAACTCATCCCGCTTGAGCGCGAGCGTCCGCGTTCCTCTGACCAGCGTCGTCTCGCCGTCGAAGGTCCACGTCGGGGCCAGTCGATGCCCGTCACGCTTCGCTTCGAGAAACGCCGCCACGCGGCCCTCGGCGATGATCTCGAGCCCTGGGCGCTGCAGAAGGTAGGCACCTCCGGTGTGGTCGGAGTGCCCGTGTGAGTAGATCAACGTCTTGATCGATTCATCGGTCACGTCCGCGACAGCCGTCTCGATGAACTTCACCAGCGGCTCGGGGGCATCCACGAGGACGACGCCTTGACCTGTCGTCATGAACACAGACTGATAGTTGCCGTTCGTGAGCATGTACACACCCGGCGCGAGCTCGCGCGTCAGGAAGCCGGCGGACAGGTCATGAACACCTTCCGGTTTGACATGAACGAAATGGCAATGCCGGCACTCGTCGGTGTGGGTCTTGGACTCGGCTTCCATGGCGCTTCCTCGGTTAGCTTGCGGCGAGTGCCAGTCGCCTCGTCCACTGCTCGAGTGCGACGAGGTGTTTCGCGATGAACGTGCGGGTCGTTTCGTCATGAAGCTCGCCGTCGGGGCTGAACTTGTCCTTCGCCATCGGCACCATGACCTCGGGC
>JBBWZE010000167.1:0-4985 GCA_039648845.1 Actinomycetota bacterium | reverse complement strand
ACGTTCGAGTGCGGATCGAAGTGGTAGCCCCAGACCTCGGAAAGTAGCCGCTCACGGCTGATTACCTCGCCCTCGTGCTCGAGCAGATGATGGAGGACGCGAAACTCGCGATCCGACAAATGTGCGGTTACAGGCCCGAGGCGAGCCTCGCGCCGCGCCAGGTCGAGCACGAGCGTTCCCGCACGGACAACGTGGTCGTCTTCACTTTGTCTCGACCGGCGTAACTGCACGTGGATGCGCGCGAGCAGCTCGTCGAAAGAGAACGGCTTGCTCAGGTAGTCGGCTGCGCCGAGCCCGAAGCCGCGCAGCTTCGTCGGCAGGTCCGACCGGGCGGAAACGATCACGACCGGAAGCCCTGGGCGCGCGCTGTTCAACGCCCGGAGCACGCTCAGACCGTCGAGTCCAGGAAGCAACAGATCGAGCAGCACGAGGTCGTACGCGTCGCGTTGTGCCCGCTTGAGTCCCTCGCGACCGTTACGCGCGCCGTCGACCGCAAAGCCCTCAGCCTCCAGCCCTCGCGCGAGGAAGCCGAGGATTCGAGGCTCGTCCTCGATCACCAGGATTCGCACCGCCTCGCGACCATAACCGACCTTGCGATGACATGAGGATGACTTCGGGATGACAGTTCGGTCATCTCTCACGGACTTCGCTCGCAACGGATCTATGGTCGGCCGCGGCAATGGCGGAGCGAACTCCGGAGGCCGGCAACGTGATCGGCGAGGCGCCGGCTCCGCTGACGGAAAGGGCTACGCGCCCGTCTCCGTTTCCCGATCGCGCGGCCCGCCACTGGTTCCTGTCCGCGATCTTCTGGCTGACAGTCGTCGACCTGTTCGGCCTCGTCCTCGCCACGGAGTTCGTTACGCCGGAAGCCTTCGGCGATATCTCGTGGCTCAGCTTCAGCCGGATCCGGCCGTCGCACGTGAGCGGTGTGATTCTCGCCTGGCTGACGATGATGTACTTCGGCGCACTCTTCTACATGCTCCCGCGCCTGGTCGGCACGCGCGGGATGTGGAGCGAGCGTCTCGGCGTCTGGTGCGCCTGGGCCTGGAACCTGATGTTCCTGCTCGGGGTCATCGGGCTTCTCACAGGTCACAGCCAGGGCCGTGAGTACGGCGAGTTCATCTGGCCGATCGACATCCTCCTCCTGGTGGTCTGGCTCGCGAACATCGTCAACATCCTTGCCACGGTCTCGCTGCGGACGATCCGTCCGATCTACGTCTCGGTCTGGTTCTTCATAGCCAGCCCGATCTGGCTCGCTGTCGATTACGCGATCGGCAACGTCATCTGGCGCCCCGGGAGCATCTGGGGTGCTCCGTCCGGCGCGTTAGGAGGAAGCCTGTCCGACGCGATGCTCAACTGGTGGTACGCGCACAACCTCTTCGGGCTATGGCTGACCCCGATGCTGATCGCGATCACCTATTACATGGTCCCACGGATCACGAACACGCCTCTGTACAGCTACACGCTCTCGCTCATCTCGTTCTGGGGCATGGCGTTCCTCTATACCGGCGTCGGAGATCATCACATTCTTCAGTCGCCGACCCCATCGTGGTTGAAGACGATCGCGGAGGTCTCCTCGTGGGCGCTCTTGATCCCTGTGTTTGCGTTCACGATCAACATCCTCGGGACGATGAAGGGCAACTGGGACAAGTTCTTCACGAACTTACCCCTGCGCTTCACGCTCACGGCCTTCTTCTTCTACTTCCTGGTGAACATCCAGGGGGCGTTCGAAGCGATTCAGCCGTTCAACAAGCTGCAGCACTTCACGAACTTCGTCGTCGCCCACGCGCACTTAGCGCTCCTCGGCGCCTTCACCATCCTCGGGATGGGCGTGATCGACTACATCGTCGCCCAGGTCTACGCGCGGCCGCTCTTCAGCCGCACCCTCACGGAGTGGCAGTACTGGCTCGTCACCATCGGGTTCACCGGCTTCTTCAGCGTGCTCACGCTCGCCGGCTTCCAGCAGGGGTTCAGCTGGGCGGAGGGCATTCCCGAGGTGAACGTCCTGCCGCAGCTCCATGCCTACTACATCGCGCGCGGGATCTTCGGAGCGATGATCGTCGTCTCCGGAATCGTCCAGATCGTCAACGTCGGCATGACGATCTTCACGAACACGGAGGAGCGTCGCAGGAGGGAGACGCTCCGCGTGGCGGAAGCCGTCGCCCCGCCACTTTCGGGCTAGCTCATGGACGACGAGCGCACACAGACGCAGCACGAAGGTCCGGAGCGTCCCCGCGGCTGGGCCCCCCACCCACGCGAACAGATGCTCATCACGCCTCTCGTTGCGGGCCTCGGTGGCCTGGTGGCGTTCTTCACAGTCGTGTTCATCGTCGTCTGGCTGCCGATCCACACGTTCGATCCGCCTGCGTCGCTCGATTGGACGCCGCTCTCTGACCGGGCCGTCAAGGGACGCAACCTGTTCGCGCAGAACGGGTGCTACGTCTGCCACTCGGGCTATGTGCGCCCGCAGGACGTGCGCGAAAGTCTCTACTTCCTGTATCCGAAGGTGTCGCAGCCCGGCGACTTCTACGGCAGCGACCAGTCGCCGAACCTGCTCGGCACGGAGAGGACCGGGCCGGATCTCTCGCAGGAATCCGGCTGGCATCCCGACGACTGGCAGAGCGCCCACTTCTACGACCCGCGGTTCGTCGATCCACTCTCGCTGATGCCGCCGATGAAGTCGCTCTTCTCCGACACGCAGATCGACCAGCTGATCAGCTACGTCGAGACGCGGAGCGGCAAGTCGGGCCTCCTGCGCTACGCCGGCCAGCTGTACTCGAAGCACGTCGTCACGGCGAACCAGGGGTTCCCGCAGCCGTACACGGGCTTCCAGGGCGCGCACAAGCCGACCCTCGAGGGGAACGACAAGATCCTCAACCCGCCGAAGGACCAGCTCGAGGAGGCGCCCAATCTCGCCCAGATCGACCGCAGCTACTGGCTCTCGGGGAATCCGCTGCCGGTGACCGAGCAAAACCTGTTGAGGGGTAAGGAAATCTTCTTGCAGCGCTGCGTCGGCTGCCACGGTATCGCAGGCGACGGGAAGGGCCCCGGCGCTTCGTTCATGTCTCCGTCTCCGGCCGACTTCACCGACGCAGACGATGCCTGCTGCGGCGGCGACACCGGGCCGGGTGACTTCTACTACCGCATCCTGCGCGGCTGGCCGGGGACTGCGATGGAGAACTTCGGCGAACGGCTCTCGGTCGACGACATCTGGCGTGTCGTCCTGTTCGTGAAGACGATCCCGAACCACACGCTGAAAAAGAACGTTGTCCCCGAACCGAAGGACTACATCGTGTGGCAGCCCTCGAAGGAGCTCATTGCCTGGCTCGCCAGCCGGCAGAAGCCCACGGGGAACGCGTCCTTCTCGAAGAAGACGGTCACGGATCCGTTCATGCAGGAAGCGATGCGTGTCATGCCCGGGCTCGCGCCCGGTGACAAGTTCCTCCTGAACGACGGCAAGACCCCGCTCTCGCTCGACGACGCCGCAGCCGGGATCAAGGCCATCTACCAGGATCTGCTCGACAGAGCCTGGAACGAGGCGCGTGCGCGCGGCGACAAGCTTCCACCCGAGGCGCAGAAGGCAATTCCCCCGACCGTGCCAGGCCAGCAATGAAGCGCCTCCTCAGGAGCGTCGCAGCCGTCGGTGTACTCGCCCTCGTGACACCGGCGGCCGCGTTCGCCCACGAGGCGCCTGAGAGCGCGCAGTCGCGGTGGGTGATGGTCGACTGGATGCTCGAGGCGTTCTTCGTGTTCGCCGGTTTCGCGCTCGTCGGGTTCATCTGGGCGTGGAAGGCGGGGGCCTTCCACGACCTCGAGCGTCAGGCCGCGATCCCGCTCTTGATCGAAGAGGAGGACTACTACACGCCGGAGTGGGCGTTGGACGAGGAGGAGTGGGACGAATGAGCATGCCGACCGGCGATACGCCCGAGAAGGTCCAGCAGTTCTATCTCTACCTGAACGGCCACCAGGAGACAACCCGTCCCGTCGAGACGTGGCATGTCGACTGGCTCTCGGTCGCGTGGCTGTGGGGCTTCGTGTTCGCGCTCCTCGCCGTGCTGCTGCTCTGGGTCAGGCAGTACCGAACCACGCGCCAGCGCACAGGCATTTACCCAGTAGATACCTTTGGCGGCTGGACGACGGAGGGCGCCGGCCCGGCGACTGTTTTCTTTCTGCTGTTCACCCTCGGCATCGTTGCATTCGCGGTAGCGATCATCGTCGGACACCTCGTCTATGGACAGAAGTTCTGATGGCTGCGATCTCCGTGCTCCCGTTCGTCTCGTATTCCTCGATGACCGAGACGTTCATTCCCGCGCCTCAGTGGCCGACGGTCTACTCCTCGCTGCAGGCGTTGAAGGGACACGTGCAGGAATACCCCGGCTGCCAGAGTTTCGACGTGTTCGTGCGAGCGGAAGGAGACGGCGACGTGCTCGTCCACTGCTACACCACCTGGGACACGCCTGGGCAGCTCGAGGTGTTCCTCGAGCGCGGCTACACCTTAGAGCGGTTGCTCGCCGACCTCGGCTCGGGGCTGAGCGCGGCGCGGAGCCTCGTGATGGAGAAGGTCTTCTGATGGCGCAGAATCGGGACGACCCACCGCGGCCGGCGCGACCCCTCGTCGGCTATCGGGATGTCGGCGAGGACATACGGCACGGCCGGGGTGCGCTGACGCGCGCCTGGATCGTGCTCGCGATCCTGATGGTGATCTACCTCGCCTGGACGCTGACGGTCTACTTCATCGAACCGGGTCTCAGGTAGCAGGTGTATACCCAGCGCGTCTCGTCGCTGGAGTTCTTCACGTATGCAGCGTTCCTCGCAGTCATTGTCGTGTCGATCGCGTCCATCCTGCCGGGGCGCAAGCCGCCGTTACGCACGGAGCCGTATGCCGACGACGAGCTGAAGGCGCACGACAGCAGGCTGCCGAAGTACTTCCTGGCGGGCGGCGCTTTCCTGCTGCTGGGCAGCGTTCACATGATCTTGAAGAACCT
>JBBWZE010000152.1:0-7818 GCA_039648845.1 Actinomycetota bacterium | reverse complement strand
CGGATGCAGTCGGCTTCCGGGCCGGCATTGCGCACCCGTTCCGCCCGTGGGACTTCGAGCGTGACGAGCCACTCGACCTCATCGAGATCCCCCTCGCCGTGATGGATGCGACGCTCGCGGAAGAGCGCTACCTCGGTCTGGCTGCGAAGCGGGCCGAGCCGCAGCTCATGAGACTTCTCGACTGGGCCGCCGAAAACGGCGGGGCCTTCGCCGTCCTCTGGCACCCGGACCGCTTCGACCCGGTCACCTCGGCGGGATGGGACCGCCTCTACTCGAGGCTGCTGGACGGAATCCGAGAGCGCGGAGGCAGGTGCGTTCCCGCGGCCGAGCTCGCGTCGTCCCATTCGACCTGATCGAAGTAGCGCAGCGCACGGCGCGTGGGACGCACCTGCGCGCTCAGCTGGATCAGCTCTTCGGGTGAGATCTCGCCGAGTGCGCTCTTGACCCCCAGGTACGGCAGGTTCAGGTCTTCCTGGTACACGATCGTGGAGATGCGCGGATTGATCTCGATCACGTGGTCGCCGACGAGCTGGATGTTGAAGAAGTACTCGATGCCGAGCTCGGCGACGATGCGCTGGGCGACTTCGAGCAGCCAGTGATCCTGCAGCGTCTCGAAATACATCGCGAGGCCGGCACGCAATGATTCGCGTGTCTTCGCATGTGCGAGCAGAACCTGTCCTGAGCGGGCGATCCCGTCCACAGTTCGCTCGCGACCTTCCGCGAGCTCCATCACGAGCAAGTCAGGCCCGCCCTCTTCGGGCAGCAGCTCCATTACGTCTCTGAGCCGCATGGCTAGGTTGCCCGGGCGCTCCTCGATCAACTGCTTCGTCCGGTCGACGGTCGCATCCAGCACGCGGAACCCTCGTGAGCCCGAGCTGAACACCGGCTTGAAGCAGACCGGGCGCTCGGGATAGCCGAGCTCCTCGGCCGCAAGGGCAAGCGAGCGGCCGCCGCTCACGCGGCGCCAGGCCGGCGCCCGCAGACCGAGGCCTTCGAGCAGCGCGTATGTCTCCGCCTTGTCGTTCGCGATCCGGATCGCGTCCGGCGGGGAGACCATCACCGTCGTGCCCATGAAGCGCTCGCGCGCATCCGCGAGCCCTTGCAGGTCGTGGGACGACTGCGGGAGCACGGCATCGACGTTCTCGCGCCGCACGACGTCGAGCACTGCGTCGCCGAACGCCGGATCGTTGCCTGGCGGGACGACGTAGAAGCGGTCGCAGAAGTGCCTGCCCACCGCCTGCGGCGACATGTCGGTGCCGACGATGCGCACGCCGCGCTCGCCGTTCAGGCGTAGCGCCCGCAGGAGCGCCGCGGTGCCGGGAGCGCCCGACGCGGTGACGAGGACGGTGATGTCACGCATCGAAGCGGCGATGCTACTTGGCGTCTGGATTCAGCGGCTGTTCGCCGGCCCGACAGCACCCGGGAACAGGAAGCGGACCCGGTACCAACGGGCGATCTCGCACCCGTCCTTGCGGCTGAAGCGCACCCGGACGGCCTTCCCGCGGAAGCGACCGGTCACGAGCGCCTCCTGTGGCCCGCCGTAGATCTGCGTGCACGCAACGCCGCTCGGCGTGGGTGCGAACGGCCGCTCGGCTCGCATCAGTTTCGTGCACGCGGCCGCGCGCTTTGGCAGGGTGCCCCCGACCGGATTTCCGCACTGAAGCGTGTAGACGTGCTTCCCGGGCCGGCCCTCTCCGGCCGGCCAGACCGTGATGTGCAGCGAAGTCGAGGCGACGAGGATCGCGGCCAGGACGGTCATCGTCCCAGGATAGGCAAGAGCCGGCGCAGTCGCCGCCGCTCGGCCGGCAGGTAGAAGCCCAGCACGAGCAAGACCAGTGGGAATGCTGCCGTGAGCAAAAGAGCCAACGCCAGCGGCGCATCGAGCACTTTCCCCAGCACGGTGAGGCCGACGGCGGCAAGCCCGAGGGTCGCGACACGCCGCCACTGGTAGGACACGGGGAAGACGCGCTGGGCGCGCCAGGCCATGCCGACGAAAAGGAGCGTGTAGGCAACGACCGTTGCGATCGCCGCTCCCATCCGTCCGTAGGCCGGAATGAGCGCCAGGTTCAGGGCCACGTTGACCGCGGCCGCGGCGCCGGTCACGACCCAGTTCGAACGGGTCTGGCGCGCCCGGCCCGTACCGATCTGAACGACGACATAGGCGCCGAACGCGGCGACGCCGAACGCGAGCGGTGCGACCACGTTCTGCGCGGGATAGAAGGGCTTCGTCGTGATCAGCTGCACGATCCACGGCGCGAGCAGTCCGAGCGCGAGCGCGAGCCAGCAGCAGACGAAGACGACGTACGTCAGCACGAAGCTATACGTGCGCTGCGCTTCTCGGTCGTCCTCGATCGAGTAGGCGAAGGCGGGCCAGGCCATCCTGAAGGCAGTGAGCAGGAGAACGATCGCCGATGCGATGCGCACGCCGATCGAATAGAGGCCGACCTCGTGGGCGTCCGCGAGCTTGATCAGGAAGAAGCGGTCGCTGAAGTTCGTCAGCCAGAGTGCTACGGCCGAGGGGACGAGCGGCAGGCCGAAGCGGTTCATCGCTCGATAAAGGGAGCGGTCGAACTGCAGGCCGAGCGCGTGCCGGCTGTAGAGCAGGAGGGCCGCGTACACGATCAGCGTCCCGGTGAAGTTTCCCACCAGCACGCCGAGCGGTCCCTTGTCGAAGACGACGACGAGCAGGACGGTGGCGGTGATCGTGATCGCGACGTTCGCGAGCGTTGCGGAGACGTACGCGGTCGAGCGCTGCTCGACGCGGAAGAGGGACGTCATCTGCTCGTAGTTCAGGGCGGCCCACAGTCCGATGAACGCAGCGATAACGAGACCGCGGTGGCTGTGCGTGCCGAAGAGGAGCCACGAGATCTGCGCGGCAAGGGCGATGCCCGCGACGGTCACGGCGGTGGAGGCGGCCAGCACGTACCAGAACGCCGTCCGCACGACGAGGTGCCGGCGCGCCGGCTCGGCGGAGTCGAAGTAGAAGCGGAAGAACGCGCTCTTCATCCCCTGCGCGACGAGGGCCGTCAGCACCGCCGACAGCGCGACGAGCGTCTCGATCAACCCGTAGTCGCTCGGCGACAGGTAGCGCGTGTACAGCGGCAGCAGTAGCACGCCGAGCAATCGCGCGACGATCGAGCCGAGCCCGTAGATCGCAGAGTGGCGCAGGAGCTCTTTGAGGCGCTCGATCATCCGCTCAAAGTATGGAGGCGTAAATCTCGATGAAGCGATCCGCCACCTTGTCGAGGTCATGGACTCGTTCGACGTAGGCGCGCCCTTCCTCCCCGAGCCGCTTGCGTAGCTCGAAGGACTCGACGAGCGGGCGGAGCTTCTCCACGAGATCGTGCTTCGTCGCGGAGACGATCGGCACCTTCAAGCCGAAGGCCTCTTCGGTTTGGGTGACGGCCTCGGGATCGAGGTGCGTGACGACGGGTTTGCCGTACGCCATCGACTCGATCGCGAACACGCCGTGCCACAGGTAGTGCATCTGGTCGACGACGATGTCTGCGCGCTTGAACCGCTCCACCGCCTCGTCGTGCGGCACCCCGTGTACGACGTCGAGGTCAACCGGCAGCTGCGCGCACGCGGCGATCACGTGCCGTGTCCCCTTCCTCTCGAGATCCGAGGGCGCGTGCACGACGAGCGGCCGCTCACGTTCCACCGCTGCGACCGGCGCGTACTCGCGCAGGTCGAGCCCAGGCGGAATGACCGCGGTCGCGTCCGGAACCCAGCGCGTCGCAGCGTAGGAGCCGACGATCCAGGCGTCGAACCGCTTGCGGTAGTCGAGCTCGTGCAGGCTCTTGCCACGGATGTCGTCGCCGAGGAACTGCATCACCGACTTCTTCCGCGCTGCGCGCAGGATCGGCAGGTTCAGCGACTTCGGGACGAGCGTCTTCCCGAAGTAGAAGTGGAAGATGTCCGCCTGCGGGAGGTACCGAGCGAGGGCGCGCCACTGCACGGCCTGCTGGCGCAGGAGGCCCGAGCGCGGCAGGTCGAGGTTGATGTCGTACTCCTCCGGGCGCCACTTCTGCGGCCAGAAGACCAGGAGCCTTGCGTCCACGCCCTTGCGGCGGAGGGCGTTCACGTGGGCCCAGCCGGTGCCGGCGAGGTTCACAGGGAGGTGGAGGACTCGGGCGTGGATGAGGCCAACGATACGATCCGCGGCCTTGTCCGCCGGTTTGAAACGACGTCTGTACCGCGCCGCGCGCGATCTGCGTCATCCAGGTCCTGCTCTCGAACGACGCCGCATCCGTGACGGTGTCGCGCGCTTCCTCGGCGGCCGGGACGCGCTCGCTGGATACGAACGCGAGGTGCGTGCCAGCGGGCTGATGGAGCACTTGCTCGAAAAGGGGCGCGAGCATCACGAAGCTGTTGTCGCGACGGGTGCCGGCCATTCGCTTGGCGCGATCGGCTACACGGAGGGCGTCTACCTGTACGCGGTCCTACGCACGGTGCGGCCGGGCGTGGTGGTCGAGACCGGCGTGGCGAACGGCTTCTCGACCGCCTTCTCGCTGCTTGCGCTGCAGGCGAACGAGGCGGGCCACCTCCACTCGATCGATTTACCCCGCGAGGTCGGCCGCGATTACGAGCCTGGCACGTTCTACGAGGGCGAGGGCCGTGCTGGGATCCCGCCCGGCTCGGAGCCGGGCTGGCTGATCCCGCAGGCTTTGAAGGAGCGCTGGACGCTGATGCTCGGCCGCAGCCAGGACGAGCTCCCGCCGCTCGTGGAACGGCTGGGGACGGTGGACGTCTTCATGCACGACAGCGAGCACTCGTTCGACTGCATGTGGTTCGAGTTCAATGCCGTTTGGCCCGCCTTGCGGCCCGGCGGCGTACTGGTTTCGGACGACGTGAATTCGACCGAAGCCTTCGGGCGCTTTGCCGCCCAGGAAGCGCGGGAACCTGTTCGACTGGCGCGTGGAATGGCCCTCCTGCGGAAGTGACTTGACAAGGTTAGTGAGTAGTAGCTAACCTCGCGTCATGGCAGTTGCAGAGCGAAAGAGCGCGGAGGAGCGCCGCGAGCAGATCCTCGA
Source organism: Actinomycetota bacterium (assembly GCA_039648845.1). GTDB lineage: Bacteria > Actinomycetota > Thermoleophilia > Gaiellales > Gaiellaceae > 3-1-20CM-4-69-9. The sequence goes on along the minus strand of JBBWZE010000152.1, from coordinate 2,785 downwards.
GGCGGCGCTGACCGAGTTCGCTGCCCGCGGGCTCGCGGGCGGCTCCACGGAGGCGATCGCGAAGGCGGTCGGGATCTCGCAGCCCTACGTCTTCCGGCTCTTCGGCACGAAGAAGGAGCTGTTCATGGCCTCGATCGAGCGCTGCATGCGCGGAACGCTGGACATGTTCAACACGGCATCCGCCGGCCTGAAAGGCGAGCAGGCGCTGCATGCGATCGGTGAGGCTTACACCGAGCGGCTGGCGACGGATCCGACGTATCTCCATGCCCAGATGCAGGCCTACGCGGCGTCTGACGACCCTCAGATCCGCGAGGTCGTGCGGACGGGCTACGGCGAGCTCGTCGAGTACGCCGAGCGCGTCTCGGGCCTGCCGCCGGACCGCGTCTCCCACTTCTTCGCGAAGGGGATGCTCCTCAACGTGATGGCGTCGCTGGAGCTGCTCGGCGCCGACGAAGGCTGGGCAAAGCGCCTCATCGAGGGATGTCGTGCCGACGTCTAAGCGGCTTTTTTTTGAAGCGGAAGTAAGTGACCACTCACAAGCATATGACCCGAAGGAGGAACCCATGAGTGCCAAGACTCGAACGATCTGGACTTTCGCAATCACCTCGGTGGCGGTGTTCATGGCCACCCTCGACAACCTCGTCGTCACGACCGCGCTGCCGGTGATCCGTAATGACCTGCACGCGACGGTCGAGAGCCTCGAGTGGACCGTCAACGCGTACACCCTCACCTTCGCAGTGCTGCTCCTGACCGGCGCCGCGCTCGGCGATCGGTTCGGGCGGCGCCGGATGCTCGCGGTCGGGCTCGGCATCTTCACCATCTCCTCGGCGGCCGCGGCGCTCGCCCCGACCGCCGGTGCGCTGATCGCGGCGCGTGCAGCGCAGGGTGTCGGGGGCGCGATCATCACGCCGCTGACGCTCACCATTCTCAGCGCAGGTGTCCCGGCGAATCGTCGCGGCGCCTTCATCGGCGCCTGGAGCGGTATCGCCGGCCTCGCGGTCGCGTTCGGCCCCCTCGTCGGCGGTGCGGTCGTCAGCGGCATCTCCTGGCATTGGATCTTCTGGCTCAACGTCCCGATCGGGATCGCCCTCATCCCGCTCGCGCTCACGCGTCTGCAAGAGACGCACGGCCCGGCCGGCAAGCTCGATCTGCCCGGGCTCGGCCTCGCAAGCGTGGGCCTGACCGGCATCGTGTGGGGCCTCGTGCGCGGGCACGGCCAGGGCTGGACGTCGCCCGAGATCATCATCGCCCTGTTCGCAGGTGCGATCGTCTTCGGCCTCTTCGTCATGTGGGAGTTGAAGGCGCAGGAGCCGATGCTGCCGATGCGCTTCTTCCGGAATCGCGTCTTCGCGCTCGCGAACCTCGCGTCCCTGCTGATGTTCTTCGGGATGTTCGGCTCGATCTTCCTCTTGTCGCAGTTCTTCCAGACCGTGCAGGGCTATTCGCCGCTCGGTTCGGGGCTGCGGATTCTGCCGTGGACGATCATGCCGATGTTCGTCGCGCCGATCGCCGGGGCTCTGTCCGACAAGATCGGCGGCGCCAGGCTGATGGGGATCGGACTGACGCTGCAGGCGGCGGGTCTCGGATCGCTCGCCGCCCTATCGACGCCCGCCACGCCGTACTGGGAGCTCGTGGCGCCGTTCATGGTGGCCGGCGTCGGCATGGCGATGTTCTGGGCCCCGGTCGCCAATGTCGTGCTCGCCTCTGTGCGGTCAGAGGAAGAGGGTCAGGCTTCGGGTGCGCAGAACGCGATTCGCGAGCTGGGCGGTGTGTTTGGCGTCGCCGTGCTGGCGTCGGTCTGGTCCCACTACGGCAGTTACTCCAACGGCCAGGCTTTCGTCGACGGGATGCTGCCCGCTTTGTGGATCGGCGCCGCAGTCGTTCTGCTCGGAGCGGTCGCTGCCTTCGCAATCGGGAAGCCGCGCCGAGCGGCCGAGGCCGAGTCCTTCCAGAAGGAGCCGCTCGCGGAAGCCGCATAAGTCGATGTCCGACAGGCGGCCCGCTGACAGCCCGGGCTAAAGCAACGGGGTTCAGTGGGCCGGCCTGGCGGGCGACTTCGCCTGCAGACAGTGCATCCGCCTCGGATGCCGCGAGGGTCGATTGCACGATCTGCCTCGATCTCCGAAGATCCGGCGATGTGCCGGAACCGCCGCAAGCGGTTCGCTGCGGAGGCCACGCCCACGACTGACGCGGGCCGGCGTCCCGCCGCCTGGAGGCTCGCGACGGAGATTGGAATTGCCGCCATGATCGTGGCGGCGATCGCGTTGACGGTCCGCACGTGGGACCCAGAGCTTTCGCATGCGCTTCGCGAGCGCTTGCTTCTGTTCGGGCCCGTGACCGCGCTGAAGACGGCGGCTGCGGTCGCGATCGTCAGCGCTGCCCTGAGGCTCGTCTCCCTGGGTACGCACGGGCGGGCCGCGCTCGCCTCTGGAGATCGCGCGGCCCGGTGGTGCCTGGGTTCGCTCGCCCGTGTGCCAGCCGTGATCGGGCTGACGGCGATCGTGATGATGGCGGCCGGCGCACGGATCCTCCTCGTTCGCGCGGAGACGGCACCGCGGGTATTCGGAGACGAGGTCATCTACACGGAGCTCGCCAAGAACATTGCGTCCCACGGTAGGCCGCTCCTTCGCGGCCAGCTCGAGATCGGCTACAGCGTCCTCTACCCGCTCTTCCTCAGTCCCGCCTACGGTCTCGCGAGTGACGGCGCGGCCGCGTTCGCCGCAGCGAAGACGATGAACGCAGTCGCGATGGCGCTGACGGCCATCCCCACGTACGCCTTGGCGCG
>JBBWZE010000148.1:0-27223 GCA_039648845.1 Actinomycetota bacterium | reverse complement strand
GCTCGATGCGCTTGGCGAGCTCGACTTCCTCGGCGGCGGTCAGCAGCTTGTAGCGGCCCGCCTCGTTGAGGAAGAGCTGCAGCGCATCGGTGGTGGCGACGGCGAGGTCGCCGTTCACGTACGTGCTCCCGACGGCGTCCGGGCGAGCGCAGTCGTCGGTGAGCGCGATGCCCTTCTCTTCGAGCTGCTCGAAGAAGCCGGTCGTCTGATCGTCGTCGAGGTCGGCCTCCTGGAGGAAATCGCTGACCGCAGACAGGTTGAGGCAGCCGAGCTCTTCTCCCTGCTCCAGTAGACCTTGCAGGCGTTCGTCTACGACCATTTCGCGGCATTTCCCCCTTTTCGAGCCCGGGCTAACGCGAATTTTGCACTTCTGTTCCAAAGACGTCACCCGGGCGTCGTAGTTGGCGGCGTACCGTCGGAGCGATCCCGACCAGGAGGAATCCCATGCGCCGACCAGGCATCCGGTCGCTCGCGGGGGGAGCGGCCGGGATCGTCGCAGGTGTCATCGGGGGAATCGCCCTCACCTCGGCCTCGACTGCCGGCGGGCCCGCGCTCGCCGTACCGGGTCTCGAAGCCGCCCACGTCCCCCCCGTCCTCACGACGATGGACGAGCCGGTCACGCTCCGCTACGCGATCGTCTGTCCCCCGAGAGCCGACGGGGAGCCCTGTGACGGGTCCGGCTCGGTCTTCGTCCGCGCGGGCCAGAGCGGCTCGTTCCGCCGGTTGGCGCTGAGCCGAGGCGAGAGCTCCGCCGAGGGCCGGTATTTCGTCGAATTGCCCCACGAGATCGTGGCCTCGCCGGATGGGTTCTCGTACTACGCGGTGCTCAGCGACGACGCGAGCGGCGCGACGGTCATGGTCCCGGCGGGCGGCGACATGGCACCGCAACGCAGCTTCCCGCTGCGGGACCCGACCGAGGTCGTCCTCGGCACGCACACGTTCGGTCACGGCCGCCCGCCCGACGAGCGGGTCGTGACCGCCCCGTGGGGCAGCGCCGTCGGCGAGGCCGGCCTCGCCGGCTCCCGCGAGCTCGGCTTCAGCGGTCCTTCGTCGTTCGACGTCGCCGCCGACGGCACGGTCGCGGTGCTCGATCAGGTGAACGCCAGGGTTGAACGCTGGTCACGCGCGGGTATCCAGGCGATCGACCTTCAGGTCAGCGGCGGGTTGGCGGACTTCGCCCTCGAGCCCGATGGGACGATGGACGTCCTCGAGCCGCCGACCCGGACGACTCCGGCGCCCGTGCTGCGGAGCTTTCGTGCAGACGGGTCGCCGCGCTGGGCGCAGCGGCTGTCCGACAGGACGTGGGCCAAGCTGGGCGCTGGACCCGTGGGGCCGACGGTTCAGCAGCAGCCGTCGGAGCAATGGCTGCCCGTCGCCGAGCACGGCGCCGCCCTAGGTCGCTCCGCGCAAGCCGCCCACGGCCGCCCCGGTCGCCCGTTCGCCGGTGGGCGCGAGGTGCTGGTCGAGCGTGTCGGTGGAGGCGAGTTGCGTCTGGCCGAGCTCGCGGGAAACGTGCTGCTACGTAGCTGGCGCATCACGAGCGCGACGCCGCTCGGCGAGGTGCAGCTCGCGGAGCCGCACGGGAATCGCCTCGTCGTCGTGACGAAGACGTATACGGACGATCGCCGGGAGTACGTCGTGCTCGTCCTCGACCGGTCGGGAGTCGCGAACAGCTTCGCGGTGGACTCGCCGGAGTGGGCCGAGTCTGCACCGCTGGCCCGCTTCCGGCTTACCGGCTCTTCGCTGTACAGGCTCGGCTCGACTCGTGCCGGTCTGTTCGTCGACCGCTTCGACGTGGAGGTGTCCCGATGAAGATGTTTCTCCTCGCCTTCGGCGTCGGCTTCGTGCTTGCGGGCGCGACCGGCGCACAGGCATACCATCGTTTCTGGGCCAACTGCAACTATGACGCGCCGACCTTCATGACCACGATGACGCGCGACGCCGGGCAGGACTACGCGAACGCCGCACGCTACGAGGGCTACCAATGGGGCGGAGGCTGCTGGAACTACGACGACGTCGATTCGTACCCCTACGATGCCCCCGGCGACCCTTCGGCGCACGGCGAAGGTGGAGACTGCTCGGGCCTCACGTTCAAGACCTGGCGCGAGTCGACCGACAACTGGCGCGACGGCCGTTACTACTGGCGTGCGCTACGCAACGTCCACGGGCCCTACACAGCCGGCGACTTCAAGAACGGTCTCGGCGCGCCCAACCACGTCGTCGCGAAGTCGACAGCAGGTGTGATGGACGCATTCGCAAGCTCGACACACATCGGCATGATCTTCTTCCGCACGCTCTACGGCGGCGACCAGATCGTCGAGGCGAAGTGTGAAGCCTGCGGGACGAACATCTTCTATCGCACCTATCGCAGCGATCCGAGTTACGGCGGAGTGGCCAGGTGGGGCTGGACGGGATGAGATTCGCCACGCTGCTGCTCGCAGTCGTGGTGCTCGCCGGTTGCGACAGCGGCGGCGCTCGCCCCGAGCGCCTGCTCTACGGAGAAGCCGCGCAGGAGCTCGAGGCCGTCTCGGGAAGCGTGATCGCGATCGGACGCGTGCTCGACGGCACGATCCTCGGCCGGCGCTTCACGAGCTGTCGTCCGGCGGGAGCCGAAGTCCGAAACGACGCCGTCGTGGTGGAGCGCATCGGAGTGTTCGGCGAAAGCCTGACCTTCGCGGACTCCGGACGCAGAACCGTCTATGCCTGTGACGGCGGCACGGATCCAGCGGGCGAACGCAGACTCCCGTGGTGCGGGAGCTCGGCCGGACGCCTCCTGGGCGGGAAGTTGCTCGACCCACGCCTCGACATCCTGTGCCGTGACCGCAAAGGAAGGGCGCTGGCCTACGCGTGGGTCGAGCCGGCCGCAGGCGTGCGCTGGATCGGCGTCGATCAAGGCGCCTACACCGAGATCTACGAAGTGCTCGCGGGGCTACCCGTCCGGATCGCGTCCACACGCGGGATCGAGACGGCCCGGGCCCGTGCGACCTTCGACGTGGCGCAATACGACAAGCACGGAAAGGAGGTGATTCAGGGGAAGCTCGAGGCTCAGGTTGCGGGCTGATTTCAGGGGGTAGACTCGGCACATAGTGTGGGAGTTGATCTGGCTGATGGTGATCATGAAGATCCCCATCCTCTATCTCTGCTGGGTCGTCTACTGGGCGATCAAATCCGAGCCGCGACCCGAGGAGTCGGCCGCGCTCGTGAAGGTTTCCGACGACACCGATCCGACGCCGTGGCGGCCAAGGCACATTCGCCCGCGTAGGTCCGGCCCGCACGGCCGCCCCACACGCGGTTACGCGCGGACTCGTCGCGCCACGGTGCGAACGTGAGCACGACGCCTTACCGGCAGAGCCGTCCGGCGGACACGGTGGCGGGCTTTCTCGCAGCCGCTGCGATCTTCGTCAGCCTCACGGGGGTCGCTTACCGGCCGCTCCGGCTCATCCCCTTCGCGATCCTGCTCTCGCTGATCGCAGTCGGAATCGGGGGCAGGAGCGAGCGGCTTGCGACGTACGCGGTTGCGATCGGGGCTGCCAGCTTCGCGATCGGGCTCGCGGTGGCGGTGATCACGAGCCATCCCCTCTGGTAGCACGGCTCGTTGCTACAAAGGACGTAGTGACTGACGTCGACGGCCTGAACGCGGGCTACGCGCGCGACCTCTTCGAGGAGTACCTCGAAAATCCAGAAGCGGTCCCGAGCGAATGGCGCCTGCTCTTCGAGAGCGGCGACAGCGAGATCGTCGCGACCCATCCCGGTCTCGCACGCCTGCTCGAGGCGGCGGGAAACGGCCATCCGGCTCCGGCTCCCACGCCCGCTGCCAGCTCTGCACCTGCAGCCGCGCCACCCCAGGCCGAGGCGGTTTCCGACGAGCTCCTCGGCGCCGTGGCCGCTTCGATGGCCCTGGTGAAGGCATATCGGATGCACGGCCATCTCGCGGCGCATCTCGATCCACTCGGATCGGAGCCTCCCGGCGACCCCGCGCTCGAGCCCGAGCGCTTGATTCCCAAGCTGACCCCGGAGCTCCAGGCGAGGGTGCCGGCCGGCGTGCTGCGGATGTACGTCGCCGGCGACACGCTCGCCGACGCCCTGCCGCGTCTGAGCGCCACCTACACGGGAACGATCGCGTACGAGATCGAGCACATCGCCGACCACGAAAAGCGCGTGTGGTTGCGCCAGGCGATCGAATCCGGCAAGTACCGCACACCCCTGTCCGCAGAAAGGAAGAAGGAGCTGCTCGCGCGACTGTCTCGCGTCGAAGCGTTCGAGCAGTACCTGCGCCGCGCGTTCCTTGGACAAAAGCAGTTCTCGATCGAAGGGCTCGACGTGATGGTGCCGATGCTCGACGGCGCGATCGAGCTCGCCTCGGAAAACGGGGCGCACGAGGTCGTGATCGGAATGGCCCACCGCGGCCGGCTCAACGTTCTCGCGCACACGCTCGGGCTCGGGTACGACTCGATCCTCCGCGAGTTCGAAGGCGAGCGGACGATCGAGGCGGTCGTCGCGACCGACGAGGGGGGAACCGGTGACGTGAAGTACCATCTGGGCGCGGCCGGAACGCGTTCGACTCCCGCCGGGGAGATCACGGTCACGCTTGCCGCGAACCCGAGTCATCTGGAAGCAGTTGACCCCGTCGTCGAAGGACGCGCTCGTGCGGAGCAGACCGATCGCTCGACGCGCTACGGCCTGCACGATCCCAACGTCGCCCTGCCGGTCCTGATCCACGGAGACGCCTCGTTCCCCGGCCAGGGAGGCGTTGCGGAGACGTTGAACCTATCCGCGCTCGAAGGCTACTCGACCGGCGGGACGCTCCACTTGATCGCAAACAACCAGGTTGGTTTCACGACCGATCCGAGCGAAGGGCGCTCGACCCGCTATTCGAGCGACCTCGCCAAGGGCTTCGACGTCCCGATCATCCATGTCAATGCTGACGACCCCGAGGCGGCGATGTCCGTGGTCGCTCTCGGGCTGGCCTTCCGCCGCCGCTTCGAGAGCGACGTCGTCATCGATCTCGTGGGCTACCGCCGGCACGGTCACAACGAGCAGGACGAAGCCGCGTATACGCAGCCGTTGATGACCGCGCAGATCGCGGAGCACGCGACCGTGCGCGAGCAGTACGCAAAACTGCTCGTCGCCGAAGGAGTCGTCACGGAGGAGGAGGCCGACGACCTCGCCGGCCAGGTCACTTCGGAGTTGAAGCAGGCTCACGAAGCGCTGAAGGCGACTTTCGGTGCGCCACATCCGGCGGAAGGGAAGATCCCGTTCTCGAGCGGCGACGGCGTTGTCACCGCCGTCGCGGCGGGTCGGTTGCGCGAACTCAACGATGAGTTGCTGCGTGTCCCTGAGCACTTCATCGTCCACCCGAAACTGCTGGGTCAGCTCCAGCGGCGTCTCAAGACGATCGCGGAAGGCGGGATCGACTGGGGCCAGGCGGAGGCCCTCGCCTTCGGGTCCCTCCTGGTCGAAGGAATCCCGATCAGGCTGACGGGTCAGGACACCGAGCGCGGCACCTTCTCGCACCGTCACGCAGTCCTCCACGATGTCCAGACGGGCGAGACGTTCACACCGCTGCAGAACCTCGACGATGCTACCGCCTCGTTCGAGATCCACAACTCGCCGCTCTCGGAATACGCCTGTCTCGGCTTCGAATACGGGTACTCCATCGCCGCGCCGGAAGCGCTGGTGCTCTGGGAGGCGCAGTTCGGCGATTTCGTCAACGGCGCACAGATCGTGATCGACCAGTTCATCGTCGCGGGACTGGCGAAGTGGCGTGAGACGACCCGACTGACGCTGCTGCTACCCCACGGTTACGAAGGGAACGGTCCCGAGCATTCGAGCGCACGGCTGGAGCGGTTCCTCCAGCTCGCAGCGCAGGAGAACATCCGTGTCGCCAATCCGTCGACGTCCGGCCAGCACTTCCACCTGCTCCGTCGTCAGGCCCTCGACGCCGCCGGCCGCCCGCTGGTCGTGATGACGCCGAAGGGGCTGTTGCGTCTGAAGCAGGCTTCGTCGACGCTCGCCGACCTTGCGGAAGGCATGTTCCAGCAGGTCATCGACGATCCGGACGTGATGCACGAGGACGTGACGCGGCTCGTCTTCTGCTCGGGGAAGGTGTATTACGACATCGCCGGGCACGAAGCACGCGCGCAGGCAGCGCAGGTCGCAGTCGCGAGGCTCGAACAGCTGTATCCGTTCCCTGTCGACGCCTACGCGGAGCTCATCGTCCGCTACCCGAGCCTGCGCGAGGTCGTCTGGACGCAGGAGGAACCGCAGAACATGGGCGCCTGGCGGACGATCCGGCATCGGCTGGAGGCCCCGCTGAAGGAAGCAGGAGTCCAGCTCAGCTACGCCGGCAGACCCTGGCGGGCAAGCCCGAGCGAGGGGTATCCCACCGCACACCTGCGCGAGCAGGATCGCATCGTCCGGGCTGCTCTCGGAACGGACTAGGGCTTACTCGGGCGGCGGCGCGACCGGGCCCGCGCACTCGCCTTCAACACGCGCGCCGCGACCTTCGGCCCATGCTTGCGCGCCACGTTCATGATCTGCTTGCGCTGCCGCGGCGGCAAGCGTCGCCAGATGTCCCACGCGGTCAGCGCAAGACCGACGGGCCCGAGGCGTCTCGTGAGGCGCGGCCGCACGGGCCTATCCTCGCACAGGCACTACTCGTCGCGCCCTTTGTCGTGGCCCTTCGCCTTGCCGTTGCCGTGATCCTTCTCGGCCTCGGGCTGCGGGGACTCTTCCGCCGGTGGCGGCGGCGGCGGCGCCACCGGCGCGGCCTCCTGCATCGGCTCGGGGGGCTTACCCGTTTGCCTTTCCTTCTCGCCTCCCTTCGCCTTGCCCTTGCCTTTGCCGGCGAGATTGGGCGGCTGGCTCACTGCGGCGGCGGGCTCCGGATCGGGAGCCGCGGAGGTGTCGTTGGCCAACGTGCGCGTATCGGTCGCCGGCGCCGGCTGAGGTGCCGGTTGGGGAGCGGGCCTCGGGGCCGCTCTCGGCTTGGGCGCACGATTCGAACCCCGGCCGGAAGCCGGAGCGACGGCCGTGGGGAGGGCGCGGGCGGTCGAGCGTCTGTCCTCGAGTCGGCCCGGGTGAACGGGACGCGACGGGGCGGACGCCACGAGGTGCACGGTGCGCTGAAGCGATGACGGCGGTGCCGTGGGGGATCGGACGGCGTCCCGCGCGGTGGCAAACAACGCGGGCATCGCGAGTACGAAACCGATCGCTGCCGTCATCAGCGCGGCGGCTAGGACGCGCGCGCACTTTTCCCTCATGTTTCCCCCCTACGTTGTCGATACCTCGTCCAAGGGGTATCGGCACTCGGGGAGAAAGGCTTGAAGGGAAGTCGTGGGTAGTTTCAAAGTCAAGCTCGTCGCCTACTTCCTGCTGTTGTCCTTGCTTCCGCTGGCGGCCGCGTTCTGGGGTTTCTCCACGGTCGCATCGCAGAGTGAGGCCCGGCGGGTCGACGCGCGGCTGCAGGCCGGCCTTCGGGCGACGTTGGCCGCGTACCAGGAGGCGCTCGACTCGGCCGACAAGGCTGCGGAGAGGCTCGCCCGCCGGCCCGCCTTCCAGCGGGCGCTCCTTGGTCACGACCGGGCCGCACTGCAGCGGATGCTCAGAACAGAGCCAGATCTCGCCGTTGTGGCGCCCGGCGGCTTTCACGTCGGCAAGCCCGACCCGACGGCCCCCAGCCGGCGGGTCGCCGTCCTGGGGGCCGGGGGCACTCAGGGCGCCGTGATCGCGTCCGTGCCCCTCGACGCTGCCCTGGTCAGCCGTCTGGAGTCCCGCTCCGGGCTCGAGCAGGAGGACCACGTTCTCGTCGTCGAGGACGGCCGGATCGTGGCCGGGCCTCCTGACATTCGCGGCCGCCTCGATCTCGTTTCCGGCAAGCCGCGCACCGTCTCCGTCGGCGGAACCAGGTACCGGGCCCTCGTAGCGGGCACGCTCGAGGGACGGCCGACCGCGACGCCCGGCGTGATCAGCCCGCAGGGGCTCATCGACGCCGCCAACCACCAGGCGAGAAATCAGCTGCTCATCGGCCTCGTCGCCGCCCTCGTCTTCGTCGGCTGCGTTGCCTATGTCGAGGGACGGTCGATCGTGCGAACGATCCGGCGCCTGGTCGACGCCGCCGCCGCAATCGCCCGGGGCGACCTCAAGGAACGCGTCCCTGTTCAAGGCCGTGACGAGTTCGCGCTGCTCGGCCGAACGTTCAACCAGATGGCGTTCCAGCTCCAGACTCGACTCGAGGAGCTCGAGGCGGAGCGTGGACGCCTGCGGGACGTGACTTCGCGCTTCAGTGAGGCGCTCGGGGCGACGCACGACGCCGAGCAACTGATGCCACTGATCGTGGAGGCCGCAATCGAGGCGACCAGTGCCGCCGGGGGCGTGCTCGTCGGGACAGGCGGGTCACTCGTCAAGGCCGGTTTCCCGGAGAGGGGCACAGACCGGCTCGAGGTTCCTCTGCAGGCCGGATCCATCAGCTTCGGCTCGCTGCTGCTCTTCGGCGCCGAGTTCAACGAGGAGGACCGCATGACGGCCGTCTCGCTCGCTTCCCATGCGGTGGTGGCGCTCGACAATGCACGCCTGCACCGGATCGTCGAACGGCAGGCGCTGGTCGACGGCCTGACGGGTCTCGCCAACCGGCGCCAGTGCGAGGAGACCCTGGAAGACGAGCTCGCCCGTGTCGAGCGTTTCGGCGGCTCCCTGGCCGTCGTCGTGGCCGACCTCGACTGGTTCAAGGACATCAACGACCGTCACGGCCATCCGGCGGGCGACACCGTCCTGCGTGAGCTCGGCGTGCTCCTGGAGGAGACCGTCCGGGACGTGGATCTCGCTGGGCGCTGGGGCGGGGAGGAGTTCGTCCTCGTTCTGCCCGGCACCGACCTCACGGGCGGGGCACAGCTTGCCGAGCGGATCCGGGCGGCCCTCGCCGGCCGGACCGTCCTCGCCGTCGACGGTAGCCCGATCCCCGTCACAGCCAGCTTCGGAGTCGCCGCGATCCCCCCTGCGAAGACCGCCTCCGAGCTCTTCGCGGCGGCGGATGCGGCCATGTACGAGGCAAAGCGGGCCGGCAAGAATCGGGTCGAGACGGCCCGCGAGCCCGTCTCCCAGTCGTAAGCCTCCTGCAGGTTCTGTGGAAAAAGTAGGCCGAAGGGCTACAATCCCGCCCGCAGGACCCGACCCCTACCCCAGGAGCCTCTATGCAGGTTGAGACCCCGTCGATCTTCGCCAAGGTCATCCAGGACCATCTCGAGCTGAAGGAGCGGAACGCCAAGCTCGAGGAGGCCATGCCGCTCGGTCATTACAAGGCCGCGGATCCTTTCGACAATCACCCACTGTTCAAGACCGAAGAGCAGGCACGTCTCGAAGAGACGATGGACGGCGAGGAGCCGGTCGTCGCTTCCGAGTCTCCCGTGCTCGCGTGGCCCGGCGAAGAGACCGCCGAGAAGGCCGGCCCGGATTCCGAGGAAGGCCTCTGGGGCCGGAGCCGCGACTTCGACTGGGGCGACTAGCCTTCGTCAGCTCGGTCCCGGCGTCGTAGTCTAGGTCCTTCGGGAAAACGACGACGGGAGGCTCGACATGAAGCCACTACTGCTGGGATTCGGGCTCGCTACGGGTCTCGCCTATGCCGTGCGCGAACTGTTCGGGGAGCCTCAGCCGCAGCCGAGCTGGGAAGAGACCGACAACGATCCCGAGGATCTGAGCCAGGACCTCGCGCAGCGCGCACGCGCAGCCGAGGGTGCGCAGGCAGAAGAAGAAGCCCCGGCGACTTAGAGCAAGTCAGAGGAGGCTTGCGACGAATCGAAGGTCGTCGACGAACGCGGCGAACTCGGTCTCCCTCTGCTCGGGTTCCCCGCGGAGGATCGCCGAGGGATGGATCGTCGCTGTGACGGCCTCGGCGAGATCCGACTCGACCAGGCTCCTACGGTTCTGCGTCACGCGGAACTCGCGGCCGAGCAGGGATTGCGCCGCCGTCGCGCCGAGCAGGACGAGCACCCGCGGATGCACGACGGCGAGCTCGGCCTCGAGCCACGGGCGGCACGCGGTGACCTCCGCCCAGGTGGGTTTCTGGTGGATGCGGCGTTTGCCCCGCGCCTGCCACTTGAAATGCTTCACCGCATTCGTCATGTAGATGGCCGAGCGATCGATCCCGGCCTCCCCGAGTGCCCTGTCCAGCAGCCGCCCGGCCGGGCCGACGAAAGGCTTCCCCGCCAGGTCCTCCTGGTCACCCGGCTGCTCGCCGACGAACATCACCGCCGCGGACTCCGGGCCCTCTCCGAAGACCGTCTGCGTGCCGAGCTTCCAGAGTTCGCAGCCCTTGCAGCCGGCCGCCGCGTCGCGGAGCGCCGGCAGCGACAGTTCCGCCGAGAGGAAGGTCGCGGCAGAGCTGGTCGGTCGAGCCCTGGCCATGCCTCCTCTATGACCGATCCCGAGTGCGAGGAACCCCTCGACCGGGGGATACCAGCCGCTTTCTGGGGCGCTTTGCTGTGTGTCGGTTCTGAAAAAGGGGACTTCCACTGCGGCTGCACAAGCGACTCCAACCTCGCCGATGAGCGACCACGCTCTCCCACTCCGCCTGATCGAGCAGGATCTCCTCGCCGATGCGTCGCAGGGGACCTCGCGGGTCGAGTCCTACCGCCGCCTGGCGGACGTCTTCCACGACGTGCTCGCCGAGCAGAGCCTCGACGCTCTGCTGGACCGGATCGCGGATGCCCTGGCGGAGCTCGTCCCGCACGACTCGCTGACCATCTACGAGGCCGACGAGCCACGGCGTCTCCTGATTCCCGTGTGGGCTCGCGACAAGTGGGCGGACAAGATCCTGGCCGACAGCTGCCCGTTCGGGGATGGGCTGACAGGCTGGGGTGTCGAGCATCGCGAGCCCGTGTGGGTCAACCAGGCGCACCTCGACCCGCGTGTCATGACCGTGGCGGGTACGCCTGCGGACGAACCTGAGGCGCTGATCACGATCCCGTTGATCGCGCGCGACTCGATCAAGGGCGCGCTCAACATCTATCGCCTCGGCGACGACGCTTCGTTCGACCGCAACGATTTCGAGCTGGCCAAGCGCTTCGGCGACGCCGCCGCGCTTGCGCTCGACAATGCCCAGATCCGCGCCCGACTCGAGCATCAGGCGCAGACGGATCCACTCACGGGTCTCTTCAACCATCGTGCCTTCCACGAGCGCCTGCGGCAGTCGCTCGCGAACGCCAGCCGGTCGCACGACGTGGTCTCGCTCCTCATGCTCGACATCGACGACTTCAAGCGTGTCAACGACGTCTACGGGCACGGTGCGGGTGACGAGATCCTTCGCAGCCTCGCGGACACGTTGAAGGACGCGATGCGCACATCGGATGTGGTGTATCGCCTTGGGGGCGAGGAGTTCGCGATCGTGATCGCCTCGCGCGCGCCCGAGAACGCCGAACGCCTTGCGCGCCGGCTTGTCCAGCGTGTCGAAGCGACGGAGTTCGATCCGGCCGGGCGCATCACGATCTCGGTCGGGCTCGCGCGCGGCCCCGAGCACGCGATGAATCCACGCGAGCTGATCGCCTGCGCGGAGGCGGCGATGATGACCGCGAAGGCACGCGGCAAGAACCAGCTCATCCTCTACGACGACGCCGAGCTCGAGCGTCCCGAGGGCGAAGAGGTTCCGTCCACACGCGACGTGCGTTCCGTCGCACATATGAAGATGCTGCAGAGCCTCGGCGGCAAGCTCAACCGTCTCAACGACGTGCGCCAGATCGGCAACGTGATCGCAACCGAGCTGCGCTCGCTCATCGACTACCACAACTGCCGCGTCTCGGTGGTCGAGGGCGACGACGTGATTCCGATCGCATTCGTCGGCCAATTCACATCCGAGACCCAGGAGCCGCTCGAGATCCTCGCATGCAAGGTCGGCCAGGGCATCACGGGCCGTGTCGCCGAGACGGGCGAATCGCTGCTCATCGCCGACGCCGCCAACTGCGAGTTCGCGCGCGTGCTTCCCGGGACTGACGCCATCGACGAGTCGCAGGTCGTCGTCCCGCTGACGTATGGGACGCGCGTCGTCGGCATCATCGTGATCTCGAAGCTCGGGCTGAACCAGTTCGATGAGGACGACGTTCGGCTGCTGGAAGTGCTCGCAGGCCACGCGGCGGTGGCTCTCGAGAACGCCGGGCTCTACGAGGCCGCGCGCCGCGAGGCGGAGCGCGCGACCGCTCTGCTGGAGTTCAGCCGGCAGCTTTCGACCGCTGAGGGAATGGACGAGGTCGTCGACCGGATCGTGGAGCGGACGGCGCAGACTCTCGGGTCTCCTCGCGCCTCTGTGTGGTTCCAGGAAACGACGGGCGGCGAGCTGAGGGTCCGCGCGACTCACGGCTACTCGGAGCTCGACAATGGACGCCTTGCGCGGATGCACTTCGACCACGAGGCGGCAGCAGACTTCTTCTCCGCCAAGGAGCCGTTCGTCGTCACCGACGACCAGCGCAGCGCGATCGAGGGCGCAAACCACGTCGGGGCGGCGGCGCCCTTCGCGATCGCACCGCTCACGCTCGACGGCGGGCGGCTGGGCTGTATCGCGGTCGCCGCGCCTGAAGAGATCGGCTTCAGCGAGCGGCACCTGCGCCTGCTCGCAGGCGTTGCCCACCAGGCCAAGCTTGCGCTCACGAACGCGGGCAACTTCCAAAGCCTCGAGAAGACCTTCCTCGAGACGGTCGAGGCCCTTGCCAACGCGCTCGAGGCGAACGACGAGTACACGTCCTCACACGCGCGCTGGATCACCGACCTGGCGCTTAAGGTCGGTGAAGGGCTCGGCCTCGATACGCGCTCGCTCAAGCGGCTGGAACTCGGTGCGCTCTTCCACGACATCGGGAAGATCGGCATCCCCGAGGCGATCCTCTCCAAGCCAGGCCCGCTCACCACCGAAGAACGCGAGGTTGTCGAGAAGCATCCCGAGCTCGGCGAGCGGATCATCGCGCCGATCGACCGGCTCGAAGAAGTCCGGCCGCTCGTGCGCCACTGCCACGAGCGCTACGACGGTACCGGCTATCCCGACTGCAAGCACGGCGAGCAGATTCCAATCGAGTCGCGGATCATCCTCGTCTGCGACGCGTACCACGCGATGACCACCGACCGGCCTTACCGGAAGCGGCTTCCCAAGGAAGAGGCGCTGCGACGCCTCGACGAAGGCGCCGGCACGCAGTTCGACCCCACAGTGGTCGACGTCTGCACCCGGGTGCTCGGGGACAGCTTCTAGGCCAAGGCCTCGGCTTAGCGCTGACGGCCGACGCTGAACGCGTCCAACCCGTCAGTGAAGCTGACGTACGGGGCCGCGGGCAGCGCGGTCTCACGCTCGCGCACGCGCTCGGCGTCTTCGAGTGCGCGCTCGCGTCTTCGAATCCCTTCCTGCTGCCTTGCCAGACCGGACTGGACGCGCAGGAGCTCTGCCTCGCGCGCGAGCAGCGCCGCCTCGCGGGCGCCGACCTGCGATTCGAGCTGCGCAAGCTTGCGTTCCCCAGCCGCCGTCGATCGTTCCCCGACGGCGGCTGCTTCTCGTTCGCGGGCGGCGAGCCGCAGCTCCCGGTCGTCGAGCGCCTTCGCGCCCTCCTCGAGCTCTCTCGCCCGAGCTGCAAACCGTCCTTCGCGATCATCGGCGGCGCGCTCGTATCCGGCCGGAACTGCGTCCCCGTGTTGCTCGATCTCCCGAGCCTGGGCGGCGAGCCGGCTGCGTTCGACCTCCAGTTCGTGCTGGGCCGCCTCGAGGGCCGCAAGGCGCGCGACCTGCTCGTCTGTCGCTCGCGAGATCTCCGTGCGCGACGCTTCGAGCAGCCGTTCCTGCTCTTCGAACGCGGCCAGTCGCTCCGCGAACGCAGCCTCGCTGTCGCGCAGCCGCGCGTACGAGCTCTCGAGTTCGACCCTGCGCCGCTCGACCGAGGCTTTCGACTCCTCGGCTTCCTGCTCGCGACTTGCCACAGCGGCTTCGGCCTTGTCGACCTCGAGCTCGCGCGCGCGCAGTGCCCGCTCGCGCTCGGCAATCTCGCGCTGCCGGGGAACCAGGGCGTCGAGCCGCTGCTGAACCTCCGCCTCGCGCCGCGCGATCAGCCCGTCTGCGTGCCCGTCGTTCCCCTCTTGCGAACGCTCCGACCAGCGTAGGCGTAGACGTCGGCCCTCGCGGCCGGGTTCGTCGAGCTCCTCCAGCTCTCGGGCGCGTCTCTCCACTTCGAGCTCTCGGCGCGCGACGTCGGCTGCACGTTCGCGGAGTGCGCGCTTGAGATCTTCGACCTGGAGCAGGGCCTCGACGTTCTGGCGCTCTCGAGCCTCGGCCAGTTGGCGAGCGAGGCGCAGGACCTGGTCGCGGTCGGCGTCCTCCTCAGGCCGCTGCCAGGACGCCTCCCAGCCGAACGATTCCCACGAGTCCCCCGGCGACTCCATGCCCTAGAGCGTAGCGCGCTTTGAGCTTGGTTTGGCCGCTCGGAGCAGGGGAAAACGTGGCGGGCCAACGACGAAAGGAGCATTCCGATGCCGAGCAAGCGTGCGAACGTCAAGAACGAGAAGCAGTACGAGGCGCTGAAGGAGAAAGGGATGTCGAAGGAGCGCGCGGCGAAGATCGCCAATTCGCCCGGCGCCTCGAGTCGCGGCGGGAAGAAGTCGCACTCGGGCTCATCCCGCTCTTCGTCCAGCCAGGGAGGAACTACGGCGCAGAAGAAGGCCGCAGGACGGAAGGGCGGCAAGGCGACCGCCCGTAAGAGCTGAGAGCACAGAGGTCACTCTTCGATCCGGATCCGCCGCGAACGATCGTGGCGGATCCGCATCGCGTAGTCGCCGCCGCCGAGTGTCTGGATCACGTAGCCCTCTGCGTTCAGGTCCTCGCGCTCGAGCAGTGTCGTTCCGGCCGTTACGCGGCGAGGACGGAACCGCAGACGAAGGACTTCGGTACTAGCCGCGTCGAACGTCCGGTAGGCGACGCCGTTCTGCGAATACGCGACCGATTGGACCACCGAGCCGGAGCCGAGTAGATGGTTCTGCCGCTTGGGCGCGAGCTCGGGCATCGCCGCCATCGCCCAGTTGAAGCTGCGCAGATAGTCCCCGTAGCCGTCGCTGAACCAGAACGTATTGCCGGGGCGCTGTCCACAGCAGGAGATGCGTCCGTCACGCGTGGCGAAGTACGTCGCGTAGCTCAGCGAGCGCACCGCTTGGTCCCGCGCGGCCTCGTCGCCGGTCCGCGCGTATAGCAGCGCGTTCGCCGCGGCCCAGCGAGACGTCGTGCTGCCGAGCCCGACGCGGGAGCAGCATCCCGGTCTCCCCGGCGCGCGTTGCTCGTCGATTCCCCACGCGCCGGCGAACGGGCCTCGTCCGAACGAGGTGCGTACCCAGCGCAGGACTGTCTTCGCATGCTCGTTCCACAGCGGGTCGAGAGCCTGCGGCGAGCTTTGGCTGAGGAGATACTGCGCGGTCAGCGTGGGCGATGCCTGGTTGAGGCTGCGCGGGTTGTACGGGACGTCCTCGTAGAAGCCGCTCCAACGGTTCCAGGCGCGACTATCTGGATTGAGCTGGTGCTTCAGCAGCCACGACCAGGCGAGGTCGCGTGCGCGGGTGTACGCAGCCGTGTTCCCGGCACCGATCTCGATCAGCTCGTCGAGCAGCCGAACAGGCCCGACGACGAGCCCGCCGAACTCCGCGCCGTCGAGCACGGCGCCTGTGCGCGCATTGACGCGGAAGGGCCACGGCGTGTGGGTGGCGTCGCCCGCGCGAACGTGGCGCGCCAGCGCATTGCCCGCGGCGACAGCCGCGGTCAGGTAACGGCGATCGCCGGTGAGCTCGTAGAAGAGGGCGTAGCCGAGTCCGAGCAGCCCGACCTTGTCGGTCTCGATGCCGCCGTAGAAGTGCTGCGGGAGTCCGGCAAGGCAGCGGCCGTATCTAAGCTCGCCCGCGCAGCTCGTCGCGAACGGGACCCGCGGCCACGCCCAGCCTGCCGGCGACGTGCCCCGCGCGAGCTGGTAGTCCAGCATCTCTCGGACCGCTCGCACCGCGCGGCGGTCACCGGAGTACGGGTACCAGGACACGAGCGAGTCGACGAACGTCGAATAGAGAAAGGCCGGGTTGTGTTGCCAGTACGTACCGTGCAGCGTCCGGCCGTCGAAGACCGCGTAGTGGAGATAGACCTTCGCCCCGGTGTGTGGATCGCGTGGGACACGCTGCTCGATGAACTTCCAGCCGATGCGCAGTACGTGGTCGTAGCCCAGCCCCAGTTGCGGTCGGTACCAGGGCAGCAGCCGTCCCTGCGCGTCGCGCACGGCGTGATGCCAGGGCAACAGCCTGTGGACGGGACCTGATCGCGCAGCCTGGAGCGAGGAGGGGCTGCGCGTTCCCACCAGATCGAACTTCTGCAGCGCCGGAATGAGCATGAAGTATGGGCGCATGTCGGCGGAGTGCGGCCACGAGCCCGCGACCGTGTGGAGCGGGGCCACTGGATTCAGCCGGCGCAACTTGCGCGCGAGTGGCACCGACTGATCTGCCGATCTGACGACGCGGTCGGTTCTGCTCCACCAGAGCTGAAGCGGTACTCCCGAGCTCGCGATAGCGCGCGCGTAGGTGATCGGGCTGCGGCGTGCGTAGGCTCGCGGGCGGTTGAATGGGGTGCCGCCGATCTCCTCCCGCGCGAGCCTGCGCAGCCCGAAGCCGAGCGGGTCACCCCATTTCCTGAGACAGCCACGATTGCACGGGAGGCGGGCAAAGTCGCGGTAGCGCCTGGCCATGTCCGTCACGGGGTCGAACGCTGCGGCGCCTGCGAGGAGCTTGGGATGGCGTGCGACGAGCAGCAACGTCTCCTGTCCGCCCATGCTGGTGCCGAATGCATAGACGCGGTGCGGTTCGATCTGCAGCCAGGGAATCGCGCGGCGAACGAGTTGCGGCATGCGGGCGAGGTCCTCGATCTGTCCCGGATAGCCCCAGGAGAAACGTGCGAATCTCCGGCCCTGTCCCTCCGGATTGACCACGGCAAACGGTCCGACTGTCGGCAGGTTTCCCCAGCGATCGACGTTCTCCTCGGCCGAGACGCCGCGTCCGTGCGGCGAGATCACGAGGGGCAGCGGCGGATTGTCGCCGGGCCCATACCAGTCCGGCAGTACCACGTACGCGGCGCGCCGGTGACCGTCGTGCGACTTGTAGTGGAACGTCACGACCTTGACCCGGACCTGATCCCAAGATGCACCGGCTGTGGCCGGCCCGAGCGCGCCGAGCACGGCGGCGATGGCGAGCGCGGCGAGAGTGACAGGCAGACCCCGGCGCCCCATCCGGAGAATGATTCCATACCCTCCGGTGCCGCGGCTCCGCGCGTCGGACTACGCGAGCCTAGGCTGGTATCGGTGCGTCCGCAGCAGCCGCTTGGCCGCGGGTCTTCCTCTTCGCAGTCGCAGTCACGACGCGGTTCTTGCCTGTTCGCTTTGCCTCGTAGAGTGCGGCATCGGCTGCCGCGACCAGATCGCCCGCGTTCGCTTGACCAGGGAAGCAGGCCGCACCGAAGCTGGCAGTGACCTGGAAGGGAACACCGTCCGGCGTCGTATGGGACAGCTCTTCGAGGCCCTTGCGGATCTTCTCCGAGAGCGCTCGAGCTCCCGAGAGGTTCGTTCCCGGCAGGACGACGGCGATCTCCTCGCCGCCGTAGCGGCCGGGGAGATCCAGCTCTCGGACGGCGTCGGCGAACGTTCGCGCCACGCGCCGCAAAACCTCGTCGCCGGTCTGGTGGCCAAAGGTGTCGTTGATCGACTTGAAATTGTCGATGTCTGCGATCACAAAGGCCACGTTGGTCCCGAGCCGCCGGGCGTGGTCGACCTCATCGTCCAGGCGCTCGTCCAGTGCGCGGCGGTTGGCGAGATTCGTGAGGCTGTCTGTCTGCGCTTGCCGCGTCAGTCGCGCCAGGTCGGCGAAGACGCGCGCAACGGGACGCGCGAGGCGCGTCGCAAGCCCGGCTGCGAGCGCGAGGGTGATCGCCGCGGCGAACAGCAGACGTCTCCTGTACGCGTTCACTCGTGCAGCGACCGCCGAAACGGGCTCGACCGCGAGGAGCGACGCATTTCCGGCCACGAGTTCGGTGGTCGTCGCGTAGAACGGGACGCCTCCAAGTTCGATGCGCCGAGCGTCGACGTCGACGTGCGTACCGGACGGTCCTCCCGCGATCACGCGGCCGTCTCGAACCAGAACGAGCGCCGCGTGCTTCGCCATCGGCGTGGCGCTCTGCAAGACGGCGAGCAGAGAACGATCCATCGGGACGGCCATGGTCACCCGCGCGACAGCTCGAGAGCGCCGTGCCAGGGTTGCCGTCGCCGTGACGCGCGGCTCCCGCGGAAGCTTTCCGAACATACGACCCCGCAGCTCGATGCGAGCATCGTGTGAGGCGGCGAGCGACCTCAGCCGCGTCGTGTTCTTCGCCAGGACGGCCTGCTGAAGTGCCCCGGATGCCGCCAGTTCGCTGACACGCGTCCGGAGATTGGCTTTCATTGTCGAGAAGGTCGAGGCGGCGACCCGCGCCGTGCTCGCAAGCTCCGTCCCGGCTTCTTGCCGGTTCGAGTGTCTTGCGCTCAGGTCGAGCGTGAAGACGACCGCGGCAATTGCGGTCGCGAAGACCAGGAACACGACGAGTGCAGCCCTGGTGACGGCGAGTCGGCCGTAGCGAGAGCGAAAGCGGCTTTCCACTTAATGGCCCTTCTGCGGGGACCCTTTCGGGGCTCCGTTCCCGTTGCCGCCTGCATTCGGATTGCCGCCGCCGGCGTTGGGGTTGCCGCCGCCGGCGTTGGGGTTGCCGCCGCCGGCGTTGGGGTTGCCGCCCGCATTCGCGCCGCCCGCGTTCGGATTATTGCCGCCGGCGTTCGGGTTCGCGCCGGCGTTGCCGTTCGCGCCACCGTTGCCGTTACCGCCTGCATTGGCGCCGCCCGCGTTGGGATTGTTGCCGCCGGCGTTCGGGTTGTCTCCGCCCGCGTTGCCGTTCCCGTTGCCGCTCCCGTTCGCGTTGCCGTTGCCATCGCTGGTCCCGATTTCGTCATCTGCAGGGTTATCCGAAGAGTCTGTGTCGTTCGGGGGAGCGTCGCCCGCCACGGGCGGTTGCGGTCCTGCCGACGGAGCTTCGGGATCCTCAGGCGGAGGAGCAGACGGGTCCGCCGGGAGTGCAGGTGTCTGGGGCACCGGTTCCCGCGGCCGCGGGGGCGGCGGCGGCTTCGGAGCCGTAGGGCGCGGCGGCGGCGCCGGCGCAGGCGGCGCCGCCGCAGGTGCGTATGCCGTCGAGCCGGCCTGTGAGCTCTCGACGACGCGGGGATCGGTTCCAGGAAGTGCAATGTGGATAGGTGGCAGCGCGACGACGATCGGCGCACCCGACCTTGGCGTTGCGTCGCGCCGTTTGGTCGCGAGTTCCTTGGCGAGCGGGTCGGACGCGGGAAGCAGCAGGGACAGAAGGCGCGCCTGACGTCCGGCGAGCCCACCCGAAGAAGCGAACGTCCGGCTGTCCTGCACGCCGAGAACGGCACTGTTGAGGGAGATCGCAACATTGCTCCCCTGGCCACCACCCACGCCTGGAAGCAGCGGCAGGCCGGGCAAGGCGAGTCCGATCCAGAGCGCGCCTGCGAACGTCGCCGTCGCGGCGAGGCCCGCCGACTCGAAGGTCGACAGAAGCCTCGAAGCCTTCGAGGCCCGTGTGGGTGTTCGCCGCTTGTTCTCCATGTTCGCCAACCGCAGGTACTAGTCCGCAAGTACTAGTCCTGAACATCGACCATCTTCGGTTCGGAGGGCGTCCCCCATCCGAGGGAGTAGGGCTACGCAGAACCGTTGACCACCAGCGGGCCACAATCCGCTTCCCCAGGCCTCCCGTAAGCGCAGGTGAAGGGGTCGACCTGCGATCCCGAATCGGCAAGAAGGGGGAATTCGGTGAAGAAGCTTCTCTTGGTGGCGGGCGCAGTCGGGCTCGTGCTCGGACTTGTCATCGCCGGGGCGGCAGGGGCACGCAGCCAGGCAGCCCGGATTCAAATCGTGGCCACGATGGTGGCTGGAGATGAGACGCCGACTCCGAAAGGTGAGGTCGCCGCGGCTCGCGGCTCGTTTGCGGGCACCCTGACGAAATCGGACAACGGCACGGTGCTCGAGTGGCAGCTCTCGTTCGGCAGTCTCACCGGCGATGCCGTCGCCGCGCATATCCACATTGCTGCTCGCGGCGTCCCCGGCCCGGTCGTCGTGCCGATCTGTAGTCCCTGCACGAGCGGCGCCACCGGCACCGCGAACATCAACGCAACGGTTCTCGAAGCGATTCAGAACGATCGCGCCTACGTGAACGTGCACACGAAGACGAACCCCGCCGGTGAGATCCGCGGGCAGGTGTCGTCGGCAGCTTCCCTGAAGACGTCGATGCGTGCGTCCCAGGAGCGGCCGAAGCCGAAAGGCAATGTCCGCCGGGCGCGGGGCGCGTTTACGGTGGCGATCACGAAGCAGGGCTCGTCAGCGGTGCTCGTCTGGCGTATGACGTTCAGCCGACTGACCGGCAACGCGGTTGCCGCTCACATCCACAGCGGTGCGCGTGGCAAATCAGGGCCGGTCATCGTGCCCCTGTGCGCGCCTTGCAAGAGTGGCGCAAGCGGGCGAGCGACCGTGGGCGCGTCGGTCCTGAACGCCCTCGAGGCGGGCCGGGGCTACGTCAATGTTCACACGAAGAAGAATCCGGCCGGTGAGATTCGCGGCCAGCTCGGCGCTGCGGCGCTGGCGATCTCGTAATTGGCAGAAGCCGAACGAGGCCCGGCGTCCACCGGGCCTCGTTCGCGTGAACGGATCACGCGACCGGGATAGGGTCTGCGCGTGAAGAGCGCCGCGCGTCGTGCTCGTGCGGCGAACGAAGCCTGCACACCTCCAGGCCCCCGAAGGAGAGGCGTTCGCGGAAGAGATGCCGAAGGCAGTCACGGTGCCGTCGGCTTGGCTTCTGGTTTGCGGCGGCGGCGGCAACCAGGCCGCCGGCGCCGCGCACTCGACGCCCCCAGCCGCGGGTCTAGGCCTTTCGCGCCCTTCGGATAGCGCGTCCAGCGCGGCGAAGAGGATGCTGTGTTCATGGAGCAAGTGGTCGATCTGGCGACGCGCAAGAGCGGCTCGATCGCAGTGGCCCTCGTCTGGGACAGGAGCGACCAGACGCTACGTGTCTTCGCTTACGACGGACAGACCGGTGAGGAGATCGTCATTCCGGTCAGCGGTGACGAGGCGTCAGAGGTTTACCAGCATCCGTTCGCTCACACAGCCCGCGCGATCAAGACAAAGCTCTAGGAGTCGGCTGGGATGGCAAGCTGGGACTCGGGGACAGATGCCGACGCGAAGAGAATCGGTCTTCGCTGCCTGGCCTGCGGCCGACGGCTGGACGAGTCCCTTGCCATCGTGGGATCCCTCCGGTGCCTCGACTGCAGAGAGTCGAACGCCACTCTGAAAAGTCGGCTCATGCCCCCGGTGGGACCGTCTGAGCACAGCGAAGGTCGGACTCACTTCCGGCCCTCGCCGCCCTCATAGCCACCCCGCTTAAGACAACGCGTACGTGCATCGGCGCTTAGCCCGAAGCCGCCCCGCGCTGTGCGTCCGTCGAGATGGCCTGTTGCCAGGCGATCGCGAAAGATGCGCCGTTCGTCGATAGCGGGGAAGGAAGCGCCCCAGTCGTCTGGGTTGCGAGCGGGTCGCTCGCGCTCTCTTCCAGGTTGATCACGGTCGGAGACCAGGAGACATCGCTGATCGTGCCCGTGTGACCGTCCGAGGTCGTCGCAGACGCCTTGGTGAACGTCAGCGTGCTGAACTTCGCCAGGGGCAGCTGCTCACAGCCCGAGGCGTTGCAGCCGGTCGGCGCCTCTGCAATCCATTCCGCGGACGAAACATCAGGCGCGGCCATGAACAGGGTCTTCGTGAAGTTCGTCTTACGCGTCAGGTTCCTGATCTGCAGGGTCACCTGCGTGCCGTTGACCTTCACGGAGGCCGTCAGTGCGTTGCCTGGGAAGACCTTGAACCGGATCCGCACGCTGGCGGCCGGAACGAGCTCATACCACATCGAGTACGTCTTCTTGCCCGCGGCGGTGCAGGTCGCCTGGGTTCCGATCTGCTCGAGCGCCTGCGAGGTGGGGGAGAAGCCGCCCAGGCCGATCCAGAACGCCGCATAGGTCGCCTTCGACTTCGTGCAGGTCACGGTGGGCTGAACCCAGCTGCCGGAAAGGCTCGTAAAGGTCGTCGGGGTCGTCGGAGTCGGAGGGGTTTCAGGAGTCGTCGGCGTGCTCAGCTCGAGCGGGGTCACGGCGTACCCTGCCCAGTTCGAGCTGGTCTCGATCGCGTCTTCCAGGCTCTCGGCCCTGATCGGGCCGTTCGTCACGGCACGACCGCCCGCTGCAGCTGCGCTCTCGGTCGATGTCGCGCCCAAGGACAAGCAGATGAGTACAGCGAGCGGTGCCAGCACGCGAATGCGTCGCGCCACGGCTCGCGTGAGATCCTGCGTGGTCGTCATGGACTTCTCTCCTCAGCTTCCGGGGTATGTTCCGAGCGTTACCTGCAAGGTCGCCTTGCGGCCGTCCTGGTGCTTGACCACGACGGAGACCTGCTGGCCAGGCTTGAGCTCGGCCAGTACCGACCAGAGTCCGTTCATGGTCGATGTCGCGTTGCCGTCGACGGAGACGATCACGTCGCCCGCGTCTATGCCTGCGCTGGCGGCGGGGCCGCCCGCCGACACGGAGCCGACATAGAGTCCGTTCCCGCTGGTCTCGCCGACGCGGAAGCCGAGATAGGCACGGTGGTAGTCGACGACCTTGCCGTGCGTGACGATCTGGCCGGCGATGTCCTTAGCGAGGTTGCCCGGGATTGCGAACCCGATGCCCGGGGCGCTGCCGCCGAGCTGGGGATCGGTCGCCGCCAGGGTGGGAATCCCGATCACGCGACCCTGGATGTCGACCAGAGCGCCACCGGAGTTACCCGGATTGATTGCGGCGCTCGTCTGAATGACGGACGGCAACGTGACGCCGTTGCTCCCTTCCGAAATGTCCTGGCGGAACGCGCTGACGATTCCGTCCGTCACGCTGGACCGCAGGCCAAGCGGGTTGCCGATGGCGATCGCGAGGTCGCCCACCTTGAGCTGGGACGAGTCACCGAACGTCGCCGCCTCGAGGGTGGCACCTGAGACCTTGATCACGGCGAGGTCGTCGGACGGGAACGACCCGACGAGCTTGGCCGGGTAGCGGCTGCCGTCCGAGGTCGTCACTGTCAGTGATTTCGCGCCGGTGACGACATGGTTGTTCGTGACGATGTAGCCCGAGGAGTCGAGCACGATTCCCGAGCCGAGCCCAACCTGATCTTGAATCTGTACGACCGACGGCGATACCGACTGCACGACGTTCACAATCGCGCCCTGCAGCGCGAGGCCCGGTGTGATTGCGCCACTGTTGGCCGTTGTGTCGGCCGTGACATTGGTCGTTGTCGACGAGGTCGACGGGCCCATCGCGAGCGCAGCGGCGACGACGATGGCGCCGGCGACGATCGCGGCGACCAGTGGTCCGAGCATGAGCCTGTACCGCCCCCAAGCGAGTTTGGGATTGAACATCGGAACCTCCAAGAGTCGACAGCCGCAATGAGGATGGCCGTCGAGTGCGTCTGCGTCTGCACGGCCACCTCCCGTTTGCTGCAGGGGCGAGCACCAAACCGCGAGTTACCGCTGACCAGAACCCTTAGAGCTCGTGGCCGCCGCCGCCCCGGGCGTCGGCGAAGTGATGTCTTCACCGAACGATCTCCAATGCGAGCTCCGGCGAGCAGCCACGCGCAACGAGATCTGCGATCTCGTGCCAGTCGACCAGGCCGGCGAACGCGTCGGCAAACGTTCGGTGCACACCGAGACGCCGCAGCTGCTCGGCACGCCACTCGTGGACGAGGACCTCCTCGTCGTCGTCCAAGTCAGTGGTGGGCATCAACATGGGCTCCATAGTTCTGTCCTCCAAGATCGGGGTCGCCGTGGTCGCTCCGAGAGCCTTGCGTGCTCGGGCGTCGCTGTCATCGAAGGCAGCAGCGATCCGCGCGCACGGCTACCCGAACCTTCCAGATTCCTGCTAGCTGCAATGCGGAACGCCTTGTCGCTTGCCACGCTAATTGTGTGGCTCTCCGCGTTCTCATCGTCGATGACAACGGGGCCTTCCTCGATGCAGCGCGAGTTCTCCTCGAGCGAGAGGGCCTGAGCGTTATCGGTGTCGCCTCGACGGGGGCCGAGGCGCTTCGGCGGGCCAAGGAGCTCAGCCCTGACGTCCTCCTCGTCGACATCACGCTCGGACGGGAGAGCGGCATCGACCTGACACGCCGTCTGATCCAGGATGGCCGTTGCAAGGGATCGCCCGTGATCCTGATCTCGACCCACTCGGAGGCGGACTTCGCGGATCTGATCGCCGCGAGCCATGCAGCCGGGTTTGTGCCGAAGTCCGAGCTTTCGGCAGAGGCAATTCGCCGGATCGTCGACGGCCGCTCACCCTGAGCGCTCGCGAGAAGAACGTCGTCGGTCGGGTGCTGTGCTGGTGCGGCTGACGGTGCTCATCAGTTACCGTCAGACCATGAGCGCGCTGAGGCGTCCGGTAGGCGTCTCGTTGGGGAAGCGCTCGGCTGGCGGTCCGCGTCGCGTTCTGCGGCTACCTCGGCGAAACCGGGCAGCTGCGCGGGTCCTTGCGGTCGTCGGCCCCATCGTGGTTGCCCTCAGCTTGCTGCCCTTTCGATCGTCCCTCGGCTTGGCCGGCGTGCTCTTCTGCACACTGCTGGCCGTTGTTGCAGTCGCGTTGATCGGTGGCGTCGGGGCGGCGCTCACTGCCGTTGTCGTCGGGTTTCTGGCGGGAGCACTCTTGTTCGCGCATCCCTACGGCAGCCTGCATCCCGACAGTCCCGTCGACGTCGTCGCTCTGATCGCGTTCGTCGTCGTCGGAGGTGTCATCGGGATCCTGGTCGACGACCTCACGCGGCTCGGCGAGGAGCAAGCGGCGTTGCGGCGGGTTGCAACGCTCGTCGCGCGCACAGCGCCGGCGGGCGAGGTGTTCGCGGCGGTTACCGAGGAAGCCGGGCAGCTGCTTCCCGTCGATCGAACGAGTCTGAGTCGCTACGAGTCTGACGGCACGGTGACAGTCGTCGCCAGTTGGAGCAGAGACGGCGGCCACATTCCCGTCGGCTCGCGGACGACCCTCGGCGGCAAGAACCTCAGCACCCTGGTCTCAGAGACCAGTCGTCCGGCCCGGATGGAGAGCTACGCGGACACCTCCGGCGCCCTCGGCACGGTCAGCCGCGAGCGGGGTCTGCGCTCAGGGGTCGGGACACCGGTCATCGTCGCCGGCCGCCTTTGGGGCGTGCTGATCGCGGCCTCCACGTCTGAGCGACGCCTGGCAAGCAACCTGGAGGCGCGCCTCGCTGATTTCACCGACATCGCGGCAACAGCCGTCGCGAATGCAGAGAACCGGGCGGATCTCGCGGCTTCCCGCGCCCGGATCGTCGCCACTGCCGACGACACCCGGCGGCGGATCGAGCGCGATCTGCACGACGGAACGCAGCAGCGGCTCGTCTCGCTCGCGCTCGCGCTGCGAGCCGCGCAGTCAATGCTCCCGCCGGAGCTCGGCGAGCTCGACGTCGAGCTGTCCCGCGTTGCCGAGGGCCTCACGAGTGTGCTGGACGAGTTGAGGGAGACAGCTCGCGGGATCCACCCGGCGATCCTGGCCGAGGGCGGTCTTGGGCCGGCGCTGAAGACACTGGCCCGCCGGTCCCCGGTTCCCGTCGTGCTGGACGTGCGAGTCGACGCGCGACTGCCCGAGCCAATCGAGGTAGCGGCGTATTACATCGTCTCGGAGACGCTTACGAATACCGCGAAGCACGCCCACGCCTCGATCGTCCATGTCGGCGTGGAAGGGATCGATGGCGTGATTCACGTCTCCGTTCGGGATGACGGCGCCGGAGGTGCCGATTCGGCACGAGGCTCCGGCCTGATTGGACTGAGAGACCGGGTCGAAGCGCTCGGCGGAGCGATTGAGGTCGAAAGTCCCCTCGGCGCCGGCACATCGGTGCACGTCGAGCTTCCGTCCGCCCCCCGCTAGCAGGAAGACGAGCGCCCCGGCAGCCGGTAGGCAAAGTTGGCCGCCCGCCGGGAAGACACAGCGAGCGCCGTCCGCCATCGTGGCGGGCATGACGCTGTCCCACGCCCAGACCCTGTTCCGAGAGGCCGTGCACGACCTCGCCGGGGAACCGACACCGGCGAACGTGCAGCGCTATCTCGCCGCAAGTCAGATCCTCGATCGGGCTACACAAGCGGAGCCGACCGCAACGAATTCCGGATCGAAATCCGCGGGGAGGGGCGAAGACCAGAGGGTAAAGGCCCTCGTGATGCAGAGGAGCTGATTCATGCGAGCGGAACCGAGTACGGCAACGAAGATCGGCTTCGTCGGCCTCGGACGGATGGGCGGCAACATGACGGCTCGGCTTCTGGCGGCGGGTTATCCGATCTACGGCGAGGACCGAAACCGAGAGCACGTTCAGCAGTTGGAGCAGAGCGGTTTGCGCTGGCGCGACACGCCGCGTGAGGTCGCCGAGGCTGCCGACGTCGTCTTCACATCCCTCCCCGACGACGGAGTACTCGAGGTCGTTGCCTCGGGTCCCGACGGCATCCTCGCCGGGCTCGGCGCGGGAAAGATCTGGGTCGACGTGAGCACAGTCAGCCCACGCGCAAGCCGCGAGCTCGCGTTGCGGGTGCAGGACGTCGGAGCGGCGATGCTCGATGCGCCGGTGTCGGGAAGCGTTCCCCAGGTGCAGGCGGGAACCCTCACGATCATGGTTGGCGGCGACGAGCAGGCGTACGCGCAGGTCGAGCCGATCCTGGGTGAGCTCGGCACGCCGACGCACATCGGCGAGAACGGACAGGGGCTCGTCCTCAAGCTGGCGATCAACATCAGCCTCGGTGTGCAGATGCTCGCCTTCGCGGAGGGATTGCTCCTGGCCGAACGCGCCGGAATCGACCGCGAGCTCGCCGTCGGCGTGATGACGCAGAGCGCAATCGGCTCGCCGATGTTGAAGGCACGTGCCGAGCTCGTCCTCGACCTTCCCGAAGACACCTGGTTCGACGTCAGCCTGATGCAAAAAGACCTTGTGCTCGCCCTCGACGCAGCACGGGAGCTGCACGTGCCCCTGCCATCGACGGCCGCAGCCGACGAGCTGCTCACCGTCGCGCGGGCGCTGGGCTATGAGCATCGCGATCTGGCTGCAATGTTCGAGG